>USHW01000003.1 GCA_900554545.1 uncultured Prevotella sp. | reverse complement strand
AATTTTGTACGATTTTATAATCCTTTTCTCATCCAACAAAACTGCGGATGAACCAAAAGACGACAAATTAGGAGGTAAAAGGCCACCTTTTACACGGTAAAAGGCCGTGTTTTGCAAGCTAAAACATGGCCTTTTGCGGAGACGTTGATTATCAGGGAGTTACAAAGGGGCGGTGAGTGGCGGCGGAAGTCATGCCTTGACGGTGTCTATGCGAAACGTGTGCAGGCCGTCGGCGAACGAATATGTGACGGTGAAGCCGTACATGTTGCAGATTGCTTTGACAAGGGCGAGGCCGAGACCGGTTGACGACTTCTTGCCTGCGGAGTGGTAAAAGCGCTCGAATATCTTGCTGTCGTCAAGCGGTTCGCTGACGCCTGTGTTGGCTACTGTATAGCTTCCGGGCTGCGAGGTGACGACGATGCGGCCGCCCTCAACGTTGTGCACGAAGGCGTTTTTAAGCAGGTTTGACACAAGGATGCCTGCAAGTTGCCCGTCCATGCTCACTGATACGCCGTCGGTTAGGCGTGTCTCCACCGTTATGCGGCGGTAAGAGTACACCTCTTCGAGGTCGGCCAGCACTTTAAGCGTTGCCCGGCGCATGTCAACATCCTCCCTTGACGCGAACTGGCCGTTGTCAATCTTGCAGAGCAGCAGCAGCGAGCGGTTGGTTGCGGCAAGGCTTTTCAGCGTGCGCATGGTCTTTATTATGTCGGCCATCTGGCTCTCGGTAAGGTTGTCGCTGTCGGCAAGCATCTCGAGGCGGTTGGTGCACACGGCGAGCGGTGTCTGCATTTCGTGCGACGCGTTGGCTATAAACAGCTTCTGCTGCTCGTACTGCCGCTCGTTGCGCTCTACGCTCCGGCGCACAGCTTCGTCCAACTTGCGGAACTCGGTGACGTTGGTTTCGAGCGCCGCAGGCTTGCCGCCGCGGCCAATCTGGTAAGCGTCGAACCAGTCGAGGAGCGCCTTCAGCGGCTTCATGCAGTGGCGCACGGTAAACAGGTTGACGCCGACCAAGCCGAGAAGCAGCACCACATAGAGCGCGACAAGCCAATAGAGGATGGCGCGCTTGAGGTCGTCCTTGTCGATGGTGGTGGTGAAAGCCACAAGCTCGCGCCACTGTCCGTCGTCAGTGCGGAACACATACGACACGGTGCGGGCCGGCTCATAGCGTCCGCTTTCGTCGAACGGCATCTCTGCGTCCTTGAACCTTATGCGGCTTACGTTGGCGGCATAGTCGCCCGAAACGGCCTGCAAGATGTACCGCCTGCCTCCTACCGCTCCCTCGTCGGGCACGGGCAGTCCCGCAAGATAGTCGGTCATGACGGTCTCGGCATACTCGGCCAACCCGTCGTCGGTCTTGTCGTTAATCTCGTTTATTGTCGCGAAATAGAAACAGAAAGCCCAAACCGCCAATATGACGGCCTTCAATATTGACAGGCGATATGTTATGACGTTTTGCAGCTTCATGTCTTTTGGTGTTTAGTAGACGAGGAACAAGGGACAAGTTGACGAGGAACTGGGATGAGTTGACGAGAGACAAGGGACGAGTTGACAAGGAACGAGGGACAAGAGACGAGGTACAAGGTTTTGGCTGACGGTAATCGGCTCGTCAACTCGTATCTCGTCACTCGTTGACTTACACCTCGTCTACTTCAATAAGCTTGTAGCCGAAACCGTAAACGGTCTTTATTTCGATGGTGGCTCCTGCCGCCTTGAGCCGCTTGCGCAGGTTTTTCATCTGGGCATAGACAAAGTCGAAGTTGTCAGCCTGGTCGGCATCGTCGCCCCAAACGGCCTCGGCCAGCGTCATCTTGTCAACAAGACGGCCCTTACGGTTGACGAAATACAGCAGTATGTCATACTCCTTGCGCCCCAGTTCAAGCTCTTTGCCGTCAACATCGACGGTGAACTTATCCTGATGCACGGTGACATTGCCCACCTTTATGCCGTTGCCGCCGTCGCGGGAGTTGCGCCTCGCCACGCTGCGTATGCGTGCGTTAAGCTCCGCCAGATGGAAAGGCTTGGCCAGATAGTCGTCGGCCCCAAGCTCAAGTCCTGCCACCTTGTCGTCAATCGAGTCCTTTGCCGATATGATGATGACGTTGCCGCGGCGGCCGCGCGCCGACAGTTCGCGCAGCAACGTAAGCCCGTCGCCGTCGGGAAGCATAATGTCAAGCAGTATGCAATCATACTCGTAAAGGAACGCCTTGGTACGCGCCGTTGAATAATCGGCCGCCGTCTCCACAACATGACGCTCCTTTTGAAGCGAGCGCTCGATTATTTCACGCAGGTCGGCGTTGTCTTCTACAACAAGAATCTTCATCTTTTCACCTTATATTTTTAATTAAGAATTAAGAGCCGAAGGTCAGCATAAAGCTAATTAAGAGTTAAGAAAATATGTATTTGCCATTAGTACAAACTGCAAACGCATATTTTCTTAACTCTTAATTCTTAACCCTTAATTTCCATGTTCTTTGTTCTTTTCAATCCGTATGCGTGCGTCCACGGCCACGATGTCGTCACCGTCGGCCAGCAAAGGATTGATGTCCATCTCCTTTATCTCTGTAGCGAAGCGCAGAAGGGTGGACAGCCGCACGATGATTTCGGCGTACTTGCGCTCGTTCACGCCCTGTTGGCCGCGCACACCTTTTATTATCTTATACGTGCGTAACGACCTAATCATAGACAAAGCCTCGTCAAACGACAACGGGGCGAGGCCACTCGACACGTCCTTGAGCACCTCAACGAAGATGCCTCCAAGTCCGCAGAGCACTATGTGGCCGAACCTCGGCTCGTATTTGGCACCGATAAACAGCTCACGACCGTGCAACATCTTCTGCACGAGCACGCCCGTCGCGCCCTCGATGCGCATCATGCGCTCGAACTCAAGCCCGAGATGCTCGGCCGTGCGCACGTTGAGAGCCACTCCGCCAACGTCGCTCTTGTGTACAGGTCCTACAACCTTGGCCACCACGGGGTAACCAATCTTGTCGGCAAAGGCCACAAGCTCGTCCTTGTCGGCGCACGCCTTCTCCGGCACTACGGGTATTCCGGCGCACGAAAGAAGTTCGCGCACACCGTCAGGCGGCAGATAACCGTCGCCGTCAATGTGCGATATGACTTCGCGGATGCGCGGAACATCTACACCGGCAAGCTCGATTCCGCTGTCAGCAGGCTGCGGAGTCTTCATCACCTGGGTAAGAGCCGTGGCGAGAGTAACCTCGTCACTGAAGTTGACATGCCCCTTCTTGATGAACTCGGCCACTTCAGGGCCTGCGGTGTTGAGGCACGGCAGTATGGGGAATATGGGTTTCTTGCATTCAAGTATCTTCTTGTGCAGCACGTCGTATGCCTCATAGAGCTGTACAAGTCCGGGCGTACCGAAGATTACGAAGATGGCGTCGATGTCCTTGAAACGGTGCTCGCAGAAGTCGATGGCAAGCCCGAGATGCTCCGGCGTGCCGGTTGCGAGGATGTCAATGGGGTTTGACACGGACGAGCCGGGGAACAAGAGCGACTTCAGTTCGTCGGCTTCAGGCCCTTCGATTTTGGGCACATTCAGTCCGCCTTTCGATAAAGCGTCAGTCAGCATCACGCCGGGTCCACCGGCATGGGTCACTATCGCGAAGTTGCGGCCTTTCAGACGGGGCAGCGTGAAGATACAGCCAACGGTGGTAAGCTCCTCGCGCGAGAAGCAGCGCACTATGCCGGCTTTCCTGAACAACGCCTCTACGGCGGAGTCGCTGCTGGCCATCGCCCCCGTATGTGACGACGCTGCACGGCTTCCGCTCTCGCTGCTGCCAGCCTTGATTGCGGCTATGCGGCAGCCCTTGCGTATGAGCGAGCCTGCATGCAGGAGCAACTTGTCGGGGTCGTTGATGTTTTCAATATACAGAAGCTTGATGTGCGAGTCGCGTTCGGGGTCGAAGTTCTCGTCCATATACTGAAGAACGTCCTCGATACCGATTTGCTTGCTGTTGCCGACACTCCACACGGAGTTGAACGGAAGGCCCTTCATCACGGCCGACTCGAGGATGAACACCGCAGTGGCTCCCGAACCGCTGATAAAGTCGACGCCCTGTTCGTGAAGCGTGGGGATGGGCTTTGTGAACACGCTGTGGTGCCAGGCGTTCATCAGACCGATGCAGTTGGGTCCTATGAGGGCGGCTCCGTACTTCTCGCAAGTGTCGAGAATGCGACGCTCCAAGGCTTCGCCGGCCTTGGTCTCCTCGCCGAAACCGGCGGAGATTATTATGAAAGCCTTGACCTCTTTCTCGGCAGCCAGCACTTCGACGGTGTCGGGACACATCGGGGCTGGTATCACAAGTACGGCCAAGTCGGTAGGCGGCAGCTCATGGATGTCGTGGAACACCTTGATGCCCTGCACCTCGTCTTCCTTAGGATTGACAACTCGCAGCGTGCCCTTGTAGCCTCCGCTGATAAGATTGCGCACCAAGGCGCCGCCCGGTTTGTGCACGTTGTTCGAGCCTCCTACGACAACGATGCTCTCGGGATGTAACAATTGTTTGTTTATCATAGTATTGTGTTTGATGGTCTTGATTGTCGTAAACGTCACTTGCCGCCAAGTATCTGCCCGGCATGTTCCTTCACCTTGATTTCCTTCGGCGTGATGATGCGCTCTACTATGCCGTTCCCGTCGATGATGAACGTGGTGCGCATGGTGCCCATGTACGTGCGTCCGTACATCTTCTTTTCTCCCCATACGCCGAACTCGCTGACGAGCGACTTCTCCGTGTCGGCTATCAGATGGAACGGCAGCGAGTGCTTGTCAATGAAACGCCGGTGCTTGGCTTCGTCGTCTACGCTCACTCCCACCACCTCGAAGCCCTGCGCACGCAGCTCTTCGTAGTTGTCGCGCAGGTTGCAGGCCTCCGTCGTACACCCGGAAGTAAGGTCTTTGGGGTAGAAATAAAGCACAAGCTTGCGCCCCTTGAAGTCTGCCGTACGTATTTCATTGCCGTTCTCGTCGCGCCCGAGCACATCGGGCACCTTGTCTCCAATGCCTATCATTTGTGTTTTCCTTATGTTTGTCTGCCGCAAAGATAGTGCAAATCCCGATAAGTACAAAACAAAACGCCAGAAAGGATTTCATAATTCGGCACTACGGCTCACGGCCATTGCAGAATGGCAAGTGGCAAACGGTTTTGCAAAAGGTGGCCTTCTGCCTTCCAAAAGGCCACCTTTTACACGCCAAAAGGGCATGTTTTGCAGGCCGAAAGACGGCATATTGGAAAGCCGCTGACTGTCAACGGGTTGCAAAGCCGCAGCGGAACGCATCGGAAACAGGCACGCCTCATGACGCACGTGCTGACAAAATGCGCCAGCAAAAAGCCTTTACACTGCCACATCCTGCGACAAAATGTCACGCCGGATGGCATACATCTGCCGTTGGCATACGTTTTGTTGAATGAGAAGTGACTTCAAGTGCGGCGGAAGGCGCACGGAGGCTGACGGCCGAAACACCGGCAAGAAAGCCGCAAAAACCGCAACGCCACAAGACCGCACAATCCTAAAACTGCAAAAAATAACAAAAAAAGATACTATTATGGGAAAGATTATTGGAATTGACTTAGGAACTACAAACTCCTGCGTTGCCGTTTTCGAGGGCAACGAACCGGTTGTAATAGCCAACAGCGAGGGCAAGCGCACAACACCTTCGGTTGTAGGCTTCGTGAAAGACGGTGAGCGTAAGATTGGCGACCCGGCAAAACGCCAGGCCATAACCAACCCGAAGAACACCATATACTCTATCAAGCGCTTCATGGGCGAGACATACGACCAGAGCCGCAAGGAGGCCGAGCGCGTGCCGTTCACCGTTGTCAACGAAGGCGGTTATCCCCGCGTAGACATCGACGGACGCAAATATACTCCGCAGGAAATCTCGGCCATGGTGCTGCAGAAGATGAAAAAGACAGCGGAGGACTATCTCGGACAGGAAGTCACCGACGCTGTAATCACCGTTCCGGCATACTTCTCTGACTCGCAACGTCAGGCAACGAAGGAAGCCGGACAGATAGCAGGACTCAACGTGCGCCGTATCGTCAACGAGCCTACTGCCGCTGCGCTGGCTTACGGAGTTGACAAGGCAAACAAGGACATGAAGATTGCAGTGTTCGACCTCGGCGGCGGTACGTTCGATATATCAATACTTGAGTTCGGCGGCGGCGTGTTCGAGGTGCTCTCGACCAACGGCGACACCCACCTCGGAGGCGATGACTTCGACCAGGTAATTATCGACTGGCTTGTAAACGGCTTCAAGGCAGACGAAGGCATCGACCTTTCCAAAGACCCGATGGCCATGCAGCGTCTGAAGGAAGCTGCCGAGAAGGCTAAAATCGAGCTGTCAAGCTCAAGCTCGACTGAAATCAACCTGCCGTACATCACGGCTGAAGGCGGCGTGCCCAAGCACTTGGTAAAGACCCTTACACGCGCCCAGTTCGAGCAGCTGGCACACTCTCTGATACAGGCTTGCCTCGTTCCGTGCCAGAACGCGATACGCGACGCTAAGCTGACAACGTCAGACATCGACGAGGTTATCCTCGTGGGCGGTTCAAGCCGTATTCCTGCCGTTCAGGAGTTGGTTAAGAACTACTTTGGCAAAGAGCCTTCAAAGGGTGTCAACCCCGACGAGGTGGTAGCCGTAGGAGCAGCCATCCAGGGCGCAATCCTCAACAAGGAGAGCGGCGTAGGCGACATCGTGCTGCTCGACGTGACACCGCTTACACTCGGTATCGAGACAATGGGTGGCGTGATGACAAAGCTTATCGATGCCAACACCACCATTCCGTGCAAGAAGAGCGAGGTGTTCTCGACAGCCGTTGACAACCAGACAGCCGTGACAATACACGTATTGCAGGGCGAGCGTCCGATGGCCGCACAGAACAAGAGCATCGGCCAGTTCAACCTTGAAGGCATAGCACCGGCCCGCCGCGGCGTTCCGCAGATTGAAGTGACCTTCGACATCGACGCAAACGGCATACTCAACGTCAGCGCGAAGGACAAGGCTACGGGCAAGGAGCAGGCCATCCGCATAGAGGCTTCATCCGGATTGACACAAGACGAGATAAACCGCATGAAGGCGGAGGCCGAGCAGAACGCAGAGAACGACAAGAAAGAGCGCGAGCGCGTGGACAAGATGAACCAGGCAGATTCGATGATATTCACCACCGAGAACTTCTTGAAAGACAACGGCGACAAGATACCTGCCGACCAGAAGTCGAACATCGAATCAGCACTCCAGCAGCTCCGCGACGCCCACAAGAGCGGCGACATCACGGCAATTGACAACGCCATCAACAACCTCAACACCGTAATGCAGGCGGCCAGCGCACAGATGTACCAGCAGGCAGGCGGCGCACAGCCCAACGCCGGCCAGGGCTTCACCGGCGGTAACAACGCAGGCGCAGGCCAGCAGCAGGACACCGGCAAGTCCAATGACAATGTGCAGGACGCCGATTTTGAGGAAGTGAAGTAAGGCTGATAAACAGCAATAAGCAACAATAAACGAATCGGTGTAACTCATTGAGTTGCACCGATTTTTGTTTCAGTTAAACTTTGTATATTTGGCTCTGATTTCGGATTTTTATCGTAATTTTGCACCAAATCATTCACGCGACACTTTGGTCGGCGAAGTTCAACAAAAGGTAAATACACATTATTATATAGATATATGGCACAGGCAAAATACGAGATTCGAAGGAAATGTCCTATATGTGGTGCGGTGTTCCAAATTCGCACCATTGATGCAGTATATTGTTCGAAGCAATGTTCCGATGTTGCTTACAAGAGGAAGAAAGACAGAGAGGCAAAAGAAGGCAAGTACGAAGAGTTGGCAAAAGAGATTCCTGACATACGAGAATATCTTTCGGTTCAGGAAGCCGTTGCCGTTTATTGCGTTGAACGAGACACCTTGTATCGCGAGATTCGCAAAGGCAAAATTCCTGCTGTCAACCTTGGTACAAAACAACTGAGGTTGAACCGTGCAGACCTTGAACAGCGTTATCCAAGAAGAAAGAAGGTAAGGAAGGCTGCCCAAAAGCCTATTCCTAAAACTTATAATATGGAACCAGAGAATTGCTATACCATCGGTGAAATCTCGAAGAAGTTCAGGATTCATGATTCATCCGTATGGGCGCATATCCGCAAGTTCTCCATCCCTACCCGTCAGATAGGTAACTATGTTTACGCTCCAAAATCAGAAATCGATAAACTTTATAAATCTATCAAGTTATGAAGACTTCAATGAAGCGCACGGTATTCAAGGTAATACTCCGCAAATCCGAATACAAAGAACAGTGGTCATTGCTTATTGAAAGTTTTCCTGTCTTTGAGCCAGGCAAGGATAAGCCTCTCCGCAAGCATGAACCACTTGGGCGGTTTATAACTACTCCTATCTTTGATAAGAATAGTTCTGGTAGGACATTGGCCGATGGCAAAGCCTACTATCGCCCCAAGCGTGATGCCAATGGAATCATCCTGTGCCGTTCACAAAAGGACCAAGAGGCATGCATCTTTGCTGATAAGGTTCGTGACCTTCGCCAGCACGAATACGACAATCAGTCTTTGTACACAGACTCGGAGGCAGAACAAGCAGCACAAAACGAAAGGTCAAAGTGCGACTTTATCAAGTACTTTGAGGAGTTAAAGGACAAACGTCACAAGAACAGTTCCAAGTCCATTCAAGTCAATTGGAATCGTGAACTTGCACTTCTAAAGTTATATACAGATGGGAAGCCGCTTCTATTTGGTAGCATAGACCTGAATCTCATCGAAGACTACAAGGATTACCTTATCAATGCACCCCAAGGAGGCAGTAAGACAGGAACCATATCAGCCAATACCGCCTCGACCTATTTCTCGATATTCAAGGCAGGTCTTCATCAAGCCTTCATCGATGGTTACTTGACCATCGACCTTGCAGCCAAAGTTAAGAACATATACTACGAGGAAAGCCAGCGCGAGTATCTGACATTGGAGGAACTCAACCAACTGGCAGCAACACCATGCGATAGCGAAATTCTCAAAAGAGCAGCCTTATTTTCTGCCTTGACAGGATTACGTCATAGTGACATCAAACAGCTAAAGTGGCGCGATATTGTGAAAGACAAGGAACATTACCAACTCCATTTTACCCAACAGAAAACCAAGGGTGTAGAGTATATGCCAATTTCTGATCAGGCATATTCCTTGTGTGGCGAACGAGGCGATGCAGACCGACTTGTCTTTGAAGGGCTACAAGACCCATCATGGATTAATCGACCTGTGAAACGATGGATAGAAGCATCTGGTATCACCAAGCACATCACCTTCCACTGTTTCCGCCATACCTATGCCACATTGCAACTTACCAATGGCACAGACATCTATACAGTCAGCAAAATGCTTGGCCATAAAAAGGTAACAACAACTCAAATCTATGCCAAGATAGTTGACGCAAAGAAGAATGCTGCCGCTGATGCCATCCAGATCAACCTCTCTGACGACATGATAGGAACTCCCATCGACTCCAAGAAAGAATAGTTCGTATTCCACTACCATAGGTCTAAACATACAGTAACTTTTACGTTGTTCACATCCATAGCCATTCACATTCAAGTGTGAGTGGCTTTCTTCGTATTTGGCCTTTTGCTTCTGATTTCCATTATGACAAGGGTATGATACCAATCATAACGATGCCATAACGAAATTATTTTTCACCACCGTTGTTTTTTTCTTATCTGATTATCAGCATTATATAAATAAAATAATGCTATAAAAGACATGTTCCTTTTATGCCCATAATCATGCCCAAATCACCATTCCTTTTTCCGATACTTTTGCGGTCGCTTTCTTGCAAAAGAGAGTGACTGTAGCATAAGCTGCAGCCAACTTAAACACACATTTATGCGTACAGAAGTACCCACATTCGATGCAATGCCACAGATGATGGCGAACATCCTTGAGAAGTTGGAGACGCTTGAACAAAAGTTCGACGATCTGCAGTCAAACAACAATGTAGAGGCAGATGCATGGTTCTCGCTGCAAGACCTATGCAACTACCTCCCTAACCATCCTGCCGAACAGACCGTTTATGGTTGGACGAGCAACCGTACCATTCCCTTCCACAAAAATGGCAAGAGCATTCTTTTCCGCAAATCGGAGATTGATGCATGGCTCATGCAGACCTCTCGCAAGTCAGTCAATGACATTTACGATGAAGCGCGTACGTATGTAGTCAATAATCCCCAAGGCAGAAAGGAGGTGACACGCAACCATGTGTGACCACCTTTCTATCTATGAGGAGTTTTTCGGAGTCAAAGAGGGAGAACTGCTATCTTTTTCCTTTTTCCGAAAACCCATCCGCAACACGGAGCCACTGCGCTGCATCGGTATTCCTGACATCTACCGCTACATCGTTGGCCCGTATGCAAAGAAGCAAACAGAAATGTTGCGCTCCATTACGGGCAAAGACCAGGCACGCAAGTACAAAGCTGAGAATTTCGACTTCTGCACATTCTCTGGTATCTTTCATACTCGAAACAAGGCTGGCCTGTTGCAGCAATCCGATCTGCTTTGTATTGACTTCGACCATGTGGCTGACATACCTTCGTTGCATGAAAAACTGCTCAATGACCCTTGCTTTGAGACCGAACTACTCTTTCGCTCTCCTTCGGGCGATGGGCTAAAATGGATTATTCAGGTATTCCGCAAAGGATGGGAGCATAGCCGTTTCTTCAATGCTGTATTCAACTATCTCGTAGCAAATGGCTATCCTGAGCCCGACAAATCTGGCAGTGATGTTTCTCGCTCCTGTTTCATTCCACATGACCCGGAAGCTTATATTAACCCTAAGTATAACAACGTTAAAGATGAAAACTTTTTCACCAGAAGAATGGGAGAATGTCCCTTCTAACACAGAGAACAGCAACACAAGCAATACACCGTCTGCATACTCCAATACAAGCGAAGACACCCGAGCCAAGGTAGAGCGTGTCCTTTCTCTTATTGAACAAAAGGGAATAGATATTACAAATGGCTATGACAACTGGCTGAAAGTCGGGTTTGCTCTTACAAGTGAGTTCCAAGAGGCAGGAAGAGGAATCTTCCACCGTGTCAGTCGGCAGAACCCCGAGTATAAGGCAAGTGATACAGACAAACAATACAATAAATGTCTGTCTGCACATGGGGATGGCATATCTATCGCCACATTTTTTCAGATGGCGAAAGATGCTGGTATTGACATTTCCAATCCCAAAGAAATCCAAAAGTCATCCGTTGGAACTTTGGATATTTGGACTTATGGTTCTGACAATCAAATATCCAAAAAACCAAATATCCAGCCTGTCGAAGTGGACTCCAAATGGATTTTGGATGAAGAATCCCTTCCACATTTCCCTGCCTTCATATACGACATGCTTCCACCTTTCCTAAAGGAAGTGTTGGGCAACTGTATCTCAGAAGATGACCGAGACATGATGCTGATGGGCACGTTGACTTGCATCTCAGCCACACTTCATAATGTGGTCGGTGAGTACAATCACGATGATTGGCACCCTATGTTATACTTCTTTGTTATGGCCGATGCCGGTATGGGCAAAGGCTCGCTGAAATATTGTCGCGAGATAGTGGCTCCCATCCATAACGAACTGCGTGAAGCTTCCGAGCGGCTGATGAAAGAATATAAGGAGAGTAAAAGCGAGTCCAAGTCTGGCGAGAAAGATACTTCCAATGTCAATGAGGCTCCACACCGTCGCACACTCTTCATTCCTACCAACAGTAGTGCTGCATCCGTCATACAGCAATTGGACAACAATGGAGGTGTCGGTCTGATATTCGATACAGAATGTGACACGCTGAGTGCCATTCTTAAATCGGAATATGGTGACTACAGCACCATCATCCGCAAGAGCTATCATCACGAACCTATCGACCTGAGCCGCAGGAAGGACGATGAATATCGTGTCATTGAAAGACCGATGCTTGCTATCTGTCTTTCTGGAACGCCTGGACAACTCTACACTTTGACACCTCAGGCTGAGGATGGCACCTTCTCACGTATCACCTGTTATCACATGCCATTCAAGGCTGAGTTCCGTGATGTCCTTGTCGAGAATGTCAGCCACAATTCTGACAACTACACTTTGCGAGAGAGATTCTTCCAGTTGGGTAAGCTATACAAGCAACGTCGCGAGTCATTTTTCCGTGGTGGCAGTTACCGCATTGTCATCCCTCAAGAATACTGCAAGATGTTCAATGAGCATTTCAGGCAGATGAATCAAGAGGTGGTCGATGACATCTCGCATGATATGCAGAGTGTGGTACGTCGTCTGGCCTTCACTGTGTTTCGCATTATGATGGTACTGACCTCTATCAGGTTCATGGACGAAACGCCCAATCCTTCTGCACAGACTCCAAAGGATGGTAGTAGAATCGTATTACGATGCAGTAAGGATGATTTCGACATCGCCATGGCGATAGGTTATGTTCTCATCTACCATACAGTCTATTGCTATGCCCATCTGACACAGAGCAAAGTCACTACTAATGGGCAGGGGGAGATTGTCACGAAGAAAGGAAAGATGGAGCAGCTGTTGGCAGCTCTGCCAGACACATTTGACAGGGAGACCTATCGGGCTGTGTCCATGAAACGTGGCTATCCCGTAAGCACTACTGCCAAGTGGATCAATGACTACGTCCGTCAAGGTCGTCTGGAACATTCCAGTCAAAACTGCTATCGGAAATTGTAACAATGGACATGTCCCGTCCTGCGTGGTGTGACGGACTTTTATAAAAGTCCTAAACATAATAGGGACTTTTAGATTCACTGGCTATGGCCGCTCACTTAAAAAGTCCTCCTATTATGCTCAGGCACCGCCCGAGACCTGGCATCCTCCACTTACAGACATTATAACAAAGTATAACCCTTAAGCAAAAGTTTTCAATGGAAACGAATAAACCACGCGCCTCCATCCATGTTGGCGCAGGCAAGAAATCATTCTCTGCACAGATGGGTAACGAGGCAGAGCGTAGAGGCTGGGACGAGAAACGTTACCAGTCCAAGAATGCCGAGACGGAGAAGAACAACCACTACAACTTCTCACGCAAGCATCTCAACTTTGAAATCACCAAGGGGTGCAAGGTTATGCCCCTTGGCTCCAATCCTATTCCACTCCATCAACGCCTCCAACAGCGTCACGATGAACTGGGGTTCAAACCTTACATGGATGCAAAGCATCCCAACCAAGTTGCTCAGAACAGTCCGAACGGACTGGTGAACATCATCTTTGGCGGCGACCACGAAGTGATGAAACGACTGGCCTTTGACGAACAACAGATAGACACCTCTGACCCATATGCAGACAATAGCCACATCAAGCTGATGCCAGCTATCTATGAATGGGCCAAGGACACCTATCAGTTATGCTGCCGTATGTGGGGCGAGGAAAACATCATCGGCTTCGACGTGCATTGTGATGAGACTGGTGTTCATGCTCATGCTTTGACCGTTCCTGTAGAGAAAGTTAAGAAGCGTGGACGCATCGGTAGTCAGTATGTCAATAATGACAATCCCGACAAGATCCTGTCAACGAAAGAGTGGAAGGCCTTGCCTAAAGAGGAACGCAGCAACTACATCAAGACTGAATCAACAAAAGGTGTGGTAGAGCGTGTGTCGTATGCTAAGGTATGGGGTGAAACAGCCAAAGGCAAGTCCGAGTACCTCTCTGACCTCCACACAAAGTACTATAATGAGGTGGGCAAGAAGTATGGCTTGGAGAGAGGCATCCCATATCATGAACTATCCGAAGAAGAGAAACGGGAACGCAGACACAAGAGCAAGGTTGTGTTGGAAGCTGAACGTCAGGCGAAACAGGCCATAGCAGAGGCAGAGAAACTGAAAGCGGAGATTGAAGCAGAAGCATCTATTGTCACACAAGAGAGAGAGAAAGCCTTGAAGGATTTGAAGACTGCTCAATCCGGCTTCCTTGCCAAAATCTTCCAACCTGGTAAGTACAAGAATGAAGAGGCTGCAAAGCTTAAAGAGTCTTATGATGCTGGTGTTACAGAAACCATCGGTGCCTTTATCAAAGCTGCGGGATTGAAATGGAAAAGTGAACCGTCTGCAGAAACCTTGGGACAACAATTCCGCATGTCATGGGACACGAACAAGAACCTTTCCAATGAATTGAAGACCAAGGAAGAAATCATCTCATCAAAGGATGTTGAAATCCGAGGACTTCGTGCTAAAGTAACCACCCTCACAGAAGAAGTGAATGGACTCAAATACCGCCTGACACTCATCGATGAGAACGCCGTAGAGAGATTGCGCAACGCCAAGAATGCTGAAACTGCTCGTGCAGACAAGGCTGAAAGCGAACTGCACTCGCTTCGTTCAACTTATCAAAACCTCCTGGGAAAGTGGTATACCCTTTGGAATGAACCAGAGTACAACGAGGCAGCAAGGAAGGTAAAGGAGCGCAAAGAGTGCGAGGCTCGACTTGCCGAAGATAAACAAGACCGATATCAAAACATTCTCAATCGTTTCATCACAGAAGGACGTGCAGCCCTCAGTGCATTCGCACTTTCAAATAGAACTAATTTCAACGCCAAAGAGGCAGCATCCATCTACTACGGCATCATGGCTGTTGCCCATAAAATGGAATTGAGCCTTGGTACAAAGGACGGTATTAGCTCAGCCGTCAACAACTTTCTTAGTGGTATGTCGTGGCGTGATTGCTCAAAATTCAATGTAGAGTGCGTTACTAGCTGGACACATCTATTTGCAGAACGGGATGTGACCTACAACCCATCTGTCATAGACAACTTTATCTCTTTCGTTGATTATATGTCATGTAGTGCAGAAACCTACACTTCACTTGGTGGCTCCAATGGCTGTGCTGACCAACTTACAAATTGGGATGGTACGAAGAAACTTGGCCTCGGCTCACCATCCAAAAAGAAAGGTCAGTCCTATTGAGGCACACAAAGCAAATAAGTTAGAGCGATTTGCAACAAATTGTACCTGCAAGTCGCTCTCAATGGTTAAAATGTAGCTAAAAAGCGAAGAACCTTCTGCCTGTTTGATTATAATTCAAAAATTATGATTACCTTTGTATTCAAAATTTGACAATTCAGAATAGGAAAATTCGTATAATTGGAAATCTATTATCAGATGTTATGTGCTACATTACCAATCTCTGGTGTAAAATAGAAAACAGATAAAGATGGATGATACAAAAGTGTTTACACAAGAGCAGAAGACTGAATCATTGCGTAAAGCTTTGATTGAAGCTGGTTATGACATGGCTTCGTCACAAGCAGAAAGCATGGAAGAAGATACCGAATCTTGGGCAGAAGATATGATTGAGGGCAAGATTAACCCAAAATGTTTTGGCATAAGATGCTACAAGACAAAGTCCGTATTTTTCATGATGTACGGTCAAGTCTTGTGAAATTATAATTGTTAAATTATGGATAAAACAAATGACATAGAGCAATTTAGAGAAGATTTTGATAAATATGAATATGACTTTCTTGTATCCAAGTGGGTAGTAGAAAAACTTCCCCATATTTTCAATGGCGATTATGAGAAATTTTTGCAAACAAAATTAAAACTATCTAACTTGTTAAAAATTGATAGTTGCTCTATAATATTTGTTGGTAGTTCTTGCACAGGCTTCAGTTTGAGTCCTAATAAAAAGTTCAAAGAATTCAACGAAAAGTCAGACATTGATATTGCCATTATTTCTCACTATTATTTTGATATGGCTTGGCATACAATCCGTAATATTAATCTTTTGGATTGTACTCCTGATGTGCAGATTTCTATTAAAGCACATAGAGCGAACTTAATTTATTGGGGAACAATAGCAACGGATAAGATTCTAGGCATTATGCCATTCGCAAATGAATGGATGCAGGCAATAGAAGAAATGGAAAAAGAAGATATCTTTGAGAACCGGAAAATCAACTTTCGGCTCTATCAAGACCATGAGGCTCTTAGATCTTATCATTTGCATAATTTCAAAACAAATTTGTCAACAATGGTTGGCGTGAAATCTGAATCAATAACATTAAAATAATTATAATATGGAGAATTTTTTGAATACAACGCTGCGAAATATTGCTTGGTTTAAGCAAACATATGAGCACAAGGAACTTGACATGAAACCTCCTTTCCAAAGAAATCCTGTATGGGTAACCCGCCAAAAGAGTTTCTTAATTGATACGATATTGAACAAATATCCAATTCCTGAAATATATATGCAAGAAACTGCTGATGAAATGGGTAATGTAAAATACATTATAGTGGATGGTCAACAAAGAATCCGCTCTGTGCTTGATTTTATTGACGGAAAATTTTCAATGGATGAAAAGGAAAGTCCTGATTTTTATGGCACAGATTTTAATGGACTAACCATAGAACAAAAAAAAGCATTTTTCCAATATAATTTTGTCGTTCGCATTTTGCCAGATGTGAATGATGTAGAACTACGCGCGATATTTCAGCGCCTGAACAAAAATGTTGTAGCATTAAACAAACAAGAGCTGCGGCAGGCTACGTATTCAGGCCCCTTTATACGATTAATGAATACAATTTCTGACAAAGAAGTGTTTTCAAAAATAGGCTTGTTTACGCCAAATGATGTGAGAAGGATGCTTGACGTTGAATATATTAGTGAATTGACAATTGCATTATTGAATGGTATTCAGAACAAGAAGGACAAACTTGAAAATTATTATCAACTATATGAAGAAGATTTTTCTCAGGAGGAAGATGTCAAAGAAATATATGATGTAGTCCTTGGAGAATTGCAGAAAATACTGCCTAACATTTCTTCATCTCGTTGGTCAAAGAAAACGGATTTTTATTCTTTGTTTTTGGTCTTTGCAAATCATTTTGACATTCTTCCTTTATCAAAAGATAGCAGAGTAAAAGCTCGTGATGTGTTAACTGCTTTTGGAGAATCTATTAAAAGAAGAATGACAATAACCAAGGATGACAATAGTGAATTTTCAGAAAATGTCGAAAATTATGCTAAAGGTTTGAGGGCCACAACGGACTTATCAAGTCGCAAATACAGGCACATGGCATTAGAAAAAGAACTTGAAAGTATCTGGGTGTAATTAATTCTTAAATGCAAATACCGACGTCTGACATACTTACCACGAACCGGCTTGGGAAGATTTTCTCAAATACGGTTGCAACATACAAATTCTTCTGGTTTGTATCGATTATGCAGATACACGCAAAATCGGACAATCCGAGAATTAGCGTATGGGACATCGTAATCAGAATGGTTGCAAATGCATGGTATCCTATTCACTATTTCCGCCTGTCCTTTGGTAAGAGCGATTCTCTATTTGATATTGTGATGGATTTACAGCACATCACACAGATTCCCATTGATGCCAATTCTCAGACAATCATTGAAGGCTTAACAAGCAGATTGGAAGACAAGCAAATAAAGCGATTACTAACAACGCTAACGTTAAATGTTCCCTATCGTTTTTTGCGTCCGTGGATTGATACTTCTGATGACAAGGAGATGGTCAGACGTTCCCAGACATTGGAGAATGGAAGTCTATATGCTTTGTACAAGGAGGACTCGGATTTCTACATCGTTCTCAATAATACTTGGGACACTTATCTGCATACACATTACAATATTTTAATAGATTTTGCTTATTGGAATCTTACGTTATTCTTGCAAACAAGGAATCCCAACGTACCAGCCATCTCTAGCAAATTGATTCGTCCTGAAGTTAGAAATTCACTTGCAAGGCAGCATAATTATTGGGATATGGTGATGGAAATAGGAGGTCCTATTCATTGCATCTATACAGACAAGGAACTTCATCCGAAAGATTATGATCTTGATCATTTTATCCCATGGAGTTTTGTTTCTCATGATTTGTTATGGAATCTGATTCCTTCTGACGCCAGCATCAATTCTTCAAAGAGTAATAATCTCCCAGACTTGAACGTTTACTTGCCTAAATTGGCAGAATTACAACATCATTCCTTACAATTGCTAATTAAGAATAATAAGGAGCCGAAGGTTATGGAGGACTTCATTTCTCTCGGTTATACGGCAAGAGAACTGGCGGACATGGATGATGCTCATTTTCGCAAACTATACGAAAGAACGTTTAATCCAATCAACCAAATTGCCCTGAATATGGGTTTTGAGGTCTGGAAATACTAAAATGATTATGGAACCAGAGAAAATAAATCATCCCTACCTCACGGCTATCAAACGCACAGACTTTTCTGTGCCGACTAGATACCTCATGCAACATCAACTGCTGAAAGGAAAGATTCTTGACTTCGGTTGCGGTTTCGGATTCGATACTGACGAACTGAAAAAGCAAGGATACGACATTACAGGATATGATTATTACTATCGGCCCGACTTCCCCGAAGGAAAGTTTGATACCATCTTCTGTAATTATGTACTGAATGTTCTTGAGCCCTATGCCCAAGCGGAGGTATTGATGAATGTTACTAATCTTCTCTCTCCAAAAGGAACTGCATATTTTGCAGTACGTCGTGACTTGACAGAAGAAGGTTTCCGACTCCACGCCATACATAAACAATATACCTATCAGTGCAACGTCAAATTGCCATACAAGAGTCTCGTTGCCAACAAGAGTTACGAACTGTATCAATACAACCACTTTAACAAACTACCTCGCAAGGGTGGTGAGAGATGTCCTTTCTGTAGGTTATCAAGGAGGGTTGAAATAATATGTGAGACAGCTACGTGCGTTGCATTCTACGATGGTTATCCTGTTTCTCCAGGTCATGCCCTGATAATTCCCAAACGGCATGTTGCCAACTATTTTGACCTCACTAATCATGAGCGCGAGGCAATGAATGTAGTGTTGCAATATGTGAAGCAGAAAGTTGATGAACGTTTCCATCCTGACGGCTACAATATAGGCATCAATGTTGGTGAATATGCTGGACAAAGTGTATTCCATTGTCACATGCATTTAATTCCACGTTACAAAGGTGATGTTGAGAATCCCAAGGGAGGAGTAAGGGGAGTTATTCCAAGCAAACAAAAATATTAATTCAGTATAATTATGTCAAGAAAGAAAAATCTAGTGCAAATTATAGCCGCCTGTGAAAAAACTGAGTTTGACAAAATAGTAAAGGTCTATTTGCAAGAAGTCTATGGTTTTCATCGCATTGTACAAACGGATGGAAAAAATGATTGTGGCATTGATATTAAAGTTTTTGATAATGCGGGTAGAAAGATACAATACCAGCTCACAATCCAAAAATCAAGTACACCTCAAGAAAAAGCACAGTTGAAGAATAAAATATTTGAAGATGTAGCTAAGGCAGAGGAAAACTCGAAAGAATATGGATGGAGTAATAATTTACTCTATTTCTATTCGTATGAACTGACAAATAAAGCTCAAAGAGAATATAAACAGAAAGCATTAATTGAATATGGTATTAATTTGGAATTTGTTGATGCTAATCAAATCGCAGAAGAATCAGAAGAGTTCTTTGCCTTACAGCAAGTAATTTATGATACAAGCGGACTTGCTGATTTCAAATTGAAAAAATCATTATATGAAGATGAGAACAAGAATCTAATTTATGATTTGGTGAGTTTTGGGAAAACATCTGATGTCAAATTAGAGATTGTTGAGGCATATATATTGAGATGTCTTTATGATAACACGAATATGTCACAAGATGAGATAGCAAAATCGTGCATAAACAAATTTCAAACTAATGATAATCCCGCTTTTTATACTAAGCTCATAAACAAATTGATTAGTAAAGAGAAAAAGATTTTTTATAACAAGAAAATACAGTCTTATGAGTTAACTCCTAATACTCATGATGAAATATCTAAGCAGATAGAACAAATCAAAATAGACGAAAAGCTTTTTATTAATCAAATTGGGGCTGTCTTGGTAGAATTTCATCAAGAAGAATATATCGATGAATACATAGAATTACTTAATGATATGTATATTGACAATTTCAGCAAAAGAATAGAAGTTCAAAATATTGTAGAAAATGTTTCTATAAATAAATTGATGTATTATGTAAAAGGAAAAATAGATAGTGAAATTAGTCAAAAACAATTAGTCAGTGATTTAGTTGGTGTTTGCGAACGGAATAAATATTTACAAAAAATATGTGCAAGTTATATTTTTAGCAAGAAAGTGAATATTGATAACTTGCAGAAATATGCTCGTGAAAGGAAACAAGTATTCATCGATACAACAATAGCGTTACATATTATATGTTACTTCTATAAAAATAGTGATTACAGTCGCTACAATTATGTGTTGTCAAAATCATTGTGCGACTATTGTAAAAGAAATAAAATACAGCTTTATCTAACAAATCGTTATTTATGGGAAATCGGTACACATATTCAAGAAGCATTGAATCTTATTCCTTTTACTACGCTTCCAGGTTTTTCTTTGCTCGGTGAATCAAGAAATGTGTTTTATAATCATTATTGTTTTCTTAGAGATAATGGTATAATAGAAGGTTCATTTGAAGAGTATCTAAATGATTATGAGTTTCGTATCTCAAATACCCAAAATACAAACTGTCAATTAGCAGAGAACTATCTAGAAAAGATGGGCGTAACAATAATTGAGATTCCTAAATACGACATTCAGAATGAAATAAAAATTATAGGGAATAAACTATCTGAAACAGGTCGCTTCAAAACCACATTTGCCCTCAATAATGATGCCATTATGCTAAAATATTTAGGAGACAAAGATGTTGATGTTCATCCAATAGATTCTGTATTTGTCACATGGGACAGAACACTATTCGGGGTGCTCAATGAATTCTATAAAAAGAATCCAAACTCGGCAAGATGGATGCAATTTACACCAAGCCAATTCATAGACAGGTATTCGTTATTATCTTTTTCAATTAATGAAGAGACTATATCCAAGGATATATTAGCACTTATTTCTGGCGATATTATACAGCATACGACATCGCTAATAGATTCTTTGGCTTTAATTATAAATCCCAAAGACGAGGTGGGATTGGAATATACGAAAAGATTTACTCAAATGAAGGATTCACAGATATATATG
The DNA here is from genome assembly GCA_900554545.1 of uncultured Prevotella sp. Lineage (GTDB taxonomy): Bacteria > Bacteroidota > Bacteroidia > Bacteroidales > Bacteroidaceae > Prevotella. Next base: position 69,168 of record USHW01000003.1, on the reverse strand, counting down.
TCGAATAAAAACCCTGATGGAGAAGTTGAGTACACAGAAAATAATGCTATTGATAACGTGATATATAGAATTATTGCCCATTATAGAGAGAACAAAGAAAAGTATGACAACTTTAAAGGTTTGTTCAAATCAAAAGAACTTATTAACGATGTTATAAAAATTATGGAAGATGCAATACAATGCTATATAAATAATAACAACATAGGAAGCGATACTATTACTCGTCTAGATAACCTAATAAACAAATAATGGATATACCCCCTAAAAACAACATGTGTCAGCTGATAAAAACAGTAACTTCGAATCCGCTATGTTGATAATGTTGTAGTATGTAAGATTATAATTATGTAAATGAAGTAATAATATGATAGGAAATATCGACATACTAGTAAAGGAACTCTGCAAACTGCCCAAGGAAGTAGGGTGGGTTGAGTTCAAACATAACAACTGTGAGCCGAATATGATTGGCGAGGACATAAGTGCCCTTGCCAATACCGCTACATTGAATGACCGCGATTATGCCTATATGATTTGGGGAGTAGATGATACTACGCATGAGATAATTGGTACAAAGGTGCGGTTACAGATGGAAAAGAAAGGCGAGCAAGAGTTGGAGAACTGGCTTCGCTATATGCTCTCCAAGAATGCGGATTTTGAATACTATGATGCTGAGATTGATGGCAAGCATGTTGAACTGATTCGTATTCACAAGGCTCTAAATGAGCCTGTAAGCTTCCAGAAGGTTGACTACATACGGAGTGGTAGCTACACGAAGAAGTTGCATGAGTTCCCTGTATTCCGTGCTCAGTTGTGGGACAAATTGCGTCATGCCCAGTTTGAGGATGTATGCGTCAAGATTGACCAAAGATACGAAGACATCATTAGACTGCTTCAGGTGGATGCCTACTTTACTCTGCTGAAAATACCACAGCCAGCAGAAAAGGATGCTGTAGCGCATTATCTGAATGAGGATGGCATCATCCAGAAACAAGACAATGGATTATATAGCATTACCAATCTTGGCGCCATATTGTTTGCCAAGGACTTGAATGAGTTTGCTCGGTTAGGACGTAAAGCTATACGTGTGGTTCAGTATAAGGGTATCAACCGTCTGTTGATTCAAAAAGAAGAGCCTTTTAATCAAGGTTATGCCATTTGTTTTGAGAATATCGTGCGCTATGTGAATGCCTTACTGCCAAGCAATGAGGATGTGAATGCGGTTCAATTGTCAACAACAAGCAAGTTCCCTCTCCCATCTGTAAGAGAAGCTATTGCAAACAGCCTCATTCACCAGGACCTATATATTACAGGGGCTGCACCAGTGGTGGAGATATTTGACAATCGTATTGAAGTGACGAATCCTGGTACACCCTTAGTAGATGTGCTTCGTATCATTGATAATCCTCCGAAGTCACGAAACGAGAAACTTGCTTCGCTCATGCGTCGATTGAAGATGTGTGAGGAACTTGGTCGTGGTTGGGACAGAATGGTGCTGGCATGTGAAGCTCAATACATTCCGGCTCCACGCATCGAAGTGTTCCAAGATAGCACAAAAGTTGCTCTCTTCTCTGCAATGGAGTTTAGCAATATCCCGATGGAAGATAAGTTGTGGTCATGTTATCTCCATGCTTGCCTTATGTATATACAAGGTGATGCCTTGACAAACAAGTCGCTGAGAGACAGGTTTGGTATTCCTGAAACATCATCCAGCAGTTCTTCTAGATTAATCAAGGAAGCGATAGGAAAGAACTTGATAAAAGTACTTGATCCAAATACTGCCCCTCGATATATGAAGTATATTCCCATCTGGGCATAAATTTAATTTGCCTGTAACTTGCTGGTAACTTGCTGAGACGTGCCAAAAGCGGAATAGTATTTCGCGAACATGTTGATAATCAGTGGTAATTGAGAATAAGTTTAACTTGCCGGTAACTTGCTGGTAATTTGCTAAAGAAGAAAAATAGACATAGATATGTTATTCGGAAAAAAGATTAGAGAATTAAGAGATGAGAATGGCGTACTGCAACGCCAGTTGGCTGCACTATTGGAGATAGACACCCCGATGTTCAGCAAGATTGAACGCGGTGACAGGCGAGCTAAACGTGAACAGGTTATAAAACTTGCAGAGTACTTCCATCAGGACGAGAACGAAATGCTGACCCTCTGGCTGGCTGACAAAGTGCTTGATGCGGTGGATGGCGAGCAAGAACTCGGTTCGCAAGCCATTGAAGTTGCCCAAGAACAAATCAAAGAACAGTAAAAGTATGGAGATTGATATTTTGCCCATATCACATCGGAAGGATGGGACGGCTCGTAACTTTGACAAGGTTTTCCTTGGCATTCTCATCATCACTTACATCATCGCTGCTTTTAAGACGGCTCAGTGGATAGTGGGTGGAAATAATGACTTTTTGTATGTTCTGCTCACAATTCCGATATTCGTTGGCTATTACGCCCTGTTTGTGCTTGCTTGTCATGGCATCAAGACGGGACTCTATGCTTACTTCAAGTCTCACCGCAAAGAATGGAACAGCATAGCAGACCGCGAGGAGATGGAGGAGTACATCGCTCTGAACCTTGGCCATATACAGAAGAAGGCACAAGAGAAGACGGCAACTATCACCAATACAAAGAATGCTGCACCTATTGCTGATGACACTCCCCAAAGAGAAAGCAATGTAGAATCACATAGTCCAGAAGAAATAACTGTTACTCCTGAGGCATTAGAAAAGTTGCAGTTGAAGCGTGACATCCAAAAGGCACATGACGAGTTGGAGGTATTCATCAATCAAGTGCAAATTGACCGCAAGCAGATGAATGAAGCAAAAGTCGCTCGCGAAGCAAGGAAACTTGAAGCCATCCTCAAATATACCCGCTATACGCTCATGCCTCATGGTTTCACGGATGAGGAACTGTATCAGATAGAGGAAGCTGTCAAACTTCTTGTTGAACTCAATGGTGTTACCCGAATGGAAGTCCTTTCCATCAGCAAGAAGAAAGGACTGAAGCAAGCCGACCTAAAGAACTTCTGTTGGAACATTGCAAACCAATATGGAATTGATCCGAAGACAACTGCTCTGTTTGCGCTCAATCTGTTTTATGCCTGGTTTAGCAACACCGAACCTTCAAGCATTCAAAAGACGCTGCGCAACACAGCGGGCACATATACAATTGAAATTGACGCAAACATCATAGACCATCTGCCTCAGTTGGAAGAGAAAGTACTTGGCAAGAATCACAAATAACAGCAATCTGCAAATAACATTGACATTATGTTCAATTAGAGTAAAACTTGTACAGCTAATACTAGTCGGTATAGTAAAAACAGAACGAACATGAAACAAAATAGATACAATGAATTATATAAAGAGTTGAATCCTTCCCTTAAAATGAAGTTGAATGCTATACGTATGAACTTACATGAGGGAAAGGCTTCTTGTTTAGTAGGTGCAGGCTTTAGCAAGAATGCCGAAATGGATGATGCCATTCATATGAAAGATTGGTTCGAGCTTGCAGATGACTTCTATGAGACTCTATATGGAGAAAAGCCAGACGATAAGAATGTAAGATATAAGAATGTTCTTAGGTTGGCATCTCAAGTGGAGGCATCCAAAGGAAGAGGGGAGCTAGAATCTTTGATTCAAAATTCTCTGCCTGATGAGCGTGTATATCCGGGACGCTTGCATATCGAACTAATGAAATTGCCATGGTCTGATGTTTTTACTACAAATTATGACACACTGTTAGAAAAGGCTTTCATAGAAGCTGATAGGTATTACTACAAGGTAACAAATAAGGAAACATTATTGTACACGCCTCATCCAAGGTTGATTAAGTTGCATGGCAGTTTTCCCGATATACGTCCATTTATTATAACCGAAGAAGACTATCGCACTTATCCACAACGATTTCCAGAATTCGTAAATACAGTGCGACAGTCTCTAATAGAAAATGTTCTTTGCCTTATTGGATTCTCTGGTGATGATCCAAATTTTCTCAGTTGGATAGGCTGGTTGCGTGATGTTATGGGAGAACAGGCCTCTCCTGTGTATCAGATCACGTATAATAACCAAATGCACGATTCTAATATTCATCTATCGCACGACCTTGGAATCGATGTCATCAACCTTGCAGACATAAAAAAAGTTAGTGGTTTCTCGGAAGCGTTGGATTTTTTCTTGATGTATATAGGTAAGAAATATAAAACGGATTGGTCGGGAGAGTTAAAAAATGCCCATACATCAATACACATCGGAGAAAACTACGACGTCGATGCTCTTATAAAGGAAATGAAGATGATACGCGAATCGTATCCAGGCTGGATTGTATTGCCAGCATCTCATATGAGTGAATTTTCCGACACAAAGGAATATATACCTTTTTGGACCAACATATATGCGAAGTGTGCTAATGATGTTATAAAGCAGGTAAATTTCTTGTTCGAAGTAAATTGGCGTATTGAAACAGCATTGGCATCTCCAGATATGGAATGGTATTTACAAGCTTTAGAACAATTGCCTTCAGAAGATGCAAATGGTTTGGATAATTCTACATATCAGAAGCTATTGGGATTAAAGCTTTCTCTTCTCAACACCTATCGTTTCAAAGGTGCAGATGATGATTATGTTCATCTGTTAGAAAACATTGAGACTCACATTTCTCAGCTCACTTACGAGCATAAACGGCAGTTGAATTATATAAAATGTCTATATGCCATCTCGACATTGAATTATTCCAACGTTCAACAAGTTGTTGATGACTGGAACCTCCGCTCATTTGATTATCAAGGCCACTTGTGGAAAGCCGGGATGCTGATAGAGATGGGGCAGTTGCGAGAATCCCAAGTAATGCTTCGTGACTTATTGAAGTCAGTGAAAAGGAATATTCTAACATCAAAGTACTCCGCACAGTTGTCTTCTGTTCGCTCTGCCATAGAACTCTTCCTATGGAGGATGGATTATATGTATTCCATGTATAAATCTAACCCAGATTTCGACTTTGCTGAGATTGCGAGAACTTGTCGCGACATGATTGTTAAAGAAGAAAACAAACCATCGCATCACCAAATAACACATGGTTTCAATCTATTAGACACTGGTCAACAATGGAATTTTGGAGGAAGTGGATTTAGAGGAGATTATTATGGGGCGATTCGTTATTTCCGACTATATGAAAAGTTAGGATTCCCATTTGGTATGCCTGTAGGTTTTTCTTCGGAAGTTGAGACTAAGACTTTTATGATAGAGCGATTAATGCGTTATTATCCGAAGTATGCACTACAATGGATCGTTAGATGTTGTGAGACAAAAACTATAAATGCATTAAACCGTGAAACATTATTGCATATTAGGCGAGAAGATGCTTGTGCGTTTTTTGACAAGTCGATTGCATCTTGCGAAATAGGTCTTGACCGGTATGCAGGAAGAATCCTACAGAAACGAGTTTTGACTTGTCTGTTGCCCATACTGGTAAAACTTTCAGTTTTGCTTACGCAGGAAAGAATGGAACGTGTATTTAATGCGCTTTGTATCGTATATCGTCAACATTCACGAAAGTATGATGGAAAACAAGTCCAAACTTTATACGACAATTTGTCTGGAGAATCGTTGAAACGCTGCCAGAAAAAAGCTTTGGAACAACCAATTTTGCAATCAGGCGTTAGAGAAGAAGATTTTAAAATGCCCAATTTGTTGAAAGATGAAATTGATTATTCTATAGAGGCTGGTAACATCGCCATGACAGGTTTATCGTCTGATGTAATTAAAGAGCAACAAGCAGCTTACAAAAGACTCAGAATTTTAAAACGGACAAAGAAAGATGATTTAACTTCTTCTGTTTTAGATACGTGCATTAATGTATGGAGAACAATACCGCCTTTATCTGATGACAAATTAGAATCTTTTTATGAGTTTCCAGCAGAGGAAAATACGATGAGTTCCATAGCGGCTTCTGAGTTAAATTCGTTCTTGGATACAGACTTCACAAATGAGAACTCTTCTGCCTTCATAGATAGAATCTCGAATAAATTATTCCGTCTTCAGATTGGCTTTTCTCGTTTTACAGAGGAACAACACTCGCTATTCTTGAACAAAGTAATAAGAATTCTTACAGAAAATGAAGATGTCTTCAAAAAGGATGATTCTGACAGTTTCTTTGGTGGCTTTCGCTCTCATGTAGAGAGAATTTTCTCCTATCTGAACTATTATAGCCAAATAGAGGGTCTTCCGTCGAAAGAAAATGACGTGTGGCAGTCTTTTAAAAACGTAATTGAACGATACCGTAAACACGGTTATCCAGTATTAACAATTATGACTCACCTGGCTTATTGGGGCATATGGAATAAGACTACTATCAAAAGTTACGTGAATAAAGCCATATTCTCAGAATCTAGTTCATTAGTCCGTGATGCTGGCCAGGCTTTGGTCTATACGGCTAACAAGCAAGGTGCAAAAGTTAACCAAACCATAATTAAAGACATAATAAGTAAGGTGTCTTATGTCTTTGATGAGGATACTCATACATATCTCCATATTGTAAGGGATATCTTATTGAATAAGGGTGTAAGTAAAGAAGCGCGTGTCAAGTTAGAGGAGTGGATGAATAACCTGCCATATCGAATAGAACGTTGTTCGATATCAGAAGAAATCAAAGACGATATTCGATATTATGCAAATCAAATAGCAGGTATTATGACGATTATTTGGCCAGACTGGACAGGTTTGAATGCTTGGCAAACTTATATGGGAAAAGAGCACATAAAGAATGACGTCAGAAACGGATTTGAAATAGGAGTCCGTCTTGCTAATTCATAATGAAAATGGAATTTACGATACAAAAAATACTAGAATTCCACGATTTATTTCCAAAGGAAAAAGATCTGGATGTGCGAACAATACTGAAGAAATATAGCCGTGAGTATATTGTTCGTTGCTGTCATGTCCTATGCAATAATTACAGCAATTCTGCCTTTATTCCGGACAATAATAATACTTTTTTCTCAGAGGTAAGCAAGAAACATATTCCTGGTCTAAATGAAAAGATATCTAAATATCTTAATACGACAGGGCAGGATAGAGTCTGCTATTGTACAGTAAAAACAGCATTAGAGTTGATGCGAGTGGCCTTTTCTATTCCCGTACAAGAGTACAAGAATGAAGGACAAAAAGAAGATTTTGAATATGATTTGTTTCGTTCTGTGCTGATGCTTAATGAAAATTTGATGGCTTTTTCCCATGCTGGTCAATTGGATTTAGCAACACTTTTGTTCGCTAACTACTACGTGCAGAATGATATCATTAATCAAAATCAGAGTGATACTTTTGTTCGTCAGATTACACACTATAAGAAACTAGTGGATTTCTTAGAGAATCACCCTAAATGTGCTAATGCATATGAAGTATTCATGCAAAAGATGGGGATTAATTCAATGGATGAGTATTCCAAAACTTGGATGTCATTAGTGTCACTATCAATGGGATATTTGAAGAGTGGTGTAAAAGCATGTCCTATCTTTGACTATAATCAGTTGAAAGATGAAGATCATCTTATAAGTAAGTCAGTGCTGGATAATCTCTGTATAGACATAACGGCTACTATACCGTATGATGCAGAAGATGCGGAATCAAGAGATAATAATGTAGATTATAGAACTTTCCGTTCACACCCTCTGGTGAGAGTTGATAGTAGTAAATATCTGATTTATAGTCTTCACTTGTTACTAGAGAGACTATACAGCAGTCTATTCTTTGATATAAAGGATGGATTCAAGAATGCTTTTGCATTTTATAATAAAGAATTTGTTGAGCGACGATTGTTTCAACCTGCAGCTCTTGCAGCTCTTTCAAAGCATACGTCGTTCTTTTGGCCTACTAAACACGATGTAGAAGAATTGAATGCCCCTACAGAGATTGACGGGCAACCAGATTTCTATGTTAGAGAAGATTATAACATAATACTCTTTGAGTGTAAAGCAATCAGAATTAAAGGTGAGGTAAAAGATAAATCTGACATTACAGAACTGCTGGATTTGTTGAAACAAAAACTCTATCAGTCAACCAAGAACACTGATAAATCGCGTAAGGAGAAAAAGAAACCTGAAGATTTGGGAGTAAAGCAGCTTGGCAATCAAATGAAACTTATAGACGATGATGATTTTGAGCTTGATAAAAACATACCGGACGAAGTGGCGTATTACCCAGTGCTAGTATTGGAAGATACTCATCTTGTCATTCCTGGTATATCAGGTATCATCAACTCTTGGTATAAGGATTTAATTGATAAAGAGCTACCAAATCAAATGTGTCATCCGCTTGTTGTAATGTCCATAAACACACTAATATGGCATAGACAAGCCTTTGCTAGATTTGGTTTCCATACCATATTTGATAATTATTATAGTAAAGCGGCCAAATATGAGAAAGATGGCATCCATTGGTCTTTTAATCCTTTTTCAGATTTTGATACTTTTATGATGGAACACTATAAAATATCGAAATTAGAGAGACAGAAAATGTTTAATGAGTCATTAAACGCATTAGGACTAAAAAAGAAAATCACTAGTGTTAATTGATATAGACGAGAACAAACCATGGAATTTACCAAAGTTGGAAGAGAAAGTACTTAGCAAGAATCGCTAATAGCGTATTTGTGGATTTCTACTTTTGCTTGGCTTAACCACCTCTTTTACGTCCTCTTATCGTTTACGTATATTCGTAATCAACTGATACACAGTAGTGTTTAGGTTTGAGGAAGTCAAATGATTCCGATAAGTAAATACATACTAAACCGCAAGCAAAAGCGTGCAGCTCTGGTGAGCTGCACGCTTTTTGATTGCATGCTTTTGAGCTTCTGCACGCTGCTATATTTTGCCTGACATATAATGACTGTCAGCACACATGCTTATTTAAGCATTACTATCTGACGGCTGAATGGCGGACAACGAACAGGCAGACAAGCCGGAAAAAGACATGGGCTAAATAATGGAAGGCAAAGGCAGGTCATTTTATTTGCAGTGACATATCATAACACATGAAGTTGCGCGCCATACCGGACGCGACTTTGCAGACCGCTTCCCACAAATAACGGTTGTCTTTCTTCAGCATGCCTGGAATGCTTACAACTGTCATCCTGCCTGCATGCGATACTCGTTCGGCGTGCATCCTGCCACCTTTTTGAACAACCGGCTCAGATGGTGAGGATATTGGAAACCTACTTCATAGGCGATTTCGCTGACAGTCTTGTTTGTCTCCAGCAGGCGGTCTTTCACTTTGCCGATTATGGCGAGGTGGATGTATTCAATGGCCGACTTGCCTGTCTGCTTCTTCACAAGGTCGCCGAAATAATTGGCGGAGAAGTGAAGCTGATCTGCACACCAGGCTACCGACGGCAAACCAAGTTCTTCAGGCTTGTCTGAATCAAAATATCCGTTCAGCAATGCCTCGAAGCGGGTAAGCACATCCGAGTTGATAGCCTCGCGCGTGGCGAACTGGCGGTCATAGAAGCGCAGGCAATGGTTGAGCACCACTTCGATGTTCGACACGATTATGCTGCGGCTGTGCTTGTCAATGGTGTGGTGCAGCTCCTCCTCTATCTCGCAGAAACAGTTGTAAATGGTCTGTTTCTCGCGTTCCGACATGTGCAGGGCCTCGTTCACTTCGTATGAGAAGAACGTGTAATCCTTCATTTTCCTTGCAAGCGACGTGCCCCGGATGAGGTCAGGATGGAACAGCAGGGCATAGCCTTGCGGATGCAGTGTCTCTCCGTCGTCGTCAATGCCGCCTACCTGTCCGGGAGCGATGAATACCAGCGTGCCTTCCTGATAGTCGTACTTGCTGCGCCCGTAAGTAATCGGGCCGTGGATTTTCTCTTTCAGGAAGATGGCATAAAAGCCAAAGCATTTGCGGCGGTGCTTCAGCACTTCAACTTTAGAGAAGTCAACAAAACCTACTTGGGGGTGCAGCGTTTCAAGACCGAGAAACTTGTTATAATCGTGTATAGTCTGCAAATCCAATATCTCGCCCATAGCTTTCACTTATTAGTTTGACACTCCAAAATTACTGAAATCTTACGAAAAGCCATGCCTTACGCCATGTCTTTCGGTAAAATCGGTATGAAATTCAGTGATATTGGTTTGATGTTTCCAAACCATAACACCCCTTCGTCGAAATTGGTACTACGTTCCGTAATCCGTGTATGGACATGTACGGCATTACGGAGTAATTTTGCCGGCGATAAAAAAAACAATGGTATTAGTATGAATGTCTTTGTTAGATTTCTTAAAAACTGGACTTTGCCAGTTGGCATGACGTGTGGCATGCTTGGGTTTCTTGCGTTCCACTATGTCCGGCTGCTTGCCCCGATAAAGCCTGCCGCGCTGGAAACGGCAGAGTTCCTTATGCCCACCGTGCTGTTCATCATGCTGTTCGCTACGTTCTGCAAGGTAAATCCGCGCGACATGCGCATAACCCGCTGGCATGTTTGGCTGGTGCTGTTCCAGTTGCTGTCGTGCCTGGCGATAGCCTTGTTCCTGCACTTCACACCATGTTTCAGCCATGCGCTGCTGACCGAGGAGATGATAATTTGTCTCGTATGCCCTACGGCCGGAGCGGCGGCGGTGATTACCGGCAAGTTGGGCGGCAGCGAAACGTCGCTCACCACCTATACAATATTGAGCAACCTGGCGGCTGCCATCATCATCCCACTGGTATTCCCGTTGGTTGAGAAGCATGCCGACGCCTCGTTCCTAAGCCAGTTTTTTGTTATACTGCGCCGTGTCTTCCCCCTGCTCATCTTTCCTTTCCTCATTGCCTGGGGGCTGCGCGAGTTCTTTCCAAAGGCACATGCGGCGGTGGTAAGGCGCACAAATGGGCTTGCCTTCTACCTTTGGGGATTCGGGCTGGTACTATCTGTCGGGCAGACTTGCCGCTTTTTGGTTGACAGCCCTGTAGGCATCCATCTGAAGTGGATGCTCTCGCTCGTCAGCCTCTTTGCCTGCGCGCTGCAGTTCTTCATTGGAAAGAACATCGGCGCAGTGTACGGCGAGCGCATCGGCGGCGGTCAGGGCTTGGGCCAGAAGAACACGATATTCGCCATCTGGGTGTCTTACACTTACCTGTCGCCTGTCCTCTCGGTTGCGCCGGGCACATATATCATTTGGCAAAACGTATTTAACTCATGGCAGCTCTGGCGCAAGCAGAGACGTGATAAAAGAGCTAAAACAAAATAAAACCAAATCAATATGTTACTGAAAATTTGTCTTATCATGGCACTTTTCACATTCAACAGCTGCGGCGACGATGCCGCACAACAGCCGGCGGAGCATGAAACGCCATCAACGGCAGGACATTTCACAACGGCAAGCACCATCCGCGACGTGCTGAGCCACCCTGCCTTTGATGGCTTCTCGCAGTATATCCTCCCACTTGAATGGGGCTATGACGAGTCGATGCAGCTCTCCGGCGTGTCACGCCTGCTGCCCTATCACAACTATGTCGATGCAGGACGGTGCGTAGGCTACATCAACCAGATGGTTGACTCCGTAGCTGCAGGACGTCGGATATACTACGATTTAGGCCGAGAGGATGCCGGCCTGTTCTTCTTCCGCGGCCATCCGGGCGCACCGTTCGCCGTCGTCTGTCCCGGGGGAGGCTTCTCCTACGTTGGCTCGATACATGAGGGCTTCCCGCATGCACTTGCCCTAAGCCGCATGGGCTACAATGCTTTCGTGATACAATACCCTGCCGGCAGCGCACAGACGGCGTGCGAAGACTTGGCGGCAGGCATCGAATACATCTTCCGCCACAGCCGCGAGCTGCAAGTTGACACGGCCGGCTACTCCGTGTGGGGCAGTTCCGCCGGGGCGCGCATGGCTGCCTACATAGGCAGCTATGGCACCGCCGCGTTCGGGGCGGCAAGCCTGCCGCGCCCCTCGACAGTAGTGATGGCGTACACCGGGCACAGCGAATACACCAGGCACGACCCTCCCACATACTCCGTAATAGGTGTGAACGACGGCATAGCAAGCCCGGAGACGATGCGCCGCAGGACTGAAGCGCTGCAAAGCGCAGGCATCCCGGCGGAGTTCCACCTATACCCTAACCTGCGCCACGGCTTCGGACTTGGCATAGGAACAAGCGCGGAGGGATGGATAAACGGTGCTGTCACGTTCTGGGAGAATAACAGGTAACAGACGGCAGCATAAGGCTTGAACCGTAAAAGGCCATCTTTTACCTTACAAAAGGCCACCTTTCACGCGCTAAAACGCCACCTTTTGCATTGCAAAACACGGCCTTTTGCCATGATACTGACTGTCAACAAGTTATGAAGCGATGGCTGCCGGGCTTCCGCTTTGCCGCATTTCATGCTTTTGCCAGCTGCCGAAGCCGCTCAGCGTAATGTAAAATGGGTACTACGTTCAGTAATCCGTGTATGGACGGCGACGGCTGTTTGCTGTATCTTTGCACAGTTGAAAAGAACAAACAAAACAGGCTTTATATGGAAACAGTTAAATTGAGAAACGGCGTTGAGATGCCGGTATTGGGTTACGGAGTGTTCCAGGTGTCGCCGTCGGAGTGCGAACGGTGCGTGACCGACGCCATCAGCGTGGGCTACAGGCTGATAGACACGGCGCAGGCATACGGCAACGAGGAAGGCGTGGGCAACGCCATACGCAAGTGCGGAGTGCCGCGCGGCGAACTGTTCATCGTCACAAAGGTGTGGATTTCAAACGCCGGGTACGAGCGCGCGAAAGCTTCCATCGACGAATCTCTGTGCAAACTCCAAACAGACTATATCGACTTGCTGCTGATACACCAGCCTTTCGGCGACTACTACGGTACGTACCGCGCAATGGAAGAGGCTTACAAGGCCGGCAAGCTGCGTGCCATCGGCATGTCAAACTTCTATCCCGACCGCTTCATCGACTTGGCGGAGTTCAGCGAAATTCCGCCTATGGTGAACCAGGTTGAGACCCACGTGTTCAACCAACAGGCCGAAGCGCAGCGGATTATGCAGGAATATGGCACACACATCATGGCGTGGGGACCGTTCGCCGAGGGCCGCAACAACTTCTTCAGCAACGAGACATTGGCTTCAATAGGTGCAAAATACAACAAGAGCGTGGCTCAGACGGCCCTGCGCTACCTTATCCAGCGCGGCGTAATAGTAATACCCAAGTCGGTGCGCAAGGAGCGCATGGAGCAGAATATCGACGTGTTCGACTTCGCCTTGACCGCCGACGACATGCAGGAAATAAGCCTGCTCGACATGAAACGCAGCCTATTCTTCTCGCATTATGACCCGCAGACGGTGAAAATGCTTGTAAATATGGGAAAGGGAAGCAGATGAACAAAACGCTCAAAATAGCCTGCATGCTGCTTGCTGCAAACCTGACGACGGCCTGCAGCACTGAAAACGATACGCCGTTAGGCCCGATAGGCGAAGCGCCTGGCGAAGAAGAAGAGGGAATAGAGCACATCTACCTGTGGCCTGAAGACAACATGCCGGCAACAACAGACTATACCGTGAACAACGGCGGCTACCAGGACGACCCCGGCTTCCGCCCCAACATGGTATGGTATCCGGTGCCCGACGGTGTCACGGTGAAGGGCGCTGTGATGGTATGTCCAGGCGGGGCGTTCATGTTCCGCAGCGGAAACGAGGGCGCGCCCGTCGCCGAACGTCTTGCCGGACTGGGCTACCAGAGCTTCGTCGTGAACTACCGTGTACGCCCGTACACCATGGAAGAAGGCAGCCTCGACCTTGCCCGGGCTATACGTTATGTGCGCAGCCACGCCGCCGATTACGGCATAGCGCCCGAAGACATAGCGTCGGTAGGCTTCTCGGCCGGAGGCATACTCTGCGGCGACGAAGCCCTGCACTTCGACGGACTGGTAAACGGCACGGCATTGGACAACAGCTATGTGCCTGACGGACTTGACGAAATATCGGCCGATGTGTGCGCCATCGGCATGATTTACTCGTTCTACGGACGGCTGAGCGTATCCAACAACAATGTCGAAGACCTGCGCGCAGGCAACATTCCGCCTACATTCTACACCTACGGAACAGAAGACCCGTTCTACCGCCAGTTCAACCAGAACGTCGAAGCAGTGCGCCGGGCAGGCGTACAGGTAGAGTCGCACGTGCTGGACGGATGGCCTCACGGTTTCGGAGTACAAGGGGAATGGACTACGTGGTTCGACAACTTCCTTACACCGATTATGACTGACCATTAATATTCCGACAACATGGACAAGAACAACAATGGCATATCACGCCGCTCCGCACTCAAACGCATGGGGATGCTCGCCGCCGGAGCCTTCTGCATGGGCTTACCCACACTGACATCATGCAATAACGATATGAAGAAACGCATTATCCTGTATTTCACGGGGACAGGCAACTGCCTCTACGTAGCGCGCGAACTGGCCGGCGGACACGCCGAACTGTTAAGCATCCCGCAACTGATGAAACAAGGCCGGTACACATTCGAGGCCGACGAAATAGGCATAGTCTACCCCATTTACGGGCACATGCCGCCCAACATGGTGCGCAAGTTCATCAAGAAAGCGCGGCTGGAGGCAAAATACAAGTTCGCCGTACTGACATACGGCAACCGCAAATGCAACGCCGTGGAGATATGGGACGACATATCGCGGAAGGCCGGATGCCCCTTCGACTACATCACAACGATGATAATGGTTGACAACTGGCTGCCCAACTTCGACATGAACGAGCAGATAAAGATTGACAAGCACATTCCCGAAAGCCTGAAGCGCATCACTGCCGACATCGCGCAGCAGCGCCATTGGCATGAACCGGTTACGGAACTGGAACGCCAACAGCACGCAGGTTTCCTGAAAGCGTCGGGGGTTGACCCTGAAACAGGCTTCCTTGTGCAGAGTGAAGACTCCTTCACGATAACCGACGCATGTATCGGATGCGGCATCTGCACCGAAGTGTGTCCGCAAGGCAACTACTCCCTGACATCCACCGGGGTGAAGACGGAGGGCCAATGCGAGTTCTGCTTCGCCTGCATACACAACTGTCCGCAGAAAGCAATACTCTTCAAGCAGATGAAAGAGATGAACCCCAACGCCCGCTACCGCAACGAGCACGTGTCACTATACAGCATAAAGGAAGCTAACAGGCAATTATAAAAACACAGAAAAAGATGAAACCGTTAATGAAAATCCTGCTGTCGGCAATGATATTGTGCGGCAGCGCATGCACCATCGGCGCACAGGAGAAGACCACTACTGTCGGCGTACCATTAGTAAAGCTCAACAACGGGGTGGAGATGCCGCGCTTCGGCATCGGCACTTTCCTGCAGCCAAGCGACGAAGTGTGCGAGCAATCCTGCCTCACCGCCTTGAAAGCCGGTTACCGCCACATAGACACTGCCCACGCTTACCAGGACGAAGCGGGCGTAGGACGAGCCGTGAAAGAAAGCGGCATACCGCGTGAAGATATTTGGATAACCAGCAAGCTGTGGCCTACAGAATACGGCGAGGGCAAAACCATGAAGGCCATCGACGACATGCTGGCACGCATGCAGCTCGACTACATCGACCTGCTCTACGTCCATCAGCCCGTAGGCGACTTCACAGGCGCATGGCGTGACATGGAAAAGGCGGTGAAGATGGGCAAGGTTCGCGCTCTCGGCATCAGCAACTTCGACGCCAACGACTCGGTATGGAACGAGATAATCAGCAAATCCACCATCAAGCCGGCTGTGCTCCAGATAGAATGCCACCCGTATGCTCAGCGCCTGGAAATGCGCAAGAAGGCCGCCAAGTACGGCATACAGGTGGAGTGCTGGTTTCCGCTGGGCGGTGCGATGAGCAACGGAGCCTTGTTCAAAGACCCCGTCATAAAGAAGATTGCCGAAGCCCACGGCAAGACTCCGGCACAGGTCATACTGCGCTGGCACATCCAGGAGGGCTTCTCCGTAATCCCCGGAGCATCCAACCCCGACTATATCAAGGAGAATATCCAAATCTTCGACTTCACGCTTACCGACGAGGAGATGCGTCAGATGCGCTCGCTCAACAAGGAACAGCGCTTCTTCAACGCGACATTGGACGACGTAAAGAAAATGGTTTGGGGCGCAAAGCTGTAAGTCTCAATCATATTCGAGCGCAAGCAGGACGGGCTTTTCAGCATGCACAACACACCCTTTGCAACACCGCTGATTATCAGCGCGTTAGCCAAAGGCCACCTTTTACCGCATGAAAGGTGGCCTTTTAGCGTGTAAAAGACGGCCTTTTACATGACAAAAGGCGGCTTTTTGGAAAAGCGCTTGCTTGCCGCCATACGCCATAGAGCCGTTGACCGTGCAAAAAAACAGCTACGGTGCACCCTCATTGCACAGGCTTTGCCCGTGTCGCAGTAAAATGGGTGCAACGTTCTGTAATCCGTGTATGGACGTATTTCGCGGCTTTCTGTAACTTTGCCGACAGAAAAACGACAAAAAAGAATTTGTATGGAATACAGGAACTTGGGAACCAGCGGACTCCGTGTTTCCGCAGTAGGACTGGGCTGCATGGGCATGAGCCACACGTATGGAGCAACAGCCGACAAACAGGAGATGGCCGGGCTGCTGGCAAAAGCCGTCTATATAGGCTACACTCTCTTCGACACCGCCGCAAGCTACGGCACACAAGCCGACCCGCACGACAACGAGAACCTCGTCGGGCAGGCGCTGAAGCCTTACCGCAACAAGGTGGTGCTTGCAACGAAATTCGGCATAACTATGGACCGTTCTGTACCCTGGCCGTGGCCGGTGCTGGCCGACTCGTCGACAAAGCGCATCAGGGAAGAAGCGGAAGGTTCGCTGCGCCGCCTTCAGACTGACCATATAGACCTTTACTGGCAGCACCGCATTGACCCCGACACTGAACCGGAAGTTGTGGCGGAAACAATGGCCGGACTGATAAAAGAGGGCAAAGTGCTCCACTGGGGCATATCCGAGGCTGACGAGACGTACCTTCGACGTGCGCACGCAGTGTGTCCCGTCACAGCCGTTCAGAACCGTTACTCGATGATGGCACGCCGACACGAACGGCTTTTCCCCGTACTTGAAGAGCTGGGTGTAGGCCTCGTGGCCTTCTCTCCACTTGCAAACGGCCTGCTGAGCGAATGCTACAACGCCGAGACACGCTTCGACCCGAAGACAGATTTCCGCTCTACCATGCCACAGTTCTCGGCCGACAGCTTCGTAAAAAACCGCCACCTGTTCGCGCTTATAAACCTTCTTGCCGACACACACCATGCCACCCCGGCGCAGGTTTCATTGGCATGGATGATGTGCAAGCGGCCGTGGATAGTGCCGATACCGGGCACACGCAGGCCGGAACGCCTGCAGGAGAACGCCGGAGCGGCCGGAATCAAGTTCACGCAGGAGGAAGTGCAGGCCATCGACGAGGCTCTTGACAGCATGGAAATGAGCGATGTGTTCGGAGGATTAAGCGTAAAGAAATAAACATTTTGTCATGGAATACAGATATTTAGGAAACAGCGGGCTGCGCGTTTCGGCAGTTGGCTTGGGCTGCATGGGCATGAGCCACGCCTACGGAGCACCTGCCGGTCACCGTGAAATGACGGAACTGCTGGCGCAGGCGGTTGACTTGGGCTACACATTATTCGACACGGCGGAGAGCTATGGAACCGAAGACAACCCTCACGACAACGAGGAACTTGTGGGCGAAGCACTCAGACCGTACCGCGACAGGATTGTGCTGTCAACGAAATTCGGCATCAGTTTCGATACGGAAAGCGGCAAAGTGCCTTATCCGTTAATCACCGACTCGCGTCCCGAAACCATCCGCCGCAGCCTTGAGGGGTCGCTGCGCTGCCTGCATACCGACCACATTGACATATATTGGCAGCACAGGGTAGACACAAATGTGCCTGTGGAAGAAGTGGCCGAGGTGATGAACAGCCTGATACGCGAGGGCAAGATACTGCACTGGGGCATATCAGAAGCCACCGAAGACACCATACGCCGGGCGCACGCCGTATGTCCGCTTGCAGCCGTGCAGAACCGTTACTCGATGATGGCGCGCTGGTATGAGGCGCTGTTCCCCGTTTTAGAGGAGCTTGGTATCGGCCTTGTGGCATTCTCGCCGCTCGCCAACGGTCTGCTGAGCGACCGCTACACGGCCTCGTCAAGCTTCGACCCGTCAACAGACTACCGTGCCTCCATGCCGCAGTTCACGGCTGACAGCTTTGAGAAGAACCGCAGCCTGATGTCCATGCTGCGTAGCCTTGCAGAAGAAAAGAATGCCACTCCGGCTCAAATCTCGCTCGCATGGATGCTGTGCAAGAAGCCGTGGATTGTACCGATACCCGGCACACGCAAGCCCGGACGGCTGGAAGAGAACGCCAAATCGGCAGACATCGTCCTGGCGGAAGGCGAGGTAAAGGAGATAGACCATGCTCTCGACGCAATGACAATGAGCGGAGTGTTCGGCGGAACACCTGTCAGCAACAAATAAAACAAGGATAACGTAGCATTAAAAAAACAAGCAGACGCACGCCAAGCTGCAGTCTGCACATAACCGCTTGGTGCTCAATAGGTTAGTGGATTGTTTTCAAGGGTGTTGCAAAAGGCCGCCTTTCATCGTCTGAAAGGTGGCCTTTCGTCATTTAAAAGACGGTCTTTTGCACGCCGGAAGACGGCCTTTTGCATCAGGCCACGGCACACATCATTGAAATTGGTGTACCAATCTGTAATCCGTGTATTGATGTGTATTGCTATAAGAGGTAATTTTGCGGTGTGAAAAAAACAGCTGCAAGCATTCAGGCAGACAAGCTGTAATGATATATATGATAAGGTATATGACAACAAACAAATAAACAACAGTATTATGAAACTTAAATCTTTATTGCTTGCTGTGGCCTTGACGATTTGCGTCGGCATACAGGCACAGACCGCAGGAAATGGCGGAAACATTCTTGTAGCATACTTCAGCTGGGGAGGAAACACCGAGCACGTGGCCAAGTTCATTGCCGGAAAAACAGGCGGCACGCTCTTCCGCATCACTCCCTCAAAGCCCTACCCTACTGAATACACTTCTTGCACGGAGGTGGCAAAAGCTGAGAAGGAACAGAACGCACGCCCTGCCATAAAGGACAAGGTGGCCGGCTGGGATAAGTATGACATCGTGTTCATAGGCTGCCCGGTGTGGTGGTGGACTGCTCCGATGATTATCAACACATTCACAGAGAGCTACAGCTTCAAGGGCAAGACTGTCGTGCCGTTCTGTACATACGCTGCCACATACCGCGACGAGACCCTTGCCAAGATAGCTGAGCTTACTCCCGATGCCAAACACCTAAAGGGCTTCGGCGCTGTGAACCGCAGCACTGACGGCATAGAGCAGTGGCTGAAGGAAATAAAGGTAATCAAATAGCATGACATTAATAAGCAACTGGATATGACAGCAATGATTATTAAAAGACTGGCAGCGGCCGCCTGTATGCTGGCAACCTGCTGGTGCGTCGGCAGGGCGCAGGCTCCTGCCAACGTTTACTTCACGTCTGAAATATCGCCCGAATCACTCCTCCGCATCTACAATGCACTTGGCGTAAGGGCGACAGGGCGCGTTGCGGTGAAAATAAGCACCGGCGAATCAGCCCGGACATACTATCTGCGCCCTGAATTCATCCGCGGACTGGTTGACGAGGTTGACGGAACAATAGTTGAATGCAATACTGCCTACACAGGAAACCGCTCCAGCACGGCAAGCCACCGCCGCGCCATAGAAGAGCGCGGGTTTACTGCCATTGCTCCGGTGGACATCATGGACGAGGAAGGCAGCCTTGACATACCTGTTGCCGACAGCACACACATTAGTTTTGACCGCGTAGGCAGTCACATTGCCAACTATGACTTCCTTATAAACCTCGCCCATTTCAAAGGGCACGCGATGGGCGGCTTCGGCGGCGTGCTTAAGAACCAGAGCATCGGGATGGCATCACGCGAGGGAAAGACGCTAATCCATACTGCCGGAGAATATAGCAACCCGGGTCAGGTTTTCAACAACCGGCAAGGTCAGGACGCATTCCTCGAGTCGATGGCGGCCGCCGCACAGGCCGTGCACAACTACTTCAACGGCAACGTTATATACATTGACGTGATGAACAACCTGTCAGTTGACTGCGACTGTGACGGCAGTCCGTCAGCCCCGCAGATGCACGACACCGGCATACTCGCCTCTCTCGACCCCGTAGCACTGGACAAGGCGTGCCTCGACCTTGTGTTCAACCATGAGTCAACGGCCGGTGATGACAGCGCGCCCCTTATCCAGCGCATCAACCGCCAGCATGGTACTCACATTGTTGACTATGCCGAACAAATCGGTTTAGGCACGACTTCGTACAACCTTATAGACATTGACAGCGGCGAAACAGGCATAAGCCAGCCTGCCGCTGCATCTCAGAGATATAACGTCTACGACACCAACGGAGTGAAAGTGCTGACCAATGCCAAGAGCCTTGACACTCTGGCGCCTGGCGTGTACATAGTAAACGGACGGAAAACAATCATTGACAAACATTGAAGCAACGCTTATGTCACTCAAAACAAGTATAATGAAAGCGTGCCTGCAATGCATAATGCTGCTCGCAGTCACGGCGTTCACCGCATGCAGCGGTGACGACAACGACACCGGCACGCAGCCGGAAGATGTGGTTACGGGCACAAACCATAACATACTGATAGCCTACTTCTCAGAGCCGCTGCCTGACAACGGCGTGGATGCGGCCACTTCTGCCAGCCGGATTGTTGTCAACGGCGACACATACGGCAGTGTGGAATATATGGCAACTGTCATCGGCGAAGCGACAGGAGGCGACATGGTGCGCATCCAGACGGCACAGCCCTATCCACAAAATTACAATGAACTGGCCGAACAGGCTAACGAAGAACGGCTGAACAACGTGCATCCCGAACTGTCAACGGACATCACCAACTTCAGCGATTACGACGTCGTATTCGTCGGCTACCCAATCTGGTGGTATCAGATGCCTATGCCTTTATACTCGTTCTTTGACAAATACGACTTTGCGGGCAAGCGTATCATTCCGTTTTCGTCGCACGGCGGCAGCGGATGGTCGGGTACCGTTGACGACATATCGGCATTGGAGCCTGACGCAACGATGGTTACCGGACTAAGCATCTCACGTGGCAACGTGGCATCGTCGGCAGATGACATACTCGAATGGCTGAACGATATTGGCATTACAAATAATTCCGGAAGTTAAATGTAGTCACAGGGAGTTATGGCTCCATGCGTCCGCAGTGGAGTTTAAGGACATTGCCTTTAAATGCTATTGTCCTTTAACTCCAAGAGCGAGCATAGCGAGCGATAACTCCCGATAACTCCCTTTAACTCACAAAAAATACGTTACACTATGGAAAAATTCAACTTTCAATACCCCGTGCGCCAGCATTTTGGCAAGGGGTGCGCAGAGGACGCGATTAAAGAGGAGATGAAACACGTTGGCAAGCGTGTGATGCTGGCCTACGGCGGAGGCTCGCTCAAGCGGACGGGGCTGTATGACAGGATTGCGAGCTGGCTGCGCGAGTGCGGCAAGGAGATAGTTGATTTCGGCGGCATAATGCCTAACCCGACGTACAACAAGGTGCAGGAGGGAGCGCGCATAGCACGCGAGCAGCACGTTGACTTTATCCTTGCAGTTGGCGGAGGCTCTGTAATCGACTGCTGCAAGATTGTGTCCGCACAGGCATGTATTGACGAAGACGTGTGGGAGATGATGTATACGAAGCACAAAACTCCTTCTGCGTTCATCCCGACTGGTGCTGTCGTAACGGCATCTGGTACTGGCGCCGAGCAGAACAACGGCGCGGTGATAACCAACACGGAGCTGCATCTGAAGCAGCCGCTTGTCGGTGCTTACAACAGCTTTGCCGTATTGGACAGCGACCTGACGCTTACCGTACCGATGAAGCAGGTTGTAAGCGGTGCGTTCGACACGCTGAGCCACTGCATGGAGACGTATATGGGAAAGCCGCAGGCCACTAACCTGTCTGACGAGATTAACGAGGCAGTAATGCGCAACGTGATTAAGAACCTGCGCGCACTCATTGCCAACCCGTCGGACGACTTCGCCCGCGGAGAGCTGATGTGGGCTTCGGCGATGGCGGAGAACAGCCTGCTAAAATTGGGCAAGCAGACCGACTTCCAGTGCCATGCGCTTGAGCATGCCGTAGGGGCGTACACCAACTGCAACCACGGCTGTGGCTTGGCTGTAATCCACCCTGCCTTTTACCGCCACATGCTGCCCTTCGGAAAGGAGAAACTGGCACGCATGGCTGAGGTAGTATGGGGTGTCAAGGGCGACACAGTAGATGCTACAGCCGCGAAAGGCATCGACGCGCTTGAGGATTTCATACGTGAAATCGGCATGCCTACATGCTGGAGCGAGATTGGCATTACTGACGAGACTGTGCTGCGCAAGGCCGCCGATACGTGCCTGCTGATGCCCGGATGCTGCAAACAGTTCACGCGCGATGAATTGTACGAAGCCCTTAAAGAACGGATGTAAATAGATAAAACAGTATGAAGATATCTTTCAAGACACTGATGATTGTCGCCGCACTTCTGGCAGATATGTCCTTCGCACATGCGCAGATGGCGTTCACCGAGGAAGACTTCGCCTCAATAAAAAGCCCCAATGCCAAACCGTTCGGCTTGGTCTATCAGGGCGCAATAACAAAGAATGACGCGGGCAAGGTGAACATTCACCGCATAACATATAATCTGAATGGCCTCAATATAGCGGCGAATGTCTATACGCCTGAGGGATATGACCCCTCGAAGAGCTATCCGGCACTTGTCGTGGCCCATCCGAACGGCGGATGCAAGGAGCAGGTTGCCGGGCTGTACAGCCAAAGGATGGCCGAACAGGGCTATGTGTGCCTTGCCTTCGACGCGGCATATCAGGGCGGAAGCGAGGGGCAGCAGCGCAACGTCGACAAGCCGGCCTACCGCATTGAGGACATACACAGGGCGTGCGACATCATAGGGCAGTATCCCGGAGTTGACGCGAACCGCATAGGAATACTGGGAATTTGCGGCGGAGGCGGATATACGCTAAAGGCCGCGCAGACGGACAAGCGCTTTAAGGCAGTGGCGACGCTGAGCATGTTCAACACGGGACTGGTGCGCCGCAATGGTTTCCTTGACTCCCAGATTAACGACGTGCAGCAGCGGCTGGTCGACGCATGTGCCGCCCGTCAGACAAAAACCACAAGCGTGCAACCCTTCGGGCTGCACGCTTGTGGTTTACCTATCTTATGCTTATTGCAACACTTCAATCCTCAGTTTGCAGTCACGTCCGCCCTGTAGAATGGAATGGCAGAGCGTGACCCTGAACTTCCTGCCGTTCCAGAGGCTTTGCAATGAATAAACAACACTCTGGCGTGAACATTCACACAGCTGAGGCGTGGAAATATATCCGTGCTTGCACAGGATGCAGGTGCATTCCAAGAATGAAAGATTGTACACCCTGCCCTTTTCAGCAACCTCGCCTCTCACTCCCGGCAGCCCGTTCGCCTTCTGAAAGAAAGCATCCATGTCGCCGCCGGCCTCATCATACAACTGTCTGTAAACGGCGAGAGTGCCGCCGTTTACACAGTGCTTGCCGCATTCCGAGAAGAAAGCCGACCGTTGTTCTTGCGAAAGTCGGGCCATTCCTTTTTCAAAGCCCTTGAACCAATCAGACAAGTCCATAACTCACGGTCTTTGTTTCATTTGCCGCATCACTTCCACATATCCCAATTTGTTGAACCGATAAAAGTTTTCTATCCGCTCGGGAGTATCGTTTTCCAAAAGCAGCAGCATTTCCTTTGCAAATTCCAGACTGCCCGTGCCGTTTGCAGTCACGATGCGCCGGTCTGCCACAGCCTGTCCGTCAACATATCCGGCGGAATTGGTATAGTTGTCACCGCCCCACAGCTGCAGTTGCTCCAAGCCGTTGCCAGTATGCCTTACGGCATTAAGGAAACCGTGACGGGCAAGGAACGACGCGGCATTGCAGATGGCTCCAACAATCAGTCCCTTGTCTATTGCACGGCGGACGATTGGCACCACCTTGCCGGCCACCGCTTCGTCAAGCCAGCCGAAGCCGCCGATAAGAACCAATGCCGCATAATCTTCGGGCATGGTATCGAATGAATAGTCGGGCAACATGCGAAAACCGCTGCATGAGCGGACGGCATCCAGCGTCGGGGCAACTATCTTGTTAACGTATTTAGGGCTTGTCTTGATGCTACGCTCGTCACATGCAACGGCCGAAGAAAGGAACACCGCCTCATGGTCGGCATAGTTGTCAAGCAACAGGTACAATATTTCGTTCTTCATGTTTATCGTCTCTTTATAGTTTGGCATTTACGTTTTGCCATCTCTTCGGCAAAAGCCCTGTCACCATGTTCTTTAATATAACGGATGCAAGCAGGGCGGTCGGAATTTGACAGAAAGGCGAACACCCGTCCAATCCAATTTGAAAACAGCCTGCAATCACTTACGTCGTGGCCGCATTCCGCACAGGTATCAAAGCCGTTGGCCATGCAACATGTGCGGATTTTACACCACTTCGCCCTCTCGTTCAGCCTGCATCCGTTGCATTTCCCTGCAAGATGCTTGCGGCAAGCTCCGCAATAAAGGCCGCAGGCTGCTATTTTCCGCACGTCGGCATCAATCTGTTTCATAAGCATCATACTTCAGCATGTGAAAATTCGCCGTTTATCCAGAACGTTGCTTCCTTGCCGACAAAGTGCAGGAGGACATAATCCGGGTCGTCAGGGCCGCCGGAAAAATGGTGTACAAACCAGTCCTGCCACATCGCCTTGCGCACGGCGTCGTCAATAACGACATCCACCGTACCGCGCAGGGCCACTCCGTCACCGTAATGCTCATAACAAAGCCCGGCCTTGTTGTTCTGCCTGAAGTCGCTTACTTTTACCGAACCGGCGCTCGTCGCCATCCAAACCTCGCTGAAGCCCTTTGCTCCTATCTTCGACATCTGCACCGGGCGTGGATAGCCGTCGGCGTCAACCGAGGCCACGGTCACGTTCTCGCACTGTGCAAGCAGCGCCGCAGCCTTTTCCGCCAACGTCCGTGTGTCTTTCTCCTTCCACCGTTTCAGCTGCGGAAAGCGTTTCCACATCTGTACCTTTGCCTGCACGGGAGTGAGGTTCCAACCAGCCTGCGCATTTATCTGGTCTAAAAATTGCAGGCAGAACTCAATCATCTGGCTCATCGTGAAGTCCTGCGTGAACTTGCCGTCCTTGTAGCAATAAGCGCAGTAATCTCTACTGCGGCTGCCGTCGGCCTCAGTCCCCATGCACTCATCGGTCAGTGGCATGCCGCAACTTTGACAAAACCGTTGTTCCATATAAAATTAAATCACTATGCCTACCAGTTCCCTAAATAGGCTGTTATTAAATGGGAAGCGTGGAACTGCGATGCCACCATGCCTAAGTTGGAGGTCGTAGGAAAAACCTTTAGTACAGATATGGTTATAGCAGCCCACGCCATAGCGCGAGAACCACTATGCCCTCTCTCGTACTAAGTTCGAAATTTCCTACGTTTCCAACTTACAAGACGAGCATAACGCTTCTTCTTTTTGTCACATGTATCACGGAAAGGCATCGAGCCAATCCTGATTACAAAGGTAGTCAAATTCCGTAATAAAACACCTGTCAACCGACAAATTTTAACCGGAAAAAGAAAAAAACGCCTGACATAGAAACAACTGACGGCTACAAAAGGAGGTTTACCGTAGACTAAAAGTGCAAAATTTAATTTCCCGATATGGCTTTCCGTTATTGCCATGCAACACCAGATGCCGGCCATTGAACAATCACCTCAAAAGCCATTTTCTATCAAATAAATACAAGTAATCAAGCCCCCTCCCTTCGGGAGGGCTGGGGTGGGTCTCATGCCGGGCTGGGGTGGGTTTTCAATCGACGGTCTTTTGCCTTCCAAAAGGCCATGTTTTACACGCTAAAAGGCCACCTTTTGCAAGGTAAAAGGCGGCATATTGGAAAGACGTTGATTATCAAGCGGTTACAGGCTGCATACGTATGGAGTTGCAAGATGTGTCATTTTGTCTTGCCAATAAGACAGAATGGCAGCACGGATGCACGGGCACGCATTTTGAAACAATGGTTGACGGATAACACAAAGCACAGTAAAAGAAGAAAGAAAGGAGAACAAAATATGACATTCGACAAGTTTACAATCAAGGCGCAGGAGGCCGTCCAGGAGGCGGTCAACACCGCGCAGCGCGGCGGCCAGCAGGCCATCGAGCCTGTACACCTGCTGAAGGGCGTGATGACGAAGGCCAAGGACGTGGCCAACTTCATCTTTTCGAAGCTTGGCGTGAACGCCATGCAGGTGGAGAATGTGCTCGACCGCGAAATCAGCCGCTTGCCGCGCGTTCAGGGAGGACAGCCGTATCTGGGCAACGACACCAACGAAGTGCTGCAAAAGGCGGTTGACATCTCTACGAAGATGGGCGACGAGTTCGTGTCAGTAGAGCCGCTGCTGCTGGCCCTGCTCACGGTCAACTCTACCGCGTCGCGCATACTGAAGGACGCCGGTTGCACCGAGAAGGAGATGCGCGCGGCCATCAACGAGCTGCGCCAAGGACAGAAAGTTCAGTCGCAATCGGCCGACGACAACTACCAGAGTCTTGAGAAATACGCCAAGAATTTGGTTGAGGAGGCGCGCCAGGGCAAGCTCGACCCCGTCATAGGACGTGACGACGAGATACGCCGCGTGCTGCAAATCCTCTCGCGACGCACCAAGAACAACCCTATATTGATAGGTGAGCCGGGCACCGGCAAGACGGCCATCGTCGAGGGACTGGCCGAGCGTATAGTGCGCGGCGACGTGCCCGAGAACCTCAAGGACAAACAGCTCTACTCGCTCGACATGGGCGCCCTCGTGGCCGGAGCAAAGTACAAGGGCGAGTTTGAGGAGCGCCTGAAGAGCGTTATAAAGGAAGTGACCAACTCTGAGGGCCGCATCATCCTCTTCATCGACGAAATCCACACCCTCGTGGGCGCAGGAGGCGGCGAGGGAGCGATGGACGCAGCCAACATTCTGAAGCCTGCGCTGGCGCGCGGCGAGCTGCGCTCTATCGGTGCGACGACGCTCAACGAGTATCAGAAATACTTTGAAAAGGACAAGGCTTTGGAGCGAAGGTTCCAGACGGTGATGGTTGACGAGCCTGACGAACTTAGTGCGATAAGCATCCTCCGCGGCCTTAAGGAGCGTTACGAGAACCACCACAAGGTGCGTATTCAGGACGATGCGTGCATAGCTGCCGTCAAGCTGTCGGAGCGTTACATATCAGACCGCTTCCTGCCGGACAAGGCCATCGACCTGATGGACGAGGCCGCAGCCAAGCTAAGGATGGAACGTGACTCCGTGCCGGAGGAACTTGACGAGATAACCCGACGCCTTAAGCAGCTCGAAATAGAGCGCGAAGCCATCAAGCGCGAGAACGACCAGCCCAAGATTGCGCTGCTCGACAAGGACATAGCGGAGCTGAAAGACAAGGAAAAGGCGTTCCGCGCCAAGTGGGAAGGCGAGAAGGCGCTTGTCAACAAGATACAACAGGACAAGCAGCAGATGGAGCAACTGCGCTTCGAGGCCGAGCGCGCCGAGCGCGAAGGCAACTACGAGCGCGTGGCGGAGATACGCTACAGCCGTCTGCGTCAGCTCGAAGACGACATCAAGAGCATACAGGCGCAGCTGCGTTCGACGCAGGACGGCAACGCAATGATACGCGAAGAGGTGACCGCAGACGACATCGCCGAGGTGGTAAGTCGCTGGACAGGAATACCCGTTACGCGGATGATGCAGAGCGAAAAGGACAAGCTACTGCACCTTGAAGAGGAGCTTCACAAGCGCGTAATAGGACAAGACGAGGCAATAACTGCCGTGAGCGACGCCGTAAGACGCAGCCGCGCGGGCCTTCAAGACCCCAAAAGGCCGATTGCATCGTTCATCTTCCTCGGCACGACGGGTGTCGGAAAGACCGAGCTGGCAAAGGCTCTTGCGGAGTATCTGTTCAACGACGAGACGATGATGACACGTATCGACATGAGCGAATACCAAGAGAAGTTCAGCGTGTCGCGCCTCATCGGCGCGCCTCCGGGATACGTTGGCTACGACGAGGGCGGACAACTTACCGAGGCGGTAAGGCGCAAACCCTACTCCGTTGTACTGTTCGACGAGATTGAGAAGGCACATCCCGACGTGTTCAACATCCTCTTGCAGGTATTGGACGACGGCCGTCTGACCGACAACAAGGGGCGCACGGTGAACTTCAAGAACACCATCATCATAATGACTTCAAACCTCGGGAGCCAGTACATACAGTCAGAGTTCGAGCAGATTAACGACTTCAACCGCGACTCTGTAATCGAGAAGACTAAGAAAACGGTGATGGAGATGCTGAAGAAGACCATCCGTCCGGAGTTCCTGAACCGTATCGACGAGACCATCATGTTCCTTCCGCTGACGAAAGAGCAGATTGCAGACGTTGTAACTCTTCAGGTAAACGGCGTAAAGAAGATGCTGGAACAGCAGGATGTGACGCTCGACGTAACCCCGGCGGCCATCAGCTTCCTCGCATCGGCAGGCTTCGACCCCGAGTTCGGAGCACGTCCCGTAAAGCGCGCCATACAGCGTTACATGCTCAACGACCTGAGCAAGCAGCTGCTCGGCGGCACTGTTGACCGCAGCAAGCCCATCGTGGTGGATGCAGGCGGCGA
The DNA here is from genome assembly GCA_900554545.1 of uncultured Prevotella sp. Classification (GTDB taxonomy): domain Bacteria; phylum Bacteroidota; class Bacteroidia; order Bacteroidales; family Bacteroidaceae; genus Prevotella. The sequence continues at coordinate 40,352 of USHW01000003.1, read as the reverse complement.
CGGACTGACGTTCAGGAACTGATTAAACACCCACCCCAACCCTCCCTAAGGGAGGGAGTTTAAAATGCTTTGAATATTAAAAAGGCAAATTAAGCTCCCTCCCTTAGGGAGGGCTGGGGGGGGTGTTATTATTTTATCGCCGTCCAAGCCACGCTCAACGCCATCCATACGACCAACAAAAGGAACATCAAAAGCCACCATCCGACGAGCACCTTAAAGGTGTACCACGCCGTGCGCAACATGCCGAAGCCGTACAGCTGCTTGTAGTCATACAGAAGTACAAGCATCAGCAGCCACGTGGGCATACTGTACATATTGTCAATCCACTTACTTCCTTGAGTAGCCACAAGGCACACCATAGACACAATCATAAGCTGACTGGCTATGAATATTTGCGAGAAAAAGCACTCAGTTAGATTCATCTTCGGGCGCTGCGGCGACCTGCGGAACACACGCATGGCAATCAAGGCGAAGAGGCTGTGGCTCAAGATTAGTTCTATTGCCTGGTTTTGCTGGAAGAAATCGGTAACTCTGTCGAATGCATCGATAAAGTTGTCCATCCCCTCAAGAAAGATTTTCTTGCCCGGATAAGCCTCCTCTCCATCAGGAATATCTGTCTTATACTCTGCCAGACGCGTCGTGGCGTCAGCATAACTCGAGTCTATCGCGCCCGGAGCGACGACGTGCTGCACGACGATGAACGCCGCCGTGACGAGGAAGAGCATCTTGACGGGCGGAAAATACGGCGCCTGCCGGCCTTCGAGATAATCGCCAATCATGTAGCCCGGGCGGCAGATGAGATGCCACAGCGTGCGCGGCAGGCTGCGGTTGCCAAGCCCCCAGACCTCCAACGTCTTGCTCAACGCATGCCGGAACGTGAAGCGGCAGACGGCGGCCGACTGTCCGCAACGCGGGCAGAAGTTGCCGGTGTACGCAGTATGGCAGTTCAGGCACTCGTGGGCGTCCTGCGAAAGGGGAGCCGCCTCGACGCCCCTGCGCTGCCATGCGGCGAAGCGCGACGCCGCCAAACGCACCCTGCCCCATGCCGAAACGGCCTTGCGGGCTATTATCTTGAAAGGATTTTGCATGTCAGATAAGGATTTACGGGACACAAAAACAGCCACAAAGATACGAAAATAAAAAATGCCCTGTCATCTCGACAGAGCAATTTTTCCACTTTTTGAATGTCTTAGTCTTTAGTATCAATGTAGCATGTAATTCTGAAAATCTCTTCGTTACGAGGGCAAAATTAGACAAAATAAATTGACCTATATCAAAAAACCTTTATTATTTCTCAAAAAACTACGTAAACGTTTACGGTAACTTACGCTGTTTTACGCCCTTTTACAGCCTGTCAAACCGCCCTCAACACACGCTGTCAGAGCCACAAACGGAAGGCGTAAAACCGTCGGTTGGAAGGTCTTTTACCGACACCGCGTAACCCATTGATACTCAACGCCCTTGCAAAAGGCCGTCTTTCAGGCTGCAAAAGACGGCCTTTCAGACGGCAAGAGATGACCTTTTGGAAAGCAAAAGGCCTCCTTTTAGAAAAACAATGGTAAAAAGGTGATAAAACGTCGATGTAAAACGACATTTTTCTTTGCCGTTTTACACTATTTGTGTAATTTTGCATAGAACAAGCTGCGCTCGGGAAATTGAGAGCAAGCTCTCTTTCCGCTCGCTTGCATTGTCCTTGCATAGAACAACGATACATCCGTAAACACACGAATGAAAGAATTTGTAATATCCGAAGTTAAAGCCGAAACGGCCATCCTCGTGGGCCTTATAACGCAACAGCAGGACGAGGCCAAGACAAAAGAATACCTCGACGAGCTGGAGTTTCTGGCCGACACCGCCGGGGCTGTGACCGTCAAACGCTTCACGCAGAAGGTGAACGGGCCTAACCAGACCACATACGTGGGCAAGGGAAAGCTCGAGGAAATAAAGCAATATATCAAGGCCGAAGAGGACGCCGAGAGGGAAATCGGAATGGTGATTTTCGACGACGAACTGTCGGCGAAGCAGATACGCAACATCGAAAACGAGCTGAAGGTCAAGATACTTGACCGCACATCGCTCATTCTCGACATATTCGCCATGCGCGCTCAGACGGCCAACGCCAAGACGCAGGTTGAGCTGGCGCAATACCGCTACATGCTGCCGCGCCTGCAAAGGCTTTGGACCCACCTTGAAAGGCAGGGCGGAGGAAGCGGCTCGGGAGGCGGAAAAGGCTCGGTGGGACTGCGCGGCCCGGGCGAGACTCAGCTCGAAATGGACCGCCGTATAATCCTGCAACGCATGTCGCTGCTGAAGCAACGACTCGCCGAAATAGACAAGCAGAAGACCACGCAGCGCAAGAACCGTGGCCGGCTGATACGCGTCGCCCTCGTAGGTTACACCAATGTGGGCAAGTCAACGCTGATGAACCTGCTGTCGAAGAGCGACGTTTTCGCCGAAAACAAGCTGTTCGCCACGCTCGACACGACGGTGAGGAAGGTGACGATTGAGAACCTGCCGTTCCTGCTTGCCGACACTGTGGGCTTCATCCGCAAGCTTCCCACCGACCTGGTGGACTCGTTCAAGAGCACGCTCGACGAGGTACGCGAGGCCGACCTGCTGCTGCACGTCGTGGACATATCGCACCCCGACTTTGAAGAACAGGTAAATGTGGTGAACAACACGCTGAAAGACCTCGGCTGCGCGGACAAGCCCTCGATGCTGGTTTTCAACAAAATAGACGCCTACACATGGGTTGACAAAGAGCCTGACGACCTCACTCCGCCCACGAAGGAAAACATTACGCTCGACGAACTCAAGCGTACATGGATGGCGAAACAGGGCGACAACTGCATCTTCATATCAGCAAAGAACAGGTCGAACATCGACGAACTGCGCGACGTCCTTTACAAACAGGTGCGCCAGCTGCACGTGCAGAAATACCCGTACAATGACTTCCTGTACGAAATCGACAACTGACACCCACCCCAACCCTCCCCAAGGGAGGGAGCTTAATATGCTTTTTGCCGGACTGTCTACAGCTTGCACAAGCCATTTCACATGCAAAGCTGCTGAAGTTTAGACAGCAAGGGTAATAAAACTCCCTCCCTTGGGGAGGGCTGGGGTGGGTGTTTACTCTACCATAAAATAACATAATACGCCTATGACAACCTACAGACCGCTTACAGACGACGAAATAATAACCCTCGAAGAGCACGGGTGTACAGCCGAAGACTGGACATACGTGAACGTGGCCGACGACTTCACACCGTCGCACATAAAGGATGTGAGGTTCTGCGGCACGGTAAACCTCGGCATGTTCGAGAAGAATGTGGAAGTCGGCCAGGACTTTTACATGCACTCGGGGTTGCGCAACGCCACGCTGCGCAACGTCACGATAGGCGACAACAGCCTTGTCGAGAACATCGGCAACTACATCAGCAATTATGTGATAGGTGAGGAATGCTGCATCCGCAACGTATGCACCATCGAGACAACGGCCGAAGCCACCTTCGGCGAAGGCAACACAATATCGGTGCTCAACGAAGCCGGCAGCGGCAATGTGGTGCTCTTCCGCGGTCTTACAAGCAACCTCGCGGCGCTGATGGTGAGCCGGCCGGAGGACAAGGAGCTGTCAGCCACGCTGAAAGCCATGGCGAAAGACTACGTAAACAGCCGCCACACCGACGCCGGGACGATAGGCGACTACGTGCGCATAATCAACACCACCGAGATAACCAACACCAACATTGCAGACAACTGCGAAGTGAACGGGGCGTGCCGCCTGAGCGACTGCACCCTGGCAGCCGAGGCTGACGACAGCGTTTACATTGGTTCGGGCGTGATATGCGAGAACTCCATCATCGCCGACGGCTCTTCGGTGCTGAACAGCGCAAAGCTGTTCAACTGCTATGTGGGCGAAGCCTGCCAGATAACCAACGGCTTCACGGCGGAGAGCAGCCTGTTTTTCGCCAACACATACATGGCCAACGGCGAGGCGTGCGCCGCCTTCTGCGGCCCCTTCTCGGCGTCACACCACAAGAGCACGCTGCTCATCGGCTGCATGACATCGTTCTACAACGCCGGTTCGGGCACCAATTTCAGCAACCATGCGTACAAGATGGGTCCTATACATTACGGCACGCTAAGCCGCGGAGTGAAGACAGCCAGCGGCTCGCACATAGTCCATCCGGCAAAGATTGGGCCGTTCTCGGTGTGCATGGGCAAGATACAGAACCATCCCGACACCACCGCCCTGCCCTTCTCTTACGTCATTGGCGAAGGCCGCGAGACGCATATCGTGCCCGGACGCAACATCGCCACCGTAGGGCTTTACCGCGACATAAACAAGTGGCCGCGGCGCGACGTCCGCATAAAGGGCAGCCGCAAGAGTATAATCAATTATGAATGGCTCAGCCCGTTGACGGTCAATGAGGTTGTAAAAGGCCATCAATTGCTCGCCAATATGCGGCAAAACGCAGGCCAAAAGACGGCCTTTTGCACGGCCGATGGTAACACACTGACTGCCAATGCGTTAGAAAAGGGCATGAAACTGTACGCAATGGCCGTTGAAATGTATGTCGGAGAGATGCTCGCACGGCATGAAGACAGCACACCGGCAGCCGCTTCCGGCACTGGCGAATGGTGCGACCTTGGCGGCCTGCTGATACCTGCCGAAGAGGAAGAACGCCTTGTAGAGAAAATAAGATACGGCATGATTGACGGCATAGGGTCAGTAATCAGGATGTTCGAAGCCTACAACGACCGCTACGACGACTACCAATGGGCTTTCACCTTTAACCTGATGAAGGGATGGCTCGGCAAGGACGAGCTTACGGAAGACGACTTCGAATACTTCCGCGGACGCGGAATGGCCGCGCACGAGGCATGGCTCAACATGATACGTGAGGACGCCGAGAAGGAATATTCGTTAGGCGACGTTGACCGCGCGACGCTCGACAAGTTCCTCGCCCAGCTCGGGTAAGGTACGAGTTGACAAGCAGACGAGGGACAAGGGACGAGCAGACGAGGAACAAGTCGACAAGAAACAAGATACAAGTGGCAAAGCATTTGTCTTTAACTCTTTAGCGAACGCAGTGAGCGAGAGTTTCCTTGAGCGAAGCGAAAAAATCCTTTAACTACTTTAACTACCAATAAAAACTTCTTTAACTACCAAATACACATAATATATGAACAAACTAAGAAAAGCGCTTTTTGCATTCCTGCTTGCACTTGTGCTGCCCTTACAGGCAAAGGAATACAAGTATCAGACCGTTCCCGGCGACCTGATGAAGACACGCATCTACACCCTTGACAACGGCCTTACGGTGTACTTGTCGGTCAACAACGAGAAACCGCGCATACAGACGTACATCGCCGTACGCACGGGAAGCCGCAACGACCCGCCCGAAACAACAGGTCTGGCACACTATCTTGAGCACCTTATGTTCAAGGGAACACGGCAATTCGGAACATCAGACGCAGCCGCCGAAGCCCCGCTTCTTGACTCCATACAGAACCGTTTTGAGGTTTACCGCACGCTGAAGGACTCGCTCCAGCGCCGCGCCTACTACCACCAGATAGACAGCATTTCGCAGCTGGCGGCAAAATACTTCATCCCCAACGAGTACGACAAGCTGATGTCGTCAATCGGAGCGCAGGGAACCAACGCCTACACAAGCAACGACGTGACCTGCTACGTTGAAGACATACCGGCCAACGAGATTGAGAACTGGGCGCGGATACAGTCCGACCGCTTCCAGAACATGGTAATCCGAGGCTTCCACACGGAGCTTGAGGCCGTGTACGAGGAGTACAACATAGGTCTCGCAAGCGACGCAAACAAGCTGTTCGACGCCATGAACGCCCTGCTGTTCCCCGGCCATCCTTACGGTACGCAGACAACCATCGGAACGCAGGAGCACCTGAAGAACCCGTCAATAGTAAACATAAAGAACTACTTTAAGCGCTATTACGTGCCCAACAACGTGGCAATATGCATGGCCGGCGACTTCGACCCGGACAAGGTTATAGCTCTGATTGACAAGTATTTCGGCACATGGAAGCCCAACCCCGACCTCTCTCAGCCGCAGTATGCACCAATCCCCGACCGCACGGCGCCGGCCGACACCACCGTTGTAGGACAGGAGGCGGAGAACATTTACATGGCATGGAGGTTTGACAAGGCAGCCTCTTTCCAGACAGATACGCTCGACGTGATATCCGACATGCTGTCAAACGGCAAGGCAGGACTTATGGACCTCGACCTCGACCAGCAGATGAAGTGGCTCGGCGGAGGAACGTTCACCTATCCGCTGGCCGAATATTCAGGCTTCGTAATGGCCGGATATCCTAAGGAGGGACAGTCTCTTGACGACGTTAAGGCACTGATGCTCGGCGAGATTGACAAGATAAAGAAGGGCGACTTCAGCGAAGATTTGCTCAAGGCGGTTATCAACAACAAGAAGCTGAGTTTCTACACCACGCTCGAAAGTAACGCCGGGCGTGCCGACATGTTCGTCAACGCATTCATAAACCGTCAGAAGTGGAGCGATGTTGTTGGCCGCTTAGACCGCATATCGGGAATAACGAAGCAGCAAATCGTGGACTTTGCCAACCGACACTTCCTCGACAACTACATAGCCGTGTACAAACGCACGGGCGTTGACTCGACAATCAAGAAGATAGACAAGCCCGAAATAACGGCGATACCTACCAACCGCGACATGCAGAGCGCGTTCGTCACGGAAATAATCAACTCTGAAACGGAGCCTATACAGCCCAAGTTCGTAGACTTCGACAAAGACCTGACCAGGGCAACGACGAAGAACGGCCTGCCAGTGCTGTACGTGAAGAACACCGAAAACGGCCGCTTCACACTGAGCTATTACTATAAATTCGGCGAGGAAAGCGACAAATGGCTGCCTTACGCCGCACAATATCTCAACTATCTCGGCACTGACAAGATGACCGCCGAGCAGGTAAAGCAGAAGTTTTACAGCTTAGCCTGCAACTACGGGGTAATAGTTGACACGAAAGCCATCAGGATTTACCTGAACGGATTGGCTGAAAACATGCCCGAGGCGATGGCTTTGCTCGACGACGTAATAGCCAACGCGAAGGTTGACACGGACGCTTACACAAAGTTTGTGGGCATAGAAGAGAAGTCGCGTGCCGACAACAAGCTCGACCAAAGTGCAAACTTCAGCCGCCTGCAAACGTATGGAATGTACGGCGCTTACAACACGTATCTCAACATTCCGTCGTCGGAAGAGCTGAAAGAGATGAATCCGCAGAAGCTCGTCGACATGATTAAGGCACTGAAAGGCTACAAGCACGAGGTGCTCTACTATGGTCCGATGGAGCTGAACGAGCTTACCGCCGTTATCGACAAGGGCCAGAAGACGGCCAAGACACTTGCAGACGTGCCCGCAGGCAAGCCTTACAAGATGCAGCAGACCACGCAGAACGAGGTGCTGATAGCCCCGTATGACGCCAAGAACATATACATGATACAGTTCCACAACGACGGACGCCAGTGGAACCCCGAGCAGCAGCCGGTCATCTCGCTGTTCAATGAGTACTACGGAGGCGGCATGAACACGGTGGTGTTCCAGGAATTGCGCGAAGCCCGCGGCCTTGCTTACAGCGCGTTCGCCATGTACGGCACGCCGGGATACAAGGGACAGCCTGAATACGCCTACACTTACATCATATCGCAGAACGACAAGATGATGGACTGCATCCGCACTTTCAACAGCATCATCGACACTATTCCGCAGTCGGACAAGGCTCTCGAATTGGCGAAACAGGCTCTGATGAAGCGCCTCGCCACACGGCGTGTCACCAAGGAAAACCTGATTTACACATATCTTGGCGCACGCGACCGCGGCATTGACTACGACATTAACAAGAAAGTGTACGAGGCCGTGCCCTCGCTGACGATGGACGACGTGGCGAAGTTCGAACAGGAGACGATGGCAAAGAAGCCTTACCGCTACATAATCCTCGGCGACGAGAAGCAGCTTGACATGGAAGCGTTGGAGAAAATCGGCCCCATCAAGAGGCTTACGACCGAAGAAATCTTCGGCTATTGACGCCGTTTCAGCATCCAAAAATAGACTTTTAATTTTTCATTCTTAATCTTTCATTTTCCAAGAGGTGGTCTTTTGCATTGCGAAAGGCCACCTTTTAGCGTGTAAAAGGCCGTCTTTTGCAGGCTAAAAGGCGGCATATTGGAAAGACGTTGATTATCAACTGGTTGCAAAGCCGCCAAGACTTGCGCTGGGAACAGCGGCCAAACCATGTTTTATTAAGGTTAAATAAACATATAGAAGTCCCCGTTTCTCGGAAAAAATACATACCTTTGCAAAAGTAAAAACATATAAATAAAAACTTTACAAATACCCACGGCAATCCTGTCAGGACAAGGATTTTCCTCAGATTGGCGAGGTTGTGGTGGACATCAAACCTTCAACAAAACATTATGGCAACACCTGATTTCAAGTACGCACCCATGTTTCAGCTGGGCAAAGACGACACGGAGTACTATCTCTTGACCAAAGACGGCGTGTCGGTTAGCGAGTTCGAGGGCACACCTATCCTCAAAGTAAGTCCTGAAGCGTTGACGATGCTTGCCAACGCGGCCTTCAGGGATGTCAACTTTTTGCTGCGCCGCGCTCACAACGAGCAGGTGGCTAAAATCCTGACTGACCCCGAAGCGAGCGACAACGACAAGTATGTGGCACTGACATTCCTGCGCAACGCCGAGGTGGCTTGCAAGGGAAAGCTGCCTTTCTGCCAGGATACCGGCACGGCAATCATCCACGGCGAGAAGGGACAACAGGTGTGGACGGGCTTCTGCGACGAAGAGGCTCTGTCGAAAGGAGTGTACAAGACATACACCGAAGAGAACCTGCGCTACTCTCAGAACGCTCCCCTCTCGATGTACGAGGAGGTGAACACACGCTGCAACCTGCCTGCCCAGATTGACATCGAGGCAACGGAGGGTATGGAGTACAAGTTCCTCTGCGTGGTTAAGGGCGGCGGCTCGGCCAACAAGACGTACTTCTATCAGGAGACAAAGGCCAGGATACAGAACCCCGGCACGCTGGTTCCGTTCCTCGTTGAGAAGATGAAGACACTCGGAACGGCGGCTTGTCCTCCTTATCATATTGCCTTCGTGATTGGCGGAACATCGGCCGAGAAGAACCTCTTGACCGTGAAGCTCGCATCAACTCATTACTATGACAACCTCCCCACGACAGGAGACGAGACGGGAAGGGCCTTCCGCGACGTAGAGCTTGAGAAGCAACTGTTGGAAGAAGCGCACAAAATCGGACTCGGAGCGCAGTTCGGCGGCAAGTATTTCGCCCACGACATCCGCGTAATCCGCCTGCCGCGCCACGGTGCATCGTGCCCAATCGGACTCGGAGTGAGCTGCTCTGCCGACCGAAACATCAAGGCCAAGATAACGAAAGACGGCGTTTGGATTGAGAAACTGGACGATAATCCCGGCGAACTCATACCCGAAGAACTGCGCAACGCTGGCGAGGGCGACGCCGTGCGCATTGACCTGAACCAGCCGATGAGCGAAATCTGCAAGATACTTTCACAGTACCCGGTGTCTACACGTGTAAGCCTCAACGGCACGATTATCGTAGCACGCGACATCGCTCATGCCAAACTGAAGGCTCGTTTGGACGCAGGCGAAGACCTGCCGCAGTATTTCAAAGACCATCCCGTGCTCTACGCTGGTCCCGCAAAGACCCCCGAAGGAATGCCTTGCGGCTCGATGGGACCGACAACGGCCAACCGCATGGACCCGTATGTTGACGAGTTCCAAGACCACGGAGGCTCTATGGTGATGATTGCGAAAGGCAACCGCACACAGGTTGTTACCGACGCATGCAAGAAACACGGCGGTTTCTACCTCGGAAGCATCGGCGGTCCGGCTGCCGTTCTTTCGATGAACAGCATCAAGAGCATTGAATGCGTTGAGTATCCGGAACTTGGCATGGAGGCAATCTGGAAGATTAACGTGGTTGACTTCCCTGCTTTCATCCTCGTGGACGACAAGGGCAACGACTTCTTCAAGCAGCTGAAACCGTGGACTCCGTCATGCAAGTAAGTTCTTTAGCAGACAAGGGACGAGTTTACAAGTAACGAGTTAATATGCAACAAGCAGACAACGGGACTTCCGTTATCTGCTTGTTGTTTTCTATATAATGACAAACTACATTGCAATGAAACATTTTATCATCACTGTTTTAGCCGTAATTGCAGCCTCGGTGAGCGCTTACTCGCAGCCGAAAGGCGGCTTGAGACCGTACAGCGAATGGGAAGCCACGCAGTTTGTAGCACTCACCGGCCACCAGCCTTCCGACTATGTGACGACCGACAACAACTGGGAGATAGTCTATGCGCTGCGCAATCCGATGACGGCAAGCGAACTGCGTAACAGCGGAATAACGTGTTCCGACAGCCAGTTGATGCTGCTTGAGGTCGGCGGAATTATCGAACGGCACGGCGGAAAGTGGCAAACGGTAATACCAATCCTTGACCAACAGCAGACCAAAGAGCTAAGAAACTTCGCCCGTGAGGTGGCCGCCGACATATACAAAGACTGCAAAACGGACTTCAAAAGGTTTGCCGAGACGGCCGACAGCATGGGCTATGGGCGCAACGTTTTGTCTCTTACGTTCTCTTATTTGCTTGACGGCAGGATGTGGACGAAGCTCTTTCTCTTTGACGATTTCGGCAAAAAGACCACTTGGAGCGGCTGTTACTGGGTGTTGTACGAGCCGAGACAGAGTGCGGCTTACGGCACAAACGGCTACGGCGAGCAAGACTTGTGCCTGACATATCTTGACAGCAGAATTGCGCCCGGCGTCAAAACGATGGAGCGTTTGGCAGACGAGATAAGGCAGAACGGCAAAGTATGTGATGCGGAACTTGCCAAAAAGCTCGCTGCTTACGGGCTTGTCGATGCCCAAGGCAACGCCCTTTTCCCGATAATCAGGCAGAAAGAAGACTCCTTCCATCAAACAACTGAACGCTTGGTGAACGCCATCAGCACCGCACTTAAAGGCCGTTGCGGCGACATGTCGTTGCGTTTCGGCTTCCGTGAGGCCGATGTTGCCGTGGTAGCTCTTTACCATGAGGTGATGTGGGAGCTGATGGACGCACTGCAAGAGGACGGCATCGTTACCGTGCCCGGCGTGTTCAAAGACGCCAAAACCAATTCAGACAAGCTCAACGAAACAGTGTTTTTCGTAGAAGGCGGCCTGATGCAATAACAAGAAAGCCCAGTTGTGGGCTTTCTTGTTTTATTCACTTACGCTTCAACAGGCAGTAACCTATCGCGCCGCCGAGTATCGACGCGGCGAAAATTCCTATCTTTGCCTGCATCAACATCATGCCGTCGGTGAAGGCAAGGGTGGATATGAACATCGACATTGTGAACCCGATGGAGGCCAGGAAGCCAAGACCTACAATGCGCCTCGCCGTCAACGCCTCGGTCTTCTTCGCTATTCCGAGCCGCACAAGCAGGTAAACGGAGAGCGCGATGCCCAACGGCTTGCCGACGAGAAGCCCCAAGGCAACGCCCGGTGCGACGTTGGTCGAGAACACACTCTGCACGTCAAGCCCGGCGAACGACACCCCGGCATTGGCCAAGGCGAACACAGGCATGACGACGAACGACACGAACGGGTGCATGGCATGTTCCAAACGCTGCGACGGAGGGATGGCGTCGCGCGTGTCGTTCATCATGTCCGCGATGACTTCCACTTGCTCGTGTTCAAGCGTCGAGACGTTGTTCGGCTTTATTCCGGCGAACCGCCGCAGGTTGTTTGCCGCCCTTTTAAGATATAAAGGCTCGGGCAGACGGGCGTCTGAAGGTATGACGAAGGCTGCCAAAACGGCGGCTATCGTGGCGTGAATGCCCGACATCAGGAAGGCCGTCCATACTCCGCCGATGCCCAAGAGGCCGTAAAACACGACATTCTTCACGCCCATCTTGTTGGCGGCGAACATCACTCCGAGGAACGCCAGGCCGACGGCGATGTTGGCAAGCGATATTTCCGAGGTATAGAACAGCGCGATGACAACCACCGCCCCGAGGTCGTCGACGATGGCGAGCGTAGTCAGAAACACCTTGGCAGCCAGCGGAACGCGGTCGCCAAGGGCGTAGATTATGGCGAGAGAGAACGCTATGTCGGTTGCCATCGGTATTCCCCAGCCACCAGCCGACGGCGTTCCGGCGTTCAGCACGGTGTAAATCAGCGCCGGAACAATCATCCCGGCCACGGCGGCACCTATCGGAAGGATGGTGTTGCGGGGGTCGGCCAGCTCGCCGCCGATGAACTCGCGCTTCAGCTCAAGCCCCACAACGAAGAAGAACATCGACATAAGTCCGTCGTTAATCCAGTGGTGAAGCGAGTAGTAAAGGTAGTTCTCGCCGTTGAAAACGAAACCGAGCTTATGCTCGAACAAGTGGAAATACTCCTCGCTCCACGGCGAATTGGCCAGCAGCAAGGCCACAACCACACTTACGCCGAGCACTATGCCGGCCGACTTTTCCCTTTGTATGAACTGCTGCAAGGGCATGACGAGGCCCCGGCTTATCTTCTTCTGATACTTCATTGGCTATATTTTCATTGAAAATTACATGCTTTCAAGACGGCACAAAAAGAAGAGGATGCGCCATATCCTTCGCAATGGCGCGTCCTCTTTTCCTTTAGTCCAGTAACAGGATGCCTGTTCAACCATTAATTAAAAACATCCATATCAACAACTTGTTTTCTTTATTTCCCTCTCATCTTAGTGAAAAAACATCTCCATGACATCAAACATTTACCATCTTTCCAAACATCCCGTTACTCGAAAGTACATCACACGTTCATCAGTTGTCTAATATATCAGAGTTATTCTGACATTTCTTTTTCCCTGCATCGAGACCGTTGACAACTTATACTGTGCGTCTTTGTTTTCTGCCCTAAAGATAGTCATTTCCCGTCAACAATCCAAATTTTAAGGAAAGAAAATGCTTTGATTTTACATTTTTTGTCAAATGGTTCATGAAAAGCTGCACAATGCTCACACATTGTGCAGCTTTTCATGAACGGTTATACGGTTTTAAGGTCATCAGGTTATACGGTTTGGGAACTATGCGGCAGTTCAAACAGCCATTAACATAATCCTAAAGCCATACCATCTCACGACCGTATAACCCTAAAACCGCATGACCTTATAACCCTAAACAACAAAACCCTGCCTCTTCAATGCCTCCATCATTCCGGCGGACATTGACTCGTTGTCTTTCTTTGTATAGCGTATGTCGGTGAAAATCTGCGCCAGCGTCTCCTTGTTATTGATGCGTACAAACTCGCGGTTCTCCTCCAACGCCTCCTTCGGGCCGTAGTAACGGTCGATGTCCTCGGGCGAATAGTCGTGGTAAGTCTCGTCGTGCACGAACGATTCGAGCGGCAGGCGGTCGGTCAGCGGAGGTTCCTCGGCGGGCCATCCCACTGTGAGCGTAGCCACGGGCATCACCAGTTCAGGCAGCTGCAGCACGTCGATGAGCGCCTGCGGCTGGTAAACGGTAGTGCCGAGGAAGCACAGTCCCAGCCCCTCTTCTTCCGCAAGGTTGCAGAAAGTCTGCGTGTAGAGCAGCGCGTCGGTGGCCGCGTTGATGAACGAAAGGAAGTTGTCATAGCCCGGTTCGGCCTTCCGGCAGCGGCACCAGCGGCTTGCGCGGTTGAAATCGGCGCACACCGTCAGCACCACAGGCGCTTCGGTAACCATCGGCTGGTTGAAATGCGCCGGGGCGAGCCGTTCCTTCATCTCCTGCGAGCGCGTCACAACGACGCTGTACAGCTGCATGTTGCCCATCGTCTGCGTGCGGGCGGCCTCGGCGAGGAGGCGGTTCAGCAGCCCGTCCGTCACCTCCTTGTCAGAATATTTGCGGATGCTCCGCCTTGTGTTTATCGTCTTCATAGTCTTCACCTTATTATTAATACAAGCGCAAAGTTAGTCAATTTCCGCCACACTGCAATGCCTGCGGCGGTGAAAAAGAAACGAGGCACGAAACAGTCGTCCGCCGGCGGCTTTGCAAAAGGCCGTCTTTCACGCTGCAAAAGGCCGTCTTTTACCGTACAAAAGGCCACCTTTCGGACGGTAAAAGGCTACCTTTTAGACAGCAACATGTAACCCGTTGATTTTCAACGGAATACAAACGACTGTCCCATCGGTGTTCATTCGTATGAAAACAAGTATTTTGACAACCTCTTGCCAACGTGAAATGGCCTCCCATGTCCGTGCGGATTTGCAATCCGCACACGGTTTTATATGGGATTTGCAATCCCGTAACAATATGTCTCTATACAGTAACCGGTTCACAACTTAATGTATAAATCAAGGCGAATTGCAAATCCGCAGAAGAAAAGTTCTATGTGCGGATTACAAATCCGCACGGGCAAAAGAAACTCGCTTATAAATATTTGCCGGACAGGCACAAATCATAACACTTTAATCCACATTTGAGGCTGACTGTGACAAAAAGCCCGACGAAAGGCTTGGAACTTTCAACTAAATTCCATATCTTTGCCGATAGTTAAGTTTATTTATCTTTAACCAAAACTTGTATCATTATGAAAAAGTTATTGATGGTAGCGCTCTTCGCAATAGTTGCGGTAGGCGCAAGTGCACAGAAGAACTGGACTATATGGTGGGGCGGCAACGTTGCCAACATCACTGACGCTGATTCAGAGTTCAAGGCATTGAACATCGGTGTATCTTATACGGCTCCCATCGCCGACGCTTTCGACTGGTCGGCAGGCGTTTCTTACACCACCAAGGGTGCAAAAGGCTGGGACCCGGGCTTCATCCAGCTGGAAGGAAACGGTGCTTGGAACTTCGTTGACAGCGACGAGGCCAAGGTCGGACTCTTCACCGGTCCTTACTTGGGATTTATGGTAAGTGACGACGATGCGCCGGGAAATACCATCGACTTCGGTTGGCAGGGCGGCGTTGTTGCCGGATGGAAGTTCCTCTCGCTGAAAGTCGGCTACGAGTACGGCTTCTGCAACCTTGTAGAGAAGATTGACAGCAAACCCGGCGACTTCTTCTTCCGTATCGGTTTCAGGTTCTAAAAGTATCTTAGACACCTAAATACGACAAAAAACAAAGCGTCACGGACGGTTGTCCGTGACGCTTTTTGTATGTCATTACCTTCCATTCAGTTCACAACGAGCTGTAACGGCTGATGAGTTTGCGGCGGAAAAAGCGGCCGACCTTAACATAGTCGATGCCCTCGAAGGGCGGATAAAAGCGGCAGATGTTGTCACGGACCTCAAGCAAGTAATTGATGTTGACGATGAACTTCTGGCTCACCTGCACAAAGCTGTTGTCTATTCCCAGCAGGACGTCCTTGCTTACGCCGCGCTTCAGGCGCAGCGGACGGTCACACCCGGCGGCCACAACAGTCCATACGCGCGCCTCATGGTCGTAAAGGAACACGCAGATGTCGCGTATCCTGACAAGCCTGAAGTCAACCGAGTTTGTATAAAACAGCAGCTTTCCGCCGTCACGCTTTACCGAACCGGCCTGCTGCGAGCGCACCGCGCCGTCCTGCCTGTCGGCAAAAAAGCGCGTCATGATGGTGTCAAGCTCGGCCTCGTCGACAGGTTTCAGCAGGAAGTCGAACGCCCTGTTGCGGAACGCCGGCAGCATATAGTCGCTGTAAGCGGTGTATATCACCACATAACACCAGAAGTCTGCCTCCTCCTTCAGCCGTTCGAGAAACTGCAACCCGGTCATGTCAGGCAACTCCATGTCAAGGAACAGCAGCTCCGGCTTGTACTTTATGACCTGCTCTATGCCGTCCTCGCCGCAGTCGGCGGTGGCAGCCAGCGTCACGTCCTCATACTTTCCGAGCTTAGCGGCCAGGTCGTCAATGGCCGCCCTCGTGTCGTCTACAATTATCGCGTTCATGGTTTTTCAGTTCGTTTCAATGCCTTTCAGTCCCGGAAGCCTCATACCCCGGGGCATGGTTATAGCCACCTCGCAACCCTCTACACTGCCGTCGGCAGCGCGCAAGTTCCTTATTCCAAGGCTCATCTTGTTCTTGTTATATCTGTTTATCAAGCCGATTGTGCTGCGGATTACCTTCAGTCCCGTGCCGGTTGACGACGGGTCGCCGCGCCGGATGTCAAAACCCGTGCCGTTGTCGGTCACCGTTATGCGGCATTCGGCCTCATCCACGGCCACTACCACACGCAGACGCTTGCGCCCCTCGCGGCGTTTCAGGCCGTGCTTTATGGCGTTCTCAACAAGGATTTGTATGAACATTGACGGCACCATGACACCTTCAAGCACGCCGTCGGCCGGCGCGCTTACGCTGAAGTCAAGCCCTCCGTCGACGCAGTTGCCCTCAACGCTGGCGTAATACTTCACGAAGTCAAGCTCTTCTTTCAGCGAAACGTAGTACCGTCCCGACATGTTCAGGTTGGCGCGGATAAGCCTTACGAGGCCCATCAGCTCGTCGGCGTCGCCCTTACGGGCATTGGATATGCGGTTGTTGAGCACGTTGAAGATGAAGTGGGGCGATATTCGGGAGCGCACGTTGACAAGTCTCAGCTGCATAAGCTGCATGTGCATGGCAAGCCTCCGCTTCCGTGTGTATGTAAATACGTAAAGAAGCAGCAGGGCGAGAGCCGCCGCCGTGAGCACGCCTATGTACAGGCCGAGGCGCGCCTCGTGTATGTCGGCGTCCTTGGCTTGCAGCTCAATCTGGTGACTCAGCTGAAGAGTGTCCTGCGCATAGCGCATCATTATTTCCGAGGCGCGCATGTTCGCTATGTTGTGTTTCAGCGAGTCGTTGCGCCGTATGTCGTCGCAAAGGTTGAGGTATGCGGCCTTGTAGTCGCCCTTCCGCATGTAGTATTCGCGCAGGTAGCGGCTGCGTATGTTCACCATGTTGTAGTCTATCGTGGCCGTAGTGTCCTCGCTGTCGAGCAGGCGGCGCACGGCTGACGTGTCGCCGGCCTTCAGGGCGATGCCCATCTGTATCGTGTGGCAGTAGTATATGGCCGTTGCGTCGCCCAGCTTAGCGAAGTATGCGTACGCCTCGTCAACCAGCCGCCGCGCCTCGGCTGTCTGCCCGAGGTTCAGCTTCACGTCAGCCATGTTCACCTTGCACAGGTACATCTCATAGCTTGACAGCATGCCGTTGCGCTCAAGCAGGCTGCGCATGCGCGTGAAGACGGCTTCCGCGCCGCGGTAGTCGCCCTTGTAATAATAGTAATTGCCGTAATTGTTGAGGAAATAGAGCTGCATGTTGAGCGGCAGCAGCTCCATCTTTTCGTCTGCCGTGCGGTAACAAGAGCCTGCAAGGTCGAAGTCTCCGAGGTTCAAATATATTCGGCCGAGGCCCATGTACAGGCTGGCATAGTCTTTTTCAGGCAGTTTGAGCGAGTCGGCAAGGAACAGCGCGCGGCGGTACCACCATGCGGCGTGGGGCATGTCGTTGGCCGCCACGTAGGCGTCGCCCAAGTTTGCGCACACGTCGGGCAGGCGGTATTCGGCGTCACTGCCGAAGAGCAGCGAGTAAGCCTTTGAGTATGCGGCCACCGCCTTGCCCGGCCTGAAGTGCAGCTTGTGGTAGTAACTGCCCTTGGCGTTCAGCAGAAAAGCCTCCATGCCCTTAATCCTCGGCGTGCGTCCGTGCGCCGCAAGGAAGCTGCCTACCTGCCGCCAGCGCAGCTCGGCGGTGTCAGGCACGCCGCGCTGCACGTTGTAGCGCATCAGGCGCAGGTACCAGTCATAATAGTCAAGGCTATCTGCCGCCTTGGCCATGGCATCCTTTATGATGGCCAAGGCATGCGGAGAGTTGACCGCGACGGAATCGTCGACGGCTGCGAGCATGGCCGTAAGGCTGTCGCTCCGCCTGTCTGCATGCGCATGCTTGCCGCCGCACGACATTGCGGCAACACACACCGCAGCGGCAAACACGGACAAAGCCAACCGCGTGAATGCCGTCATAGTAAAATCACCTCCACAGAATTAACATTCATCTTTCATGCAATAAGCGCAGCTCAAGCGTGCAAAAGGCTGTATGACAAGCATCTTGCACGGTGCGGCTTACTCCGTGCAAAGATATGAAAAAATACTTTAAAAACGGCATTTGGGCGTTGTCAAATAGGCCTTTTATCATAAAAATGAAACAAAACGGCAAACAAACGCAAAACCGGCGGCATGAAGTTGCAATGTTTTGAATTAAGAGTTAGCGGCATGTAACTCTTTACGCCTTATTCAAAACACGGCAAATCAGAAGGCAAAAGGCCATCTTTTGCACGACAAAAGGCCGCCTTTCAGAAGCTGAAAGACGGCCTTTTGGAAACCCGTTGGCAGTCAACGGGTTACAGGATAGTTTTATTTCACGTTGCCGACCTTGACAAGATACTCGGCTATCTGCACCGCGTTGAGCGCCGCACCCTTGCGTATCTGGTCGCCGCTGAGCCAGAATGTCAGTCCGTTTTCATCGGCCAGGTCCTTGCGTATGCGGCCAACGAACACGTCGTCTTTGCCCGCCGTATCAAGCGGCATTGGGTAAACGAGGTTCGAGGGGTCGTCTTCAAGCGTTACGCCGGGTGCAGCCGCGATGGCCTCGCGCGCCTCCTCGACGCTTATCGGACGCTCCGTCTCAATCCAAACCGACTCGGAGTGCGCCCTGAGCGACGACACGCGGACGCACATTGCCGAGCATTTCACGTCGCTGTGCATGATTTTGCGCGTCTCGTTAAACATCTTCATCTCCTCCTTAGTGTAGCCGTTGGGCTGGAAAACGTCGATTTGCGGAATGACGTTGTATGCCAGCTGGTGAGGGAACTTGCTTACGGTAACAGGCTCGCCGTTGACAAGCTGGCGGTACTGTTCCTGCAATTCGGCCATCGCCGCGGCGCCCGCGCCGCTCGCACTCTGGTAGCTTGCAATGTGTATGCGGCGTATGTGGCTGAGCCGTTCGAGCGGCTGCAGCACAACAACCATCATTATTGTGGTGCAGTTAGGATTGGCGATGATGCCGCGCGGACGGTTGAGAGCGTCCTCGGCGTTGCACTCGGGCACAACCAATGGTACGTCGTCGTCCATGCGGAATGCGCTCGAATTGTCAATCATAACGGCTCCATACTTCGTAATGTCTGCCGCAAACTCCTTGGATGTGCCGGCTCCGGCCGAAGCGAATGCTATGTCTATGTCCTTGAAATCGTCGTTGTGCTGAAGCAGCTTAACCTCATACTCCTTGCCCTTGAAAGTGTACTTGGTTCCAGCCGACCGCTTCGAACCGAACAACACGAGGTTGTCAATCGGGAAATCTCTCTCTGCGAGCACCCTGAGAAACTCTTGTCCCACGGCTCCGCTCGCGCCTACAATTGCTACGTTCATATTATCCTTTCTCTTTTTTATATTCGGAAGTTAAAGAAGTTAATGGAGTTAAAGAAGTTAAAGACAAATGCCTCGCCTGCAAACAGACGCTTATTGCCGTCTGACATAACACGTATGCTTATATCAACAATGGTGAGACATTTGTCTTTAACTTCTTTAACTCCATTAACTTCTTTAACTTCCTGTGGTTCTTTTTCGCCTGCAAAAGTACAACTTTTAAGCCGAACGTTATAAAATGATGATTTTTTTTTGCAATTTTGCACGTAAAAACGCTGCTTACTGTACATTTCATGCCTGATTTGTCACAATATTTTCCCATAACGTCGCCCACGATGATATTCTTCGTCGTGCTGTGCATCATCCTCTTCGCACCCATCATCATGGGCAAGCTGCGCATTCCGCACATTGTGGGGATGGTGCTGGCAGGAGTCGCCATCGGGCCTCACGGGCTGAACATCCTGGCTAAAGACAGTTCGTTCGAGCTGTTCGGACACGTCGGCCTGTACTACATCATGTTCCTCGCCGGGCTTGAAATGAACATGAGCAACTTCCGCAAGAACCGCGTGCGGACGTTCACCCACGGCATAATGGCCTTTGTCATACCTATGGCGATGGGCTTCGTCATCAACCGTTCAATACTCGAATACAGCGTGATGACGTCAATCCTTCTGGCCAGCATGTACGCCTCGCACACCATCATCACCTACCCCATCGTAATGCGGTACGGACTTACGCGCCAGCGCAGCGTCACCATAGCCGTTGGAGCGACGGCCATCACCGACACGCTGACGCTGCTCGTGCTCGCAATAGTAGGCGGAATGTTCAAGGGCGAGATAACGGGCGGCTTCTGGCTGATGCTGTTCCTTAAGTTCGCAGTCGTGTTCCTCGTCATCATGTACGTTTTCCCGCGCATCGCAAAGCACTTCTTCCACAGGCATGAGGACAACGTGGTGCAGTTCATCTTCGTGCTCGCCATGACATTCCTCGGCGCGTGCATGATGGAACTTATCGGCATGGAAGGGCTGCTCGGAGCGTTCCTCACCGGACTGGTGCTCAACCGCTACGTGCCGAACGTGTCGCCGCTGATGACCAATCTCGAATTCGTCGGCAACGCCATCTTCATACCTTACTTCCTCATAGGCGTGGGAATGCTCGTCAACGTCAAGCTGCTCTTCGGCGGAATGGCGACAATCCAGGTGGCCGGAGTGATGATATTCGTTGCCCTTACGAGCAAGTGGCTCGCCTCACTGTTCACCCAAAAGCTTTTCGGCATGCGCGGAGTGGAGCGCGAACTGGTGTTCGGCTTGAGCAACGCACAGGCCGGAGCGACGCTGGCTGCCGTCATGGTAGGCTACAACCTCATAATGCCTGACGGGCAACGCCTGCTCAACGACGACGTGCTCAACGGCACGGTGATACTCATTCTCGTAACATGTATCTTCAGTTCGTTCATGACCGAGCGCGCATCGAAGCGCATAGCACTCGAGTCGCAGACCGCCGTTCCCGAGGACGACAAGGGTGACGACGAGAAAATAATGGTGCCGATGAAACATACGGAGACGGCCGACATGCTCGTAAGCCTTGCCACGATGATGCGCAACAGGGTGCTCAACCGCGGCATAGTGGCCCTCAACATCGTCTACGACGACACCAACAGGCTGAAGTTCCAGGAACGTGGCAGGCGGCTGCTGGAGCACGTCGTGAAGACAGCCAACAGCACGGGGGTGATGGTTCAGACGCAAGTGCGCATCGCAACTAACATAATCAACGGAATAAAGCACGCCTTCAAGGAGTTCAACGCGTCGGAGATTGTCATGGGAATGCACAACGGCGACGAGGAGGACGGCAAGTTCTGGGGCGAGTTCATACCGGGACTCTTCTCCGGACTGAACCGCCAAATCACAATAGTGCGCTGCCTGCGGCCGCTCAACACGATACGCCGCATACAGGTGGCGGTGCCGTCGCGCGCCGAGTTCGAGCCTGGTTTTTACCGCTGGCTGGAACGTCTTACACGCATTGCGGAGAACCTTGAATGCCGCATACAGTTCCATGCGAAGCACGAAACGCTGTCGCTCATCAGCCAATACGTGCAGAACCGCCACCCGGAAGTGCGTGCGGAATATACCTACATGGCGCATTGGATAGACGTTCCGGCGCTCGCCGACAGTGTCGCCGACGACCACCTGTTCGTTGTAATCACCGCACGCAAGGGCACAATATCTTACAAATCGGCTCTCGAACGCCTGCCGGAAGAGCTTACCCGGTACTTCTCGGGAAAGAGCATCATGATTATCTTCCCCGACCAATACGGCGAACCGGTGGGCGCAATGACGTTCGCCGAGCCTCAACACCATGAACAGCGCAGCGCATACGACGTGCTGATAACATGGTTCAGGAAACATTTTAGATAAGGTCATACGGTTTTACGGTTATGAGGTTGTGCGGTTTCATACCACATATACAAATATATCACAACCCGAAAAACCGTATAACCGCACAACCACATAACCGTAAAACCGAATAGAATGATTGACATCAAAGGCATAACAAAGAGTTTCGGCTCACTGCAAGTGCTCAAAGGCATCGACCTGCACATAGAAAAAGGCGAGGTGGTGAGCATCGTCGGGCCGAGCGGAGCGGGCAAGACAACGCTGCTCCAGATTATAGGCACGCTGGACAAGCCCGACAGCGGCGGAATAATAATCGACGGAACCGACGTGATGAAACTTAGTTCGAGAAAGCTGTCGGAGTTCCGCAACAAGCGCATAGGCTTCGTGTTCCAGTTCCACCAACTGCTGCCGGAGTTCACGGCGGTGGAGAACGTTATGCTACCCGCGCTGATTTCGGGAGCGTCGAAAGGCGAAGCGAAGAAGCGTGCGATGGAGCTTCTTGACTTCATGGGGCTTTCAGAGCGCGCCGGACACAAGCCGGCCGAGCTGTCGGGAGGCGAGAACCAGCGCGTTGCCGTTGCCCGGGCTTTGGTAAACAAGCCTGCCGTCATACTGGCCGACGAGCCGTCGGGCAGCCTGGACTCGAAGAACAAGGCTGAGCTTCACCAGCTTTTCTTCGACCTTCGGGACAAGACCGGGCAGACGTTTGTCATCGTTACGCATGACGAGAACCTTGCAAGCATAACCGACCGGACTATCAAGATGAAGGACGGAATGCTGGAAACGGAAGGCGAGAGTGTACCAACACCCACCCCACCCCTACCGAAGGGAGGGAGTCCGGGCACCGAAGAGGGCTGCAACGACACCGCAACCACCCCACAAGAATAGACCTTTTTTTATTTATAAAACCACTACATCCACCCCCGAAAGCATCCGACAAAAGTATTCAAACTCCCTCTCCTCGTGAGGGTTGGGGTGGGTAAAAAGCTTTAATTATGGACTTTATAAGATTAGGCGACTACAACCGCATGACCGTTGTCAAGACAGTTGACTTCGGCGTTTACCTTGACGGCGGCGAAGAAGGCGAAGTGCTGCTGCCTGCGAGATACGTGCCCGACGGCTGCAAGGAGGGCGACGAGCTTGAAGTCTTTGTCTACCTTGACAACGAGGAGCGTCTTGTGGCTACGACACAGACACCGCTGGCCAAGGTGGGAGACTTCGCTTACCTTGAAACAGCGTGGGTGAACGAGTACGGAGCATTCCTCAACTGGGGACTGATGAAAGACCTTTTCTGCCCCTTCCGCGAACAGAAAATGAAGATGGAGAAGGGCAAGAGCTACATTGTTTACGTACACATAGACGACGAAAGCCACCGCATCGTGGCCTCGGCAAAGGTAGAACACTTCTTCGACCCGTCGTTTCCGCCCTATCGGAATGGCGACGAGGTTGACCTGCTTGTATGGCAGAAGACAGAACTCGGCTTCAAAGTCATAGTTGACAACCGCTACGCCGGGCTTGTGTACAAGAACCAGATATTCAAGGACATACATACGGGCGACCGCATTAAGGGCTACATCGACATAGTGCGTGAGGACGGAAAGATTGACGTGAAGCTGCAACCTACGGGCTGGCGGATGACGAAGGAGACGGCCGACGTGCTGCGCGAATACCTCGAAACGCACGGAGGCGTATGCCGCCTTACCGACAAAAGCCCGGCGGAAGACATCTACCGTGAGTTCCAAGTGAGCAAGAAAAGCTACAAAAAGGCCATAGGCGACCTGTACAAACGGCGGCTCATAACAATAGAAGAAGACTGCATCAGGCTATGCAATGGCGGCAAGCGCCGCTGACACGGCGACAAAACACACAACAGGGGCAAGGCACTTCCACTTCGGAACGTGCCTTGCCCCGTTTTTTATCAGCATGCAAAACCCCAAAAAACACATACACACATGACAACAATAAGCATCGAGATTTCACCTGAACTAATGCAAGCCTGCGGCGGAAACATACACATAGAGCTGCGCGGCGGCGGCCCGGCGGCAGCGGCCGGCCACGCAGCACGCAGCACCGAGACCGTAGGCGCATACATCGAAAGGCTCGTTCGCCGCATGGAGGACGAGGGACGGCACAGCACGGCGGCCAACTACCGCTGCGCCCTGAGGAGCATCGACAGGCTGTGCGGCGGCGGAAAGCTCACCCTCGAGCGCATCGACGAGGCCGCCATGCGCCACTACGAGGCCCGGCTGAAGCACGACGGGCTGAAAATGAACACCGTATCGTTCTACATGCGCACGCTGCGCGCGGCATACAACATGGCCGTAAGCGAGGGCCTTACGCCCGACCGGCACCCCTTCCGCAGCGTGTACACGGGCATAGGGGCTACGGGCAAGCGCGCCGTAGGCCTGGACACGATAAGGATGATAAGCCGCATGCAGCCCGGAACGAGGCGCATGGCCATGGCGAGAGACATGTTCATGTTCAGCTTCTACACGCGCGGCATGGCCTTCATCGACATGGCCTACCTCAAGAAAGCCGACTTGCACGACGGCATACTGACCTACCGCAGGCACAAGACGGGGCAGACGCTAACCATGAAATGGGAGAAGTGCATGCAGGACATCATCGACGCCCACCCGACAGGGGGCAGCGCATACCTGCTGCCGATAATACGCGACGCCGGACGCGACAGCCGCAAGCAGTACAAGAACATGCAGAACGACATAAACCTGATGCTACGCCGGATGGCACGAGGGCTGCACCTCGAGGCAAACCTTACCATGTACGTGGCCCGCCACTCGTGGGCGAGCATCGCCAAGGACATGGACATACCCATAAGCGTGATAAGCGAAGCACTGGGGCACAGCTCGCTCAAGACGACGCAGATATACCTCAAGTCAATAGACAGGACGGCAATAGACCGGGCGAACTCGAAAATCATCGGCAGGATGTAATGCAGACGGGACCCAATATGCCACCTTTTGCAAGGTAAAAGGCCATCAATTGCACGCTAAAAGGCCACCTTTTGCAAGGCGAAAGGCGGCCTTTCGGCAACACGCTGACAGCCAGCGGATTACAAACGGCGGCAAGACACGCCGCGACATACAGAAAAACGCGGAAGGCACGACGCCCTCCGCGCAGTAATGAAGAAATTAAATATAATGCGGACGTGCCTCACGGCAAATCCGCACGCTTACTTTCCATCCGGCAAGCCCGGCGCCACAGCGCCGCATGCTGCCGTCTGCAAAATCGTAGTAAAGGAGAATACTGCAGACTTTCACAAGCCCGTAATGAGGCGTATTCTCCTACCTGCAATCGACTAATTAGATATAATGCATATCGATACGCGGTTCAAGTCGTTCTCAGTGAACGGCTGAACGCGGTCTCCCTTGTGACTGACGCGGATGCGAGAAGCGTCTACGTGGTGAACGTCCACAAGCAGGCGCTTCACAGCATCGGCGCGGCGGGCGGACAGGCGCTCGTTGATTTGGCGAGTGCCGGTGCCTGCGTCGGCGTAGCCCGTCACCTCAATGATTGCCGTCTTATGATTGTCTAAATATTCTGCAAGCTCTTTCACCTTGGCCGCCTCTGACGGGCGCACCTCGCTCGAGTTGATTTTGAAGAACACGTCGCGGCGGACAGGCTCTTCCACAACAGCCTCCACGGGTTCGGGCTGAGGCTCGGGAGCGGGATTCTGCGCCGGTTCCTCCGTCACGGGCGGCTCGACAGGCGTCACGGGCACAGTCACCGCAGCAGCCGGACGCGCAGCCTTGCGCGTCTTGCCGAGGCGTATGGTGATACCGGCCACGGCGTTGAAGTACCAGTCGGCATTGCCAGCCTTCTTCGAGTTGTAATGGTCGGACAAGACGTTGGCTGAGCCTTCAAGCCCGAGGCTTACGCGGTCGCTCAGGCGGAAGTCCAGACCGAGGCCGCCGCGGCCAACGGCGCGCACCTTCGTTCCTGTCCAGTTATAGCGAAGGCTGTAACCGGCGGAAGCAAGCTCGTTCGCTTCGTCGTTGCCGAAGCCGATATTTGCGCCGCCGCCGACAAACGCCGTCAGGCTGAAAACACGGTCGGGGTTGTACCCGAAGACGGCGTTCGACAGGTTGAACATCACGTCAACGACAGGCGCTACGTAGTTGTACTTGTAGGTTATTGCGCCCGGATTGCCGCCGTTCCCGTATCCGCAGAGGCCACCCTTGCTCTCCCAGGCGCCGACGGAAAGCCGGGCGCCAAGCCAAGGGGTGAACTGGTAGCCGCCGGACAGCTGGACCGTGGGCGACAGAAGGTCGCCGAAGTCAGCCTCGCCAAGAGTGTACTGGGCGCCGCCATGAGCACTGATGAACCAGTGGGGAGTGAACTCCGGGCCGGCCTTCAGGCTGTCGGCACCCTGCGCGGAAGCTCCTGCCGAACATGCCAGAAGCACCGAAACAAACAATAATTTTATATGGCGCATAGACTAAATGTTTTAAGTTGATGAAAAAGTCAGTTGTTGCTGCTGTTGCCTTCACGCGTCTGCTCGGCTATGGTAAGATACCACTGGCCTGACACACGCACGGGGTTGACGCTGCACTTAAGCGTGTTAGGCTGCGTGCTTCCTTCCGGCTTCTCGAAAAACTCGATGGTGTATCTCACCTCGGTGTCGGTATCGCTGTACATCAGCAGCTTGTCAATCTTGTACGACAAGACGGGAAAATCCTCCATGTTACGCCGAATCTCGGCCGCACGCTTGTCAGACAACGGATACATGCTGCCGTCCTTCAGCTCGTACAACTGCGTCAAGGCGCCGTCTATGTCGTTGTCTTTCAGCGTGTCAAGGAAGCGCCTCGTAAGGTTGAGCACATCCGCCGTGTCGGCTGCCGAGCGTTTCATTTCCTGGCTCATGCGCGGGTTCACAGGCGCGTCCGTGTTCGGTTTGTCCTTCTTTCCGCCGCATGCTGACAGGCAGACAGCCACGGCCGCCGCCATGACGAGTGTAAAAATATGTTTCATTCTAAAAACCTCCTTCTTTTTAAAAGAGAGCACCCCTTGCTATGAAGGAGTGCTCCCGGTAATGTGTTCTACATCCTGCACCCCGTCGGTACGGGCAGCATTCAGTATCAGTGGATTAGCGCCTCTTAGCGTTTGAAGGCACCTGGCCGCGCGGATAGAGACGAACCTTCACAGCTTCAGTGATTACACCGTATGCATAACGTGTAGTTGCCGGGATGAATACGTTGCACTCAGTCTCCACGTTAGAGCCGCCGTTGTTAAGGAACGTCAGTTTGTCGCCATTCTTCGTGATAGAGAGCTTGATGTTGCCGTTGGTTACACGCTCGATTTCAGCGGCAGTCATGCAGTCTTCATACTCGAGGTTGTCGTCCACTACGATGTTGCCACCTTCAGCCTTCATGCCATAACGTACAGCAGAGAGGTCGAATGTCGGGTCTTTAACATCGTACCACTGGTACAGTTGAGTAGCATACTTCTCGAACTCAGTGTTGTCCTTGACAGTCTTAGCGACAGTGTAGCCGCGGAAGTCAGTCATCGTGAACGCGTCAGCGCAGCTGATAGAAGAACCTGAAACGAGACCTTCCTCAAAGTATCCGGCGAGGTTTGCGTTCACACGCAGCGGAGCAACGAGGCATACAGTGTAGTCCTTAACAGGAACAACGTTCCACTGGTTGAGCTTAGCCCAGATGCCGATGTTAACCTTAATGTCATGAGTTCTCTTCGGAGTGCGGCCGTCAGCCTCATTCTCCTGTGACAGTTTGTTCATCAAAGGCCAGTTAGCCTCGTTGTTAGGAGCAGCATACAGACTTGCAGTTCTGTAGTTCAGGTCGTTGTCCCAAGACTCATGTCCGGTGTTCCAAGCCAAGCGCAGAGCCTGATCTGTGCCGCGTACGAGCTGGTAAGCGCCGAACTGTCCATAAGGAACTCCCTCTGTTTCAAGAGGCTCTGTGCCGCTGTAGTTAGCGCGATAGCCGTTTACTGACTGGTCGAGAGAGAACTGGATGTCCCATGTACCGCACTCAGGTATGTCGTTTACGATGAACGACTGGTCGTTCTTATATGTAAACGCGTTCATCAGGTTGTTACGGAACTCAACGATGCTCTTGCCTTGCGCAGCCTTTGAACCATACTGGATGGCCATTACATCGTGGCTCTCGTACGGATCATACCAGTAGTTCTGATAGTAACCGTTGATTGACGGGAGTTTCGGCAGGTTGATTGTGAAGCTCCAGTTCATAACGAGGTCAGGATATTCCTCGGGCAGGCTCGACTTGAACGTTACCTTTGCAGTGAACGTCTTGCTGTCGTTCGGATAAATGTCAGTGATATCCTCGGGAGCGAGTGTCCATGTTGCAACGATTGCGTCGCCCTGTTCGTTGGTCGAAGACTTGAATATCGGCATGTTGGCGACTGACGTTGTGTACTTGTTGCTGCCAATAAGCTCACTTGTGATGTCACGTGCCGGATATACAGTCTCGAACGTTTCCTGTGACATACCCTCAGAAGTTACCTTCTCATAAATCTGACTTACAACCCATTCCCAGTCAAGTGACGCTGTCATTGTGTTGCAGTTGAGGGTAGCTTCATCGTCTCTTTCTGCAAGAACGACGTCCTCAAGTTTCTTAGCAGTCCACTTAACCTTCATGTAACGCTCGTCAACAAGCTGGTTGCGTACTGTATCGCAAAGCATGATACGCACGATAGGCTCCTTGCCGATAGCGGCGCGGTTGTCTGTAGTTCCACTCGGAAGCTTAGACGAGAGGATACCTTCGGGAGTTACGCTCGCGAACTCCTGCTGGTTGGTATTGTGGTCGGCACCTGTATTGTAAACCTTTGTCGGGATGGCAAAGCGGAACGCAAGGCCATACTTCTTCAGTTCATCCTTGACTATCTCAGTGTGAGCAACTGAGCTTGTGCTGAAGCAACCGGTGACGATTGTTGTCAGGTCGAACTTCTCGTTGTAGTTGATTTGCTTTACGACATACTTCGTATCGTTGTCAACTTGTGAAGCCCAAACTGATGCACTGTCAGCGTAGTGGTGCAGTTCGTCAAGCGCATTCCAAGTAAGGCGTGCTATTCTCGGCCTGAAGTCGGTCTGAACGAGGCGTGAGTTCTCCGAGTAAACATCGGTGGTTGAGCCGTCCTTGTTGAAACGGGGAACCTTCAATGCTACGATGTATGTCTCGTCTGAGCCGAGGTCGAGGCTCTCGGTGTTGGTCTTCTTCAGGTAAACCGTCATGAGACCGTTCTCGAAACTCTTGATGCCATTGTACGTAACAGGTGAATTTTCAACGACGCTTCTAACCTGTGCACGTGCAGCAACGTAGTCGATGTTCTCCTGGTCGATGCCTGAAAGCTGCACTGCGCTCGGGTTGAGACGGTATGTAGCAGTGGTCATGCCGTTGTCAACGAGTATTGCAGAAGCTCCGCTAAGTTCCTTCTCACCGCTCGTTCCGGGAGCTACGGGAACATAGTTGAGCACCTTGAACTCGATAGCCTCGATACCGCCTACGTACAAATCGGGAACAAGGGCGATGCTGCTGAGCAGCTTCTCAACGAACACCGTAAGGCCGTTTACATTCTCGTTGATGTTCTTGTTGATGCCATCGCTAAGTGTAGTCAGCTTGCCTTCAAGATATGTCTGGAGGTCGCTAAGGTCAGCGTCTGTAGCGTAGTTGGCCAGCTCATCCTGCAAGTCGGCGATTTGAGTAAGCGCATTTTCGATATTACCGCTGAGAGTTTCGAGGTCATACTTGTCAAGCATTTCCTTCATTTCCTTCAAATCTTCAGAAGAAGGCAGGTTATTGAGCTGTTCCTTCAGCTTGTCAATCTGTCCCTGATAGTCAGCGTTGGCGATTTCATCCTTGAAATCCTGCAAAGCCTCAGCCTGCGCCTCAAGGTCTTTCTTTACAGCTTCCTTGGCTATGGCTTCGATGTCAAGACCTTCAAGCGTAGAAACCTTGCTCTCCAGCTGGGCGATGCGCTCCTTCAGCTTGGCGATGTCGCCGTCAGCCGCGGTCAGCGTTGCGAGGGTATTCTTTATGCCTTCAATGTCTTCACTGTAGCTTGCCATTGCCTCGTCTATCTGCGCAATCTTTGCCTCATAGGTAGACTTCAGCGCCGCAAGGTCACCCTCAAGCGTAGCCACGCGTGCCTCGAGAGCCGTTACGTTAGCCTGGTCAGCCTTGCCGTCGATAGCCGCCTGCAGTTGCGTTTTTGCATCGGAGATTTGTGTCTCAAGCTCGGTTTTCGCTGCATTCAGTTCCTCCGTAAGGGAGGTTCGCATAGTTTCAAGCTCGCTCCGCAAGTTGGTGACGTCGTCACGCACGCTGTTGATGTCGTCGTCATAGTCCTTGCAAGAAACAAGCATGCCAACTGATGCCACTGAAAGCGTCATCAGAAGCAATGCACTAAAAAACTTTCTTTTCATTTGACTAATTGATTTAAATTAAACGTATATGTATAAAAGTTCTTGCCTTAGCCACTAACTACACACCTCTTAGCAAGAGGTAGGTAGGCATTAACGGCTGAAAACCGTTTCAAACAACGGTTTTCAGGGCAGCAAAAAGACAAATGTTTGTTTTTCGCAGTTTTTCAAAAAAAAATGTACTTTTACTTGCTCAATTGGTTTTTTATCTATATTTTTGCAGCGAGAAAGTACCTACCTCTTGCTAAGAGATAGGTACTTTTTGTTTATCCGTATGTTAAAAACAGCAAAATCCGGCACTTTTCACCTATTTATATTATATAGGCAACAGCCACGGAGACGGATGTATGAGGCTTTATGCTTATCTTCGCACACGTTAATTCACATAAAAGCACTAACGACATGGACAAATTCAGAAAACTCATAGCCATTGAACCGGTCAGCATGACGGCCGAAGCGCAGGCGCGGCTGAAGGCTTACGCCGACGTGACAGAGATGTACCCGGACGTTCCGCAGGGACAAGACGAGATTGCAAGGCGCATAGGCGACGCCGACGCCGTACTTCTAAGCACCACCTCAAGGCTGCCGGCGGAGACGCTGGCGCGGTGTAAAAGCCTGCGGTACGTAGGCATGTGCTGCTCGCTCTACTCGCCGGAGAGCGCCAACGTTGACATCCGCTACGCCGAGGCTCACGGCATCTGCGTGAAGGGAATACGCGATTATGGCGACGAGGGCGTGGTGGAATACGTCATAAGCGAGCTTGTGCGCTGCCTCCACGGGTACGGCATGGAGCCGTGGTTCGGCAGTCCGAGCGAGATAACAGGACTGAAAGCGGGCATCGTAGGCTTGGGAAAATCGGGCGGAATGATAGCCGACGCACTGAGCCGTTTCGGAGCGGAAATCGAGTATTTCGCACGCGGCGAAAAGGCGTGGGCCGAGGAAAAGGGCTACCGCTTCACACCGCTCGGCGACCTGCTGGAGCGCAACGACGTCGTGTTCTGCTGCCTCAACCGCAACACCGTGCTGCTGCATGAGGCCGAGTTCGCACGCCTCGGCAACCACAAACTGCTGTTCAACACGGGGCTTTCGCCTGCATGGGACGAAGAGCCGTTCGCCCGTTGGCTTGACGGCGACAACCTCTGCCTGTGCGACACCGCAGCGGCGGCAGGCGGCAACCGCTTTACCGGCCATCCGCATATACGTTGCATGAACGCATCTTCAGGCATGACGCTACAGGCTTACCGCCGACTTGGCAACAAGGTTATTGCCAATATCGAGGAGTTTTTGCAGGGGTGAGAAGACAAATACCCACAACCAGATACCCTACGACCCATCACCAGATACCCTATGACCCACCACCTATCAACCTAACACCCACCCCAACCCTCCCGAAGGGAGGGAGCTTGATGTGCTTTTCTAATAGGTGTATCAGCCTTATTTGTCCTATTAGTCTTATTAGCCAAGTAATATGAATTGGCGGAAAAGGTGAATGACGTATGGTTGTTTGTCTCTTGCTAACTGCTTGATAATCAACGATATAATAAAAGGCCGTCTTTCGCATTGCGAAAGACGGCCTTTTATGTTGCAATTGATGGCCTTTTAGCTTGCAAAACATGGCCTTTTGCATTGCAATCAACGCCCTTTCATTTTCCCACAAACAAACTTCGGGTAATCAAGCTCCCTCCCTTCGGGAGGGTTGGGGTGGGTTGTCCTTCCGTTTGGGGTGGGTCGTAGGGTATCTGGTAATGGGTATTAGGTTGCTTGTTTATGGGCCGTTAATACTCCGTCTTGTCCTCCTTGCTTATCCACTCCTCAAAAGCCTTTATGGCTTCGTCCCTCATCATGGGCACGGAGGGCAGCTTGCGGCTATCGCGCGGAAGGGCAAGTTCCTCGTAAATGAACGAGTCGTCAAAGCCTGCGGCCTTCGCATCGGCCTTCGTGTTGGCGTAATACACCTTGTCGAGCCTCGCCCAATAGATTGCGCCGAGGCACATGGGGCACGGCTCGCACGACGTATATATCTCGCAGCCGGACAGGTTGAACGTGCCAAGAGCTTCGGCCGCACGGCGTATCGCGCTGACTTCGGCGTGTGCCGTAGGGTCGTTTGAAGCCGTGACGCGGTTCACCCCGGTGGCGATTATCTCGCCATCACGCGCTATCACCGCGCCAAACGGGCCTCCGCCGTTGGCGATGTTCTCAATCGAAAGCCTGATGGCTTCGCGCATAAGCTGGTCGTGAGTCATGTTTACGGTTTTGAGGTTATGGGGTTTTACGGTTATACGGAAGTTTTTACGGTTATAAGGTTATGCGGTTGTGAGGTTTTACGGTATGGTTTGTAATCATACAGTTTTCTTAATGTTGTAATGTTTCACGGTTATGGAACATGCGGATTGCAATTCTGTTAACGGCAACACAACTTCCGTATAACCTTACAACCGCATAACCTTATAACCGTAAAAACTTCCGTATGACCGTAAAAACCGTATAACCTTATAACCCAAAAATCAGAATTCCGCGTTCTTCGGCGTGCGTGGGAACGGGATGACGTCGCGTATGTTCTGCATTCCCGTCACGAAAAGTATCAGCCTCTCGAAGCCAAGGCCGAAGCCTCCGTGAGGACAAGTGCCGTACTTGCGCGTGTCGAGATACCACCACATGTCCTTCATCGGGATGTTGCGCTCGTTGATTTCGCCCATCAGCTTGTCGTAGTTCTCTTCACGCACGCTGCCTCCGATGATTTCGCCTATTTGCGGGAACAGCACGTCCGTGCCCTGCACAGTCTTGCCGTCGTCGTTGATTTTCATGTAGAACGCCTTGATTTCCTTCGGATAGCCGGTCATGATGACAGGCTTCTTGAAGTGGTGTTCAACCAAGTAACGCTCGTGCTCGCTGGCCAAATCCATGCCCCACGATACGGGGAACTCGAACTTGTGGCCGGCTTTCACGGCCTCTTCGAGTATGCGTATGCCCTCGGTATATTCCAAACGGACGAAGTCTTCGCCAACAACCGAGTTGAGACGGTCGAGCAACGACTTGTCAATCATCTTGTTCAGGAACTCCAGGTCGTCCTTGCAGTTGTCCAAAGCCCACTGCACGCAGTACTTGATGAAGTCCTCCTCGAGGTCCATCAGGTCGTCAAGGTCGATGAAAGCAACCTCCGGTTCAATCATCCAGAACTCCGCAAGGTGGCGCGGAGTGTTTGAGTTCTCTGCGCGGAACGTCGGGCCGAACGTGTAGATTGCGCCCAAGGCCGTGGCCCCCAGCTCGCCCTCAAGCTGTCCGCTGACGGTCAGCGAGGTCTGCTTTCCAAAGAAGTCGTCGTCATAAAGTATCTTTCCGTCCTCGCCTTTCTTCAGGTCATAGAGGTTCTTCGTTGTAACCTGGAACATCTGTCCGGCGCCTTCGCAGTCGCTGGCGGTGATGAGCGGCGTGTGGAAATAGAAGAAACCATGGTCGTGGAAATACTTATGTATGGCGATGGCCATGTTGTGGCGTATGCGCATCACAGCCCCGAAGGTGTTTGTGCGCAGGCGCAAGTGGGCGTACTGACGCATGTACTCGAAGCTCTGCCCTTTCTTCTGCATTGGGTAGTCGCCGCCGCAAAGGCCGTAAATCTCCAACTCGCGGCACTGTAGCTCAACGCTCTGGCCGGCTCCCTGGCTCTCAACCAGCTCGCCGTTCACGCTGATGCACGCACCTGTCGTTACCTGCTTGAGCGTCTCAGCGTCAAACTTCGACGGGTCAACAACCACCTGTACGTTCTTGATTGTAGAGCCGTCGTTCAAGGCTATGAAGTCAACCGACTTGCTGCTGCGGTGGGTACGCACCCATCCGCGCACGTTGACAATGGCTCCGAAGTCCTTGCTGCAGAGCACATCAACAACTTTTGTCCTCTTTATTTTGTCCATAATGATTTATGTTCAGGAGTTAAAGAAGTTATAGGAATTATCGCTCACTACGTTCGCTAAGAAGTTAAAGCCAAATGCTTTGCCGCTTTACGCAGCCGCCTTCATCCCCACTTGCTTCCCCTTTAACTTTTACCTTTTTACTTTTTTACCTTTTCACCTTTACTCAAACGCTCCCATGCGCAGCATGTCAACTTCCTTTTCGGTAAGGAAACGCCAGTCGCCGCGGCGCACGTTCTTCTTTGTCAGCCCGGCAAACTGCACGCGGTCGAGCTTGACAACGCGGTAGCCGAGGTGCTCGAAGATGCGGCGCACGATGCGGTTCTTGCCGCTGTGGATTTCAATTCCTACCTGACTCTTGTCCGTAGGGCTTGCATACTCTATGGCGTCGGCATGCACCTCGCCGTCGTCAAGCGTTATGCCGGTGGCTATCTGCTGCATGTCGTGGGCGGTGACGTTCTTGTCCAAGAACACATGATATATCTTCTTTTTCAGGAACTTGGGGTGAGTCAGCTTGCTGGCAAGGTCGCCGTCGTTGGTGAGAAGCAGCACTCCGGTGGTGTTTCGGTCAAGACGGCCAACGGGATAGATGCGCTCCGGGCATGCACCCTTTACCAAGTCCATCACCGTCTTGCGCTGTTGCGGGTCGTCGCTGGTCGTCACCGTGTCCTTCGGTTTGTTGAGAAGGACGTACACTTTTTTCTCCATCTTCACCGGCTGGTCGTGGAACTTCACCTCGTCGGTACGCAAAACCTTTGTTCCGAGTTCGGTGACAACCTGCCCGTTGACCGACACTACGCCTGCCTGTATGAACTCGTCAGCCTCGCGGCGGCTGCAAACACCGGCGTTGGCGAGGAACTTATTAAGACGTACAGGCTGTGTCGGGTCTACGTTCTGTTCCTTATATTCGATGCGTTTCTTCAAGCTGTACTTTGCGTTCGGGTCGTAGTCGGCCGTGCGCTGACGGTAACCGCCCTGACGGTTGTAGCCGCCCTGGCGCTGCTGCCCGTAAGAGTTGCGCTGGTAACCGCCACGGCTGTAGCCGCCCTGACGCTGCTGATAGCCGCCTTCTCCTTGGTTGGCGTTGTAGTGCGGACGGTAACCTGACTGCTGACGCTGGCCGTACTGGCTCTGGCGGGGCTGGTAACCGCCTTCCGAGTCGGCGTTGTAACGCGGACGGTAACCCATCTGCTGACGCTGGCCGTACTGACTCTGACGGGGCTGGTAGCCGCCTTCCGAGTCGGCATTGTAACGCGGACGGTAGCCCTGCTGACGCTGGCCGTACTGCGACTGACGAGCCTGATAGCCGCCTTGACGCTGCTGATAGCCCTCCTGTTGCCCTGCATTGTAGCGCGGACGGTAAGGACGCTGCGCGGCGTTGCCCTGCTGCAGTCCGGCGCCGAAGCCTTCGGGACGGAATCCGCCTTCATCTTTGTTGTAAGTCCTGTTGGGCGTGTAGGCGCGCTGCACCTTTATACGAGGGCGCATCGGCCTGTTTCCACTCTGATTGTTAAAGCCTTCTGTCTGCTTGTAGCCATCGCGGCTGCCTTCGGTTTGTCCGGCAGACAAGTTTTCATTCTTGTTTTCCAATTCTTCTGACATAATTGATTTTGTTAATGCCTCACGGCGGTTAAATTTTTAGGTTATAGGGTTTTGAGGTTATGGGGTTTTACGGTTGAGACGGAGAGCCGGACTGACTATGCCCTGTTTCCCGTCCAAAACCTTAAAACCGTATGACCGCATAACCGCAAAACCGCAAATCACATTCCTGTATAATTGTGCGGAGTGACAGCCATCAGCTCGGCCTTCACGCTGTCGCTCACATTCAGTCCGTTGATAAATTCGTGTATTGTCTCTTCCGTCATCTTTGTGTTCGTGCGCGTAAGTGCCTTCAGTGCCTCGTAGGGATGCGGATAGGCTTCGCGGCGCAGGATTGTCTGTATGGCCTCGGCCACCACCGCCCACATGTCGTCGAGGTCGGCGTTGAGCTTCTCCTCGTTCAGAATGAGCTTGCGGAGACCCTTCAGCGTGCTCTGCATGGCTATCATGCCGTGACCCAACGGCACGCCTACATTGCGCAGAACGGTCGAGTCTGTAAGGTCGCGCTGCAGGCGGCTTACGGGCAGTTTTGCCGCAAGGAACTGCAGTATTGCGTTAGCGATGCCGAGGTTGCCCTCGCTGTTCTCGAAGTCAATCGGGTTGACCTTGTGGGGCATTGCGCTCGAACCAACCTCGCCGGCCTTGATTTTCTGCTTGAAATATTCCATCGAGATATACATCCAGAAGTCGCGGTCGAGGTCGATTATTATCGTGTTCAGACGGCGCAGGGCGTCGAATATGGCGCCGAGGTTGTCGTAGTTGCTTATCTGTGTTGTCCACTGCTCACGCTGCAGACCGAGCTTTTCGCTGACGAACTTGTCGCCGAACGCACGCCAGTCATACTGCGGATAGGCCACGTGGTGCGCGTTGTAGTTGCCCGTAGCGCCGCCGAACTTGGCCGTTACGGGGCACTCTTCGAGCTGGCGCAGCTGCTCTTCAAGACGGTAAACGAACACCATCACCTCCTTGCCCAAGCGTGTAGGGGATGCCGGCTGGCCGTGGGTCTTGGCGAGCATGGGCACGTCTTTCCACTCGTCGGCATACTCACGGAGCTGTTGTATAAGCTCTTTGAGCAGGGGGATGTACACCTCGTTGAGGGCCTCTTTCACCGAAAGGGGCACCGAAGTGTTGTTGATGTCCTGCGAGGTGAGGCCGAAGTGGATGAACTCCTTGTAAGCGTCAAGTCCGCCGATGGCGTCA
This sequence comes from uncultured Prevotella sp., assembly GCA_900554545.1. GTDB lineage: Bacteria > Bacteroidota > Bacteroidia > Bacteroidales > Bacteroidaceae > Prevotella. The sequence continues at coordinate 3,399 of USHW01000003.1, read as the reverse complement.
AACTGTTCCTTTATATAATATTCCACGGCCTTCACGTCGTGGTTTGTCACGCCCTCGATTTCCTTCACGCGGGCCGCGCCTTGCTCGTCGAACTTCAGATAGATGTCGCGCAGGCGCGGAGCCAGCGACATGTCGAAATCCTGCAACTGGGGCAAAGGCAACTCGCAAAGGGCTATGAAATATTCAATCTCCACACGTATGCGGTAACGTATGAGCGCGTATTCCGAAAAATAGGCCGCAAGCGGCGCAGTCTTAGACCGATACCGCCCGTCGATGGGCGATATGGCTGTAAGCAAATCCAAATCCATAAACATAATACGTATTAACGGCTGCAAAATTAATAATTAAAATTGATTCGGGCGCACGCAGGCGCTATAAATATTCGCCGCTTAAGGCTTTTTAAGCCCGTATAACAGCCTCGCGGCGGCACACATTGCAGCAAAATTCAGGCCGAAACGTAATCCGCTGGCAGCCAGCACGTTACATACGGCGTTGCAAAAGGCCACCTTTTAGCGTGTAAAAGGTGGCCTTTTGGAGGGTAAAACATGGCCTTTTGGAAGGCAAAAGGCCACATATTACTTCAAAGATGATGAGACGATGATTATTATAACCATACAAGTCCCATCACAAGGGAGGCACTCGGTAATTGTCATTCCGCGCACCTCACTTGTATAGAATATTACTATTATAAAGCCTTTCCACATCGACTTTTCAAGCTGCATCAGCAAACATCACTGCACCTGCTTCTGCTGCTCCGCATTGTACCTGTCGCCCACAACGGGGATTGCGGCTACCTGGCTTTCAAGCTCATGCCACTCTTCCGGCGTGAGGGTGAAGTCCAATGTGTGCAGGTTTTCTTCGAGATGCGACAGCTTCGTTGTTCCGGGTATCGGCACAATCCACGGCGCTTTCTGCAAAAGCCAGCCGAGGGCGAGCTGCGCCGACGTCATTCCGCGCTCGCGTCCGAAGCGTTGCAGCACGTTCACTATGCGGTAGTTGGCGCGCATGGCCTCCGGCGTAAACCGCGGCAGAGTGTTGCGGTTGTCGTTCGTAGGGTCGAACCGGGTGTACTCGTTCAAGTCGCCTCCAAGGAAACCGCGGATCATCGGGCTGTAAGGCACGAAGCCGACGCCCAGCTCGCGGCATGTGTCAAGCACGCCGTTGGTCTCGACATCGCGGTGCATCAGGTGGTATTCGCTCTGTATCGCCGTAAGCGGACATACGGCGTGCGCCCGGCGTATGGTGTCGGCGTTGACCTCGCACATGCCCCAGTGCAGCACCTTTCCTTCCTTGATAAGGTCTTGTATCGTTCCGGCCACGTCTTCAACGGGCGTGTTGCGGTCGAAGCGATGCTGGTAGAACATCGGTATCACATCTGTTCTAAGGCGCTTGAGCGACTCCTCGCAGTAGCGGCGGATGGTGGCCGGACGGCTGTCCTGACGGCCTGTGGCCCTGCCGTCGATTACTTCGTGTCCGAACTTCGTTGTGACGTTGACCCGTCCGCGGAACTCGCCCAACGCCTCTCCGGCCAGCAGTTCGTTGCTTAACGGACCGTAGATGATGGCCGTGTCGAATAGGGTAACGCCCCTGTCCATGGCCTCGTGCAGCAGGCGGATGCACTGTTTCTTGTCCGGGTGCTGGCTGCGGTTGTAGGTCATGCCCATCACTCCGAAGCCGAGTACCGACACTTCGAATGCCGCCTTGCCTGTGCCTAACGTGCGGTGAGGCATTCCGCCGGTGTTTTCAGCCTCGTTTTGCGGCGCGCCTGACACCATGCGCCGTGCCGCCTGCGCCTTTTCCAACGCCGGGGAGACGGCCAACGCCGCGCCTGCCGCCGCAGCAGCTTTAATAAATCCGCGGCGGCTGATGTGCTTGTTGTTCTGTTTTTCCATCGTCATTGTTTTTTAGTTTCGGGATGAAGCCTCGCACTTTGCCTGGACAAACCCGGGCATCTGGCAAAATGCCGGCATCCGATTATATCTTAACAGGCGCAAAGGTAAATGATAAAAGCCTTGGAGGCTTTGCCCCAAGGCTCATTATGTTTTGCCGTGAAGCTCAATTGTTGCTGTTCACGGGAGAAAAGCCGTACATGTCTTTATACGCCTTTGAGAAATGCGAAAGGTTGCGGAAGCCCACCGCGTAACAGATGTCTGTAACCTTCTTACGCCCCGACATGATGAGCTGGTGGGCGGCTTCCAGGCGGCGCCGGATGAGCCATTTGCGCGGCGTAAGGTCGCTTATCTTGGCGAAGTCGCGCTTGAACGTTGCAAGGCTGCGCCCCGTATAGCTTGCAATCTCGTCCATCGAGAGGTCGTACATGTAGTTTTCGTTCAGGTAATCGAGTATGTCAATCTTCCAAGGCTCTACGAAGTCGAACAACGAGGCAAAAAGGTTCTTGTCGGTATTGAGCAGGACGTACAGCCCTTCGGTCATCTTCAGCTTCAGCACTTCTTCCGAAGGCTTCGCCCCGGAGTCGAAATACGGCATTACAGACTCGAACAGGCTGCGTATGTCGGGCCGTCCTTCAGGCATCAGGTACAGGCTGGCCTTGCCATGCTTCGCCTTGTCGGGTATGTCCTTAGGGTCGAGCTTGCTGTAAAACTCGCGCAGGAACGGCCGCGAGAACTTCAACACCACCGAACGGTAGGGCTTGCCGTCCTCGACATACTTTTGCAACCACATGCGGTTGTCACGGCGCATGAAAGCGCAGCCGCCCTCCTTCAGCACGGTCTTACTGCCCTTGTCGTCTATCTCCAACCTGCCCGAACAAAGATAAATGAGCGTATGTTCGCGGTTCTCGTGCGCGCAACCGCGGTCGTCAGAGAAATAACTTGCAATGAGCACGTTGGAACAATCAAACACATCCAATTTCTCCATAGCCTAAAACTTTTCCTTGCAAAAATAACGTTTTTGCGCCTTAAACGTTTTGTTGTACGGCTCATTTTGCAACGTCCGGCGGCATTATTGCATGAGTGCCAGCACTGGCGGTTTTCCGAAAGGCCGTCTTTCGTCTTGTAAAAGGCCACCTTTTAGCGGCTGAAAGGCCATCAGTTGCAACGCAAAAGACGGCCTCTTGCAAAGTGCATGCTGGCAGGAAGTTACGCAAGCGGTAATTTTACAGCATCCAGCCGGACATAAAACGCACGGCATTACAAACCATAATGCCGTGTGCAAACACACAAAAAGCACTGCATTTCGCCTTAAAACACGGCCTTAACAGCCCCGAAACAGACTATTTTCAAATAAAAATCAAAAAAACATTGATAAAATTTTGCAGAAAAGAAAAATTGCCGTATCTTTGCACTCGCTTACAACAAGTAAGGGCGCTTAGCTCAGCTGGTTTAGAGCATCTGCCTTACAAGCAGAGGGTCGGGGGTTCGAATCCCTCAGCGCCCACTC
>USHW01000002.1 GCA_900554545.1 uncultured Prevotella sp. | reverse complement strand
TTAGGATACAAGATTCTCAATCTTGGCATAGGGGTTCGATTCCCCTATCCACTACAAAGAGTTGCAAGACGACATATCTTGCAACTCTTATTTTATATTGAAACCGCATGATGCCATATCCCTGCCTTTTGCGCCGGGCCGCACATCCTTCAATGTCTTAAAGACACAAAAACACGGCAATCCTATTTCACTTTGTAATTATAAATATTTTTTTGGATAAAAGATTGTTGCCAATCCGAACTTATTTAGTATTTTTGCAAATTGAAATACGAATAAAATGCAACTACCATAGAAATAGATGAGACCAACCGCAGTATTGCTACTCCACTGCCCTGACAAACAGGGCATTATAACAGAAATAACGAAGTTCATAACAGACAATAACGGAAACATTGTATATCTCGACCAATACGTAGACCGGCAGGATGGGATGTTCTTCATGAGGCTGGAGTGGGAACTTGACGGATTCATGATTCCAAGAGAAAAGCTGAAAGATTACATCCAAACCCTATACGCCAAACGATACGACATGACGTTCAGCCTATATTTCAGCGATGTGAAGCCGCGCATGGCAATATTCGTCAGCAAGATGAGCCATTGCCTGTACGACCTGCTTGCACGTTACAATGCCGGCGAATGGAATGTGGAAATCCCATGCATCATAAGCAACCATGAAGATTTGCGCTACGTTGCCGACCAGTTTGGCATTCCGTACTATGTATGGCCTATAAACAAGGAGCATTCAAACAAGGCGGAAGTGGAACAGGCAGAAATGGAACTGCTGAAAAAGGAAAAGGTGACATTCATTGTGCTCGCCCGGTACATGCAGATAATCAGCGACAAACTGATAAGCGAATATCCACACCACATAATCAACATACACCACTCGTTCCTACCTGCATTCATAGGGGCAAAACCTTACCACCAGGCATGGGAAAGGGGCGTGAAAATCATTGGTGCGACAAGCCATTATGTGACAATGGAGCTTGACGCAGGGCCTATAATCGAGCAAGACGTTGTGCGCATAACGCATAAAGACACGCCTGAAAGCCTCGTGCTGAAAGGCCGCGACTTGGAGAAAATCGTATTGAGCCGTGCCGTAACAAAACATATCGAACGCAAGATTTTGACATACAACAACAAAACGATAATATTCAGCTGACGGCAATTGCAGATTGGCATAACGCCAATTGCAGCCTGAAAGGCAAGCTCCGACCACACGGACAAGCGTGTGCTGCAAAGCTAAAGCTGGCAAATCGTCAAGCACAAAATGGAAGTAGCTGTCATAAAATACAATGCAGGCAATGTGTACAGCGTTGTAAACGCTTTACGGAGATTAGGCGTAGAGCCTGTACTTACCGACGATAAGGGACGGATAGCGTCAGCCGACAAAGTTGTGTTCCCCGGCCAGGGCGAGGCTGCAAACGCTATGTCTTATCTGCGCAGGCACGGACTTGACAAAGTAATAAAGAACCTGCGCCAGCCCGTTCTCGGTATATGCATCGGCCAACAGTTGCTATGCAGACATTCTGAAGAAGGCGATACGGATTGTCTTGGAGTGTTTGACACCGATGTCTTCAAGTTCAAGGCATCCTGTCACGAAGACAAAATCCCGGCTATGGGATGGAACTCTTTGTACGACCTGAAGTCACCGCTGTTCAAAGGCATGCCTGACGGCGAATACGTATATTTCGTACACAGCTATTACGTGCCAGTATGCAGTTTCACTACGGCAAAGTCAGATTACATACTTCCATACAGCGCAGCAATGCAAAAAGACAATTTCTACGCCACGCAGTTTCACCCGGAAAAAAGTGGAAGCGTGGGTGAGGCTATTTTGCGCAATTTCCTTGAAATATAAAGCTTTAGAACCGAAGCGATATGATAGAACTTATACCGGCAATAGATATTATGGATGGCAAGTGTGTCCGCCTGACCAAAGGCGACTACAACACGCAAACCGTTTATTCAAGCTCGCCCGTCGAGACAGCAAAGACATTCGAAGCGGCAGGAATAAGGCGGCTGCATGTAGTAGACCTTGACGGAGCCAAGTCGAAGCATGTTGTCAATCTTGACACGCTCAAGGGGATTACCGCCAGCACAAATCTTGCCGTTGACTTCGGTGGAGGCATAAAGACAGACGAAGATATTGAAAAAGCGTTTGCCTGCGGAGCATCTATGGTGACTATAGGTTCGGTGGCCGTCACACAAAAAGAATTGTTCAAGAAATGGCTCGACAAGTTCGGCCCTGACCGTATAATACTCGGAGCCGATGTCCGCAACGGCAACATAAGCATTAACGGATGGAATGAAGATACGTCGGAAAGCCTCATCGCCTTTCTTGAATATTATGTTTCAATAGGCGTCAGGAATGTACTTTGTACCGACATTTCAAAGGATGGCATGCTGCAAGGCCCTTCATTCGCGTTGTACAAGGAAATAATGACCACATTCCCAGGCATCAACCTTATAGCAAGCGGAGGCGTCTCGTGCGTCGATGACATAAAGCGCCTTGACCGTAACGGCGTACCTTCCGTCGTATTCGGCAAAGCCATTTACGAAGGCAACATTGACATAAAGAATTTGGTAATGGAAATAGCCGGATGTCAAGACGGTGAAAAACGTCATGTTTAATCATGCAAAAAGCTATGGCAAGAGGGTTGGCAAAAAGAATTATCCCCTGTCTCGACGTTAAGGACGGACAAACGGTAAAAGGAACCAACTTCGTAAATTTACGCAATGTTGGTAATCCGGTGGAACTCGGCAAGGCTTATAGTGATGCCGGGGCCGACGAACTGGTGTACCTTGACATAACAGCCAGCAGCGAAGGGCGCAAAACATTTACTGATGTAGTCAGCCATGTAGCTGAAGCGATAAACATCCCGTTTACCGTTGGTGGCGGAATAAACGACATAAACGATGTCGAGAGGTTGCTGTATGCCGGTGCGGACAAAATAAGTGTGAACAGTGCGGCTTTACGCAATCCCAATCTTATTGACGAAATTGCAAAAAGGTTCGGCTCGCAAGTATGTGTATGCGCCGTTGATGCAAAATATAACGACGGACGGTGGACGTGCTTTCTAAACGGAGGCCGCGTGCCTACCGGCCGCGACCTATTCGATTGGGCGAAAGAAGCGGAAGACCGTGGTGCCGGAGAAATACTTTTCACAAGTATGAACCACGACGGAGTTAAAAACGGATATGCAAACGAAGCCCTCGCAAAATTATCTGACAAGCTTGGCATTCCAATCATAGCAAGTGGAGGAGCCGGAAAAAAAGAACATTTCAAAGATGCTTTCACCAAAGGCAAAGCAGACGCAGCCTTAGCTGCCAGCGTATTCCATTTTGGAGAAATTGACATTGCAGAACTGAAGCAATATTTGCGTGACGAAGGAATAAACGTAAGGTTGTGAACGATTAAGAAAATGGATATGGAAATTGATTTTGAGAAGATGAACGGACTGGTGCCGGCCATAATACAGGATAACAGGACTTTGAAAGTCCTGATGCTCGGTTTTATGAACGAAGAGGCTTTGCAAAAGACTCTGTCAACCAAGAAAGTCACGTTTTATAGCAGAAGCAGGAAATGCCTTTGGACGAAAGGCGAAACATCAGGAAACTACCTGAATGTGGTCAGTGTAAAATGTGACTGCGACAATGACACATTGTTAATAAAAGCAATACCTGACGGCCCGGTATGCCATACCGGAGCAGACACTTGCTGGAACGAAAGCAATACACCTAATCCATTGGCATTCCTTTCAACACTGCAAGACTTCATAGAAAAGCGCCGTGAGGAAATGCCCGAAGGGTCTTATACCACAAGTTTGTTCAAGGACGGCATCAACAGGATGGCGCAAAAAGTCGGAGAAGAAGCACTTGAAACTGTCATTGAGGCTGTAAACGGCAGCAACGAACGCTTGATTTACGAAGCTTCAGACATGTTTTACCATCTTATCGTCATGCTAACTGAAAAAGGCATACGCATCGAACGCATTGCAGAAGAATTGCAGAAACGCCACACACCCACTTGGCATAAGCATTGAATTTTGTGTAAAATCAAGACATTATGTTTATAGAATATAAAAACGTAAGTATCTATCAAGACGACGTGTGCGTGCTTGAAAATGTAAACTTCCAAGTAGACGAAGGCGAATTTATTTACATAATAGGCCATGTAGGTTCTGGAAAAAGCAGCCTGCTCAAGACGCTTTATTGCGAACTTGACATACGCAGCGGAGAAAAGGCTGTAATACTTGAACGCAACCTGCTGAAGATAAAGCGCAAGGACATACCGTCCTTACGCAAAGAACTCGGCATCATCTTCCAGGATTTCCAACTATTGCACGACCGCAACGTACATAAGAACCTGCAATTTGTATTGAAAGCCACCGGCTGGAAAAACAAAAAAGAAATCAGCGAACGCATTGACGAAGTGCTCGAGGCCGTAGGAATGTCGGACAAGCAGCTTAAGATGCCATACGAACTTTCTGGCGGAGAACAACAGCGCATCGCCATAGCCCGTGCGATATTGAACAAACCTAAGATAATAATCGCCGACGAGCCGACAGGCAATCTTGACCCTGAAACAGCAGACAACATCGTAAGCCTGCTCAAGCAAATCAGCCTTACAGGAACGGCTGTCGTGATGTCAACACACAATCTGCCCATGTTAGACAAATATCCGGGAATTGTCTACAAATGTGACAACAAAGCGATAAACGATATCACAAGCACATATAACAAAATGAGCTTGCAGGACGAAGAATAAACCCAATCATATCATAACAGAATAAAAAAACAGAAAAAAATACAAGAGCTATGAAGGTAATGAAATTTGGAGGTACTTCCGTAGGTTCTCCTGAACGGATTAAGAGTGTGGCTTCTTTAATAACAAACAGCAACGAACCTGTGATTGTTGTGCTTTCCGCTATGTCGGGCACGACGAATTCATTGGTTGAAATATCCGACTATCTATATAAAAAGAACCCGGAAGGCGCAAACGACGTAATAAACCGTTTGGAAAAAGCCTATATGCTGCATGTCGAAGAGTTGTACTCAACTGATGAATGGAAAAACAAGACACGCGATTTCCTTCATGATGAATTCGACTTCTTACGCTCGTTCACAAAAGACATTTTCACGAGCTTCGAAGAAAAAAGCATTGTTGCCCAAGGTGAAATCATGAGCACGAACATGATGACAAACTACCTGCAAGAATGTGGAGTGAAAACGGCTTTGCTTTCCGCACTCGATTATATGCGTACCGACAAAAACGCCGAACCAGACTCAGGCTACATCAAGGAAAAACTGTCAAAGCTTTTAGAGCAAACTCCCGGCAAACAAATCTATATCACCCAGGGATTTATCTGCCGCAACGCATACGGCGAGATAGACAACCTGCAGCGCGGAGGAAGCGATTATACCGCATCGCTTATAGGAGCGGCTGTCAACGCCGAGGAAATACAGATTTGGACCGACATCGACGGCATGCACAACAATGACCCACGTGTGGTTGACAAGACCGACGCCGTGCGCCAGCTGCATTTTGAAGAAGCTGCCGAGCTTGCTTATTTCGGAGCAAAGATATTGCATCCCACTTGTGTACAACCGGCAAAATTCGCAGGCATCCCTGTACGCCTCCTCAACACGATGGACCCGACTGCACCAGGAACTATCATAAACAACGAGATTGTTCCCGGCAAGATAAAGGCCGTTGCCGCAAAGGACAATATCACGGCAATCAAAATAAAGAGCAGCCGCATGCTTTTGGCTACAGGCTTCTTGCGCAAGGTATTCGAGATATTCGAAAGCTACCAGACTCCTATCGACATGATTGCAACAAGCGAGGTCGGGGTTTCCATGAGCATCGACAACGATTCGCATCTTAACGACATCGTGGCCGAGCTGAAAAAATACGGCACGGTAACCGTCGACCGCGACATGTGCATCATCTGCGTTGTAGGAGACTTGGACTGGAGCAATGTAGGCTTCGAGACACTGGCTACCGACGCGATGAAGAACATCCCCGTGAGGATGATTTCCTATGGAGGAAGCAATTATAACATATCCTTCCTCGTCAGGGAGTGTGACAAAAAACGTGCTTTGCAATGCCTTAGCAGCACATTGTTCAACAATAAATAAGGAACGCGAAAAAAGATGAAAGGCGTATTTCCAATAAGCAAATTCAAAGAAACTGATACACCATTTTATTATTATGACACCGACCTGTTACGCACAACCCTGCGCGAAATAAACAAAGAGGCCGGCAAACATGAGAACTTCTGCGTGCATTATGCGATAAAGGCCAATGCTAATCCGAAGCTGTTGAACATAATATGCCAGGCAGGACTCGGTGCTGATTGTGTAAGCGGCGGTGAAATCAAGGCTGCAACCAATGCAGGCTTCCCAAATAATAAAATCGTCTTTGCTGGTGTCGGGAAAAGCGACAAGGAAATAAACATCGGCTTGGACAAGGACATTTTCTGTTTCAATGTAGAGAGTGTTCCTGAACTTGACGTGATAAACGAGCTGGCCGGACGAAAAGGCAAAGTAGCACTTGTGGCATTCCGCATAAATCCAAACGTCGGGGCGCACACCCATGCAAACATTACGACAGGACTTGCCGAAAACAAGTTCGGCATTGCCATGAGCGATATGGAAAGCATAATAGAAAAAGCTTTTTCCATGAAGAATGTAAAATTCATAGGACTGCATTTCCATATCGGCTCGCAAATCCTCGACATGGGGGATTACGTTGCTCTTTGCAACCGCATAAACGACCTGCAAAGCCAGCTTGAAGCCCATCACATTTCTGTTGAGCACATAAATGTCGGCGGCGGACTTGGGATTGACTATACTCATCCCAACAAAGTGCCTGTACCCGATTTCAAATCATATTTCGACACTTTCGCACGCCACCTGAAACTGCGCAAAGGGCAGACACTGCACTTTGAGCTGGGCCGTTCTGTCGTAGGGCAATGCGGCTCGCTTATTTCAAGAGTGCTGTATGTCAAGCAAGGCACCATGAAACAATTTGCAATAATAGACGCCGGCATGACCGACCTTATACGCCCTGCGCTCTACCAGGCGTACCACAAGATTGAAAACCTGTCAAGCGAATGCGCGAAGAAGACGTATGACGTGGTTGGTCCGATTTGCGAATCGAGCGATGTGTTTGCAAAAGCGGTAGACTTGAACGAGTGCCATCGCGGCGACATAGTGGCCATACGTTCGGCAGGCGCCTATGGCGAGATTATGGCTTCAGGCTATAACTGCCGTCCGCTGCCCGACGGCTACATAACAGAAGAGATGAGGTAAGGCTGCAAATACCAGGTGAAACAGCCAGTGAAAAAGTTGCATAAGTATGATTTTCGACACTATAACCGTTATTGCTTGTTTGGCTTTGGCCGTATTGGCTGTATTGTCTTTGCTCACAGATACTTTTTTCAGAAAAGTGCCTGTGAATGAAGACGAAGCCTTGGAGACGCCTGAAAGCCAGCCTGTTTCGGTTGTCATCATCGCGGACAACAATGCAGACGAGCTGAGGAAAAACCTGCCAGCATTCCTTTCGCAGGACTATCCGGCCGGTTATGAAATAATAGTTGCCGTTGAAAAGGATGAAGACGGGACTGAAGACGCATTGAAAGAGTATGGAAACAATCCCAACCTTTATTCTACATTTGTACCCGACTCTTCGCGTTATATGAGCAGACGCAAGCTCGCGATAACATTGGGAATAAAGGCGGCCAAGAACGAACGGATTTTATTGACCGATGCCACTTGCCGTCCCGCGTCATGCCATTGGATAAGCAGCATGGTGAGGAATTGCGGCGAAAATGTCAGAATGGTGATTGGATACGGCAACTACACCGATGATGCAGGAAGTTTTAAAATCTTTTACCGCTTCCACCGTGGATACAGGCTGCTGCATGAGGCTCTGCACGGGAAAGCTTACGGCATGGACGGCAAGAACCTCATGTTCAGTAAAAGCATGTTCATGGCTGGAAACGGATTTCAGGGGAACCTGAAATATCTCCGCGGCGAATACGACTTTCTTGTAAACAAATATGCCGACGAAGGCAATGTTGCCGTTGAGCTAAGCCCAGAAAGCTTCATCATAGAGGAAGCCCCGACAAAAAAGGGCTGGCGGAACATGAATGTATTTTACCGCGAAACCCGCCGCCACCTGTCAGGAAGCCTCGCCCACAGGTGCCGTTTCAACGTTGACATGCTCTCGTTTCATGCCTGTTTGCTGGCAAGTACAGCGTCGATAGTGTTCTCGGCGATATTCCATTACTGGCTCATATTGGCATTTTCCATACTCGCATTGCTGTCACCATGCATATCAAGGACATATAATGCAAGGAAAGCTATGAGACAGTTTGGCATTGCCATTGCGCCATGGAAAATCGTGCCGTTTGAAATCCGTCTGATTTGGCAAAACCTAAGATATGCCATCGCCTACAGGTTCTCAGACAAATATGAGTTTATAAGCCACAAATCATGAACAACATAGTTGTACTTCATTTCGTTCCAAATCTCAACGCCGTCATCAATTCGGCGTTTTTGAGATACAAGACAGCCTTGTTTGAGAGCATGGCCGACAATGCGGAAGTACACATCTTGACGTTGGACAAAACTGACATTCACTTTGAAAACGCAACGATAAAGACATACTCCCCTCCCCGTGCGCTTCAGTGGAACATGCGCAGCTTTTTTGCGAAAACATTGCTTCAGTGCAAGCCCGATGTTGTACATATCCATGCCTTATGGGAAACCTCGGCCTACAAACTGTTTACCGAATGCGCAAAACAAAACATCCCGACCGTAATCACTGCCGACCACAAGCTTGACAAATGGCACTTGAAACAAGGATATTGGCTGCGGAAGCTTCCAAAACTGTTATCCAGCAGGCAACACATGTTGTCCCAGGCAGGGGCGTTGCACTTTGTGACGGAGCAGGAATATTCGAGCTTTATGTCATTCGCCATCTTTCACAGGCCGAAAGGTGGCCTTTGCCTTAACAAAAGGTGCTCAATCATCGAGCCGTTCAGCACCTCTTGGAATGCTACTGCCAACGACATGAGCCACAGGCTGTTGACGCTTTACCAGAAAGTGGTTGACAGCTTCCCGTTCTACCGTATGGACGAAACTGAACGACGCATGGAAGACTTGTTCCTGGCACTGGGCTGTCCCCACGGGAATGTAGACATCCAGATCTCACAAGAAGACGTTTCTTCAGCCAAATCAATGAGCGGAAAATCATTGAGGCGCATCTTCCTGCACTCGTCGGACGAAGGCATACTGGATTATGTAAAGGCCGGAGCTAAAGCGCTTGATTCCACCATGCCCATTGTGGAAGTTGAAAAAATAGACAGGTTCCTGCCAAATCCTGACACTCATAACAATGACACAGGAAAGCTGTACAGAAATGCAAAAGCTGAAAAAATAAAGTCTGACGATTCCATGCCGCCCTTTGAACAGAATCTTTGCGCACTTATTGCAACCATATTGCACAAGACCAGGAACGGGACAGCCCACAGGGCTGACTTCGCAGAAATATGCAAGACGCTGGAAACCAATGAATACGGCGAGGATATTGTCAATAAAAAGCTGCAAGAATTAGGGCTTTTAAATGATGCGGCACGCCTGCTGCAGATAATGAAAGAAAGATACTGTCTGAGCGAGGGCTTCATGTTCACCGACCCTGTGGACGACAAGAAGACCGGAAAATTCAGGAAAAAACTCTATAAATCGAAGATACAATGAAAACTGACTTTCGCAACATCGAGGACGACATGAGGTATCTGCGCCTGCTATCCCAGTCGTTTCCAACAATTGCAGATGCGAGCACAGAAATAATCAACCTGCAAGCCATACTGAACTTGCCGAAAGGCACCGAGCACTTCCTTGCCGACCTGCACGGAGAATACAAGTCGTTCCAACACGTTTTGAAGAACGCTTCGGGCAACATCAAAAGAAAGGTTGGCGAGATTTTCGGCAACGAACTGCGCGAATCAGAGAAAAAAGAACTCTGCACGCTGATATATTACCCGGAGGAAAAGCTGGAATTAGTGAAGGCCGGCGAGCCAGAACTCAACGACTGGTACCACGTGACGATACACCAGCTTGTGCGTGTATGCCGCGATGTTTCAAGCAAATACACACGTTCCAAAGTTCGCAAGTCGCTCCCCGAAGACTTTTCTTACATAATTCAGGAACTTCTGCATGAACGCACCGACGACGTTGACAAGGCCGCATACGTGAACGTAATCATCGACACGATTATAACCACGGGGCGTGCCGACGACTTCATCATAGCCATATCCCACGTCATACAGAGACTCGCCATAGACATGCTCCACATCCTCGGCGACGTTTACGACCGCGGCCCCGGCGCACACGTCATCATGGACATACTAAGCGGCTACCATAACTGGGACATCCAGTGGGGCAACCACGACATCCTGTGGATGGGCGCATGCGCAGGCAACGAGGCGTGCATCTGCAACGTCATCCGCCTGTCGCTCCGTTACGCCAACCTCGCCACCATAGAAGAAGGCTACGGCATCAACCTCGTGCCTCTGGCCACATTCGCCATGGAGCATTACGGCGACGACCCCTGCGAAGAGTTCATGCCGAAGACCAACGGCGGAAGCGCCGACATAGATGAAAAAACACGTCGGCTGACGGCGCAAATGCACAAAGCCATAACCGTGATACAGTTCAAGATGGAGGCAGAGGTAATCAAACGCCATCCGGAATGGGGCATGGCCGACCGGCTGTTGCTTGAAAACATTGATTACCGCAGGGGCGTATGCGCCATCGACGGCAAGGAATACGAAATGAAAAGCTGCATCTTCCCTACCGTAAACCCCGAAGAGCCGTACCGCCTTACGACTGAAGAAAGGACGCTTATCGACCGCCTGCGCCACTCGTTCACTGTCAACGAGAAGCTGCACAAGCACATCCGCATCATGCTCAGCCACGGTTCGCTGTACAACATCATCAACGACAACCTGCTGTTCCACGCCTCCGTGCCGCTAAACGCTGACGGAAGCTTGAAAGACGTGGAGCTTTACAACGGAATGAAGTTCAAGGGGCGCGAACTGATGAACCGCATCGACCGCGTCATCCGCAGCGCGTTCCAGAACGACACCGAACCGCAAGACAAGCTCTTCGCCATCGACTATTTCCTGTATCTGTGGTGCGGGCGAGACTCCGTGCTCTTCGACAAGTCCAAGATGGCCACGTTCGAACGCTATTTCCTGTCAGACAAAAGCACGTTCAAAGAAGAAAAGGGCAACTATTTCAAACTGCGCGACGACGAGAAGATATGCGACCTAATCCTCGACGCGTTCGGCGTGACCGGCGGCAACCGCCACATAATCAACGGCCACGTGCCCGTACACGCGGCAAGCGGGGAAAACCCGATAAAAGCCAACGGCAAGCTGATGGTGATTGACGGCGGCTTCTCCCAGGCATACCATGCCGAGACAGGCATTGCCGGATACACGCTTGTCTACCATAGCCGCGGCTTCCAGCTTGTACAGCACGAACCGTTCACAAGCACCGAGGACGCAATCCTGCGCGGTTCCGACATCAAAAGCACTACGCAGATAGTCGAAATGTCAACCCACCGCATGCTTGTAGCCGACACCGACATAGGCAAGGAACTGAAAAAACAGATTGCAGACCTTGAAAAGCTGCTCTACGCTTACCGCCACGGCTTCATAAAAGAAAGGCGGTAACGCAAACATACACAAATAAAAGACGGCATTTTGGAAGGCTGGAGATGGCCTTTCACCGTGTAAAAGATGGCCTTTTGCGTTGCAAAAGGCCATCTTTTGGCAGCTATAAGATATGATATCTTTATATTGTAATCCAATGCATTCAAAATGGCGGAAGGTCATCATTCGAGCCAAATGGGGCGTCAAAAGGAACATTTCCATCTATTCCATTTTGTGTTTGAACATCTTGTACAGGATTAGCCCTTTCCACTTTCCAAGCCCTGAATGAATTATACCACCTGCCTTGGTATTCCCTTGCGTCAATATCAAAAGATACTGTCATCTCCTCTCCATTCTGTATATTGAAAGAGGCTATCCTTTCTTCACCAAACACTTCAAAGCAAAGCCTTTTTGGGTATTGCTCTTGCGTTTCAATGACATACTGTTGAACACTCCATTTAGTGCCTGTTGTATTCGACATGCCGCTCTTTTTATCCAAAACGGCAATGATTTTTCCGCTTACTTCAAATGACATATTCCCTGATTTAATGTTTTTATTTAACTTTGCAATCTATTCTCGTTATCACTCAAGAACCATTTTATCTTTCGGTTTGTTGGGAATGTCGTTCCAAGACTTCATGTTGTAGCAATTCTCGTCTTTGCAGCATATTGACATCGTGTCCCCGTCAATCTCCATGTCCATTACGCAGCCGTCAATGCCAACACTTGTCTTTAGCAGTGAAAGATACAATATTTTCGAGATGTCATCGCCTTTGGCATCTACGGAAACATTGTAAATTATTGGTCTGAACAAACCCAACACCACATCGCTTATCTCATCCAAATCACCGACATACCGTAGGTCGCTTAACTGGGGAAACTTTCCTGCTATTCCCTCCCTGCTATCAACACACCAGTTGAGGAATGAAGACACGACGATGATTACATTCAGCTCACGGGCAAGTTTTTTTCAATGTCAAGGCTTGAGTCCTGTAAATGTTATTTGTGCTGCAACCCTCATCCAAATATTGAAATCCCATGACAAAGATTACTTTCACGCCATGCCTCATTACAACATCACTTATGCTTTTTTGTAGACTTTCCATTGTCAAAGCCATGCTCATCCCTCCATCAAGGTATATACAGTTAAAATATAAAGGAGAGTCGGACAGTTGCTTAATTGCCAATTCTTTCCTGCAAGTTTCTTCTGAAGACAATTCCGCGCCAAGCCTTAATTTATGACAAGACAATTTGGCCGAACTTGCCAACAGCTGATTGGCAAAAGTCTCGTCACAATTCTCCATGTCGTAAACAGCTACAGGTATTTTGTCCTCCACAGCCCACCTATGAATCAGGTACAGGCATAACTCCTTCTTGCCCATCAATGGTCTGCCTGCGATTGTAACCAACTCTCCCGACTGGAAACCTCCGATAATCCTGTCCAAAGGTTTTATTCCCGTGCCGATGATATTGCAATCATGCCGTTTTTCATCAGCATAATTACCCATCAGCTTACTTATGTGTAAACATTGTATCATAATAAAAGTCTCTTTATATTGTGTTTTTTCTCAAACTATACTTTTCGTTATAATCCGGTTGAAATCTATTCTACACCAAAAAGCAACATACTACACCTTTACATTAAGTTACAAATATACGACTTTTATGTCAAGAAACAATCATTGAACGGTGATTTTTTCAGATTGGCATCAACATGCTAATACAACGGATATGGGCTATGGCCGCCATATATTACAACTTTGTTTTGCCTGTTCCGTCAAATTTTTCCGTCAAAAAATTTGGGAGGTTAGAGAAAAAGCGTTATCTTTGCACCGCAAAAAGCGACAAGGTACCTTGGCCGAGCGGTTAGGTAACGGTCTGCAAAACCGTGTAGAGCAGTTCGACTCTGCTAGGTACCTCAAAGGTTGAAGGTCTTGAAAGGATTTCTTTCAAGGCCTTTTTCCATATCATCCCACAAGCATTCGGGACGGTACGTATACATAAGGAGAGCCGCCAACAGCAAATCGACTGTTGGCGGCTCTGCGTGACTTCAGGCCGGTGAGCAAGACTTATTCCTGCTCTGGGGTGATAAGCTTGTAGCCCTTGCCGTGTATGTTGATGATTTCTATCTGGTCGTCATCCTTGAGGTGCTTGCGCAGCTTGGTGATGTAAACGTCCATGGAGCGCGCGTTGAAATAGTTGTCGTCAATCCAGATTGTCTTCAGGGCGAAATCGCGCTGCAGTATCTCGTTGGCGTGCGAGCAGAGGAGGGCGAGCAGTTCGTTCTCCTTCGTGGTGAGCTTTGTCTGCTTCTCGCCTATGGTGAGGAGCTGCTTCTGCGTGTCGAAGGTGAAGCGACCTATGTGGTAGATGGTGTTCTCCTTGTTCTTCTTGCCACGTACACGGCGCAGGATGGCCTCGATGCGGAACACAAGCTCTTCCATTGAGAATGGCTTTGTGATGTAGTCGTCAGCGCCGATTTTGAAGCCTTCAAGGATATCTTCCTTCAAGGTCTTGGCCGTAAGGAAGATGATAGGTATTTCGGCGTTGGCCTGACGTATTTCCTGAGCCAGGGTGAAACCGTCTTTCTTCGGCATCATCACGTCGAGCACGCAGATATCGAACTTGCTTTTCAAAAAAGCCTTGTAGCCTGCCTCTCCGTCAGGGCAAAGCTCTGCACTATAGCCTTTGGCCTGCAAATATTCACGAAGCAACATTCCGAGGTTCTCGTCATCTTCGCAAAGTAGGATTTTCAGTTTCTCGTCCATAGTTTTTTACTTTTTTATTATTGGTAATGATATTATGAATTTCGTGCCTTTTCCGCGTTCGCTTTCAACGTGTATCTCGCCCTTGTGCAGGTCAACCATCTTCTTGACATACGCCAGTCCGAGGCCGAAGCCTTTTACGTCGTGTACGTTGCCGGTGTGTACGCGGTAGAATTTCTCAAATATTTTCTTCAGGTTCTCTTTCTTTATGCCAACGCCGTTGTCCTTAACCGAGAAGTAAAGCTTCTCCTTGTCGTTCCATGTCTTCACCATAAGCTCCACGGGGCGGTCTGGGTCACGGTACTTGACGGCATTGTCAAGCAGGTTGAATATTACGTTGGTGAAGTGCATCTCGTCAACGTATATGGTCGGCTCGGTGGCGTTAAGCTCCGTCTTGATGTGTCCGCCGGTGTGCTCCACACGCAGTGTGAAGGTGTTGGCCACATTCTCCACAAGGTCGTTGAGGTTGAGTTCCTTTTTCTTGAAGATGGCTTTCTTGCGGTCGAACATCGACATTTGCAGTACCTTCTCGACGAGGAAGCGCAGGCGTTTCGACTCGTCGTTGATTACTCCGCCGAGATGCTTCATCATCACCGGGCTTTTCGTCACGGCCTCGTCGCCAAGCATCTGTGCGGCAAGCGATATGCTGCTGATTGGCGTCTTAAGCTCGTGGGTCATGTTGTTGATAAAGTCGTTCTTTATTTCCGTGTAGCGCTTCTGCCGGAATATCACGACTATAGTGAAGATGAACGTCACAAGCAGCACGATTGTGAACACCACGGAAGGTATCATGAACCTTACTCCGCTGAAAATGTAGCTGCCCATGTCAGGGAAATGTATCTTCACTATGCCCATCCTGTTTGAAGGATCGTTGCGGAACAATGTCTGCGAATATGTGTACTCCTCGCCCTGCCCTACGTAGTCGGGACAGCGGTACACCTCCCTGCCGTCCTGTGTAGACACCGTGAAATGGTAAGGAATGTCTATGCCGTTGTTCATCAGCTCGGTCTTTATGTCCTGGTCGAGCATCTTGAAGTTTATGCGTTCCCGAAGAGGCTTGTCCGAAGCCGTGTAAAGAATGCTGTATACCACTTCGTCAAGCAACGCCTTCTGGTATATATAGCGGTTCTTCACAATCTCCCTCATCGACTTTGTCGCCTCGGATATCGAGTTCTTATCGCTGCGCAGTATCATCGCTTTCGGCATAGACGAAGGCTTCATTGCCATGGTCTTCAACTCAAACGACGAATACGTGGAGCCTGTACCTCCTGCTGATGAATATTGATGGTTTATCTGAACATTGCCCATTGCGTCGCCACCGTCTCCGTCCGCCTCGGCTTTCCGCGCTTTCCTGCCTGATACGTTGACATCGCGTTCAAGGTATTTAAGCGTCTCGTTAAGCTCAAGGTTACGCGAGGCTTGGTAAAGGGCCTTGTTCACAGACTCGTCAAACTGCTCCTTCTTCATCTGAACCATCGCCTGGATGTATTTCAGCTGCATGAAAAGCAGGACAAGGAACGAAAGCCCCATCACTACCGCTACAAGCCAAATCGTAGTTTTCTTCATATCGGCAAATATATTGCAAAAAAGCGCACGCCCTTTTGGTTTTGTTAATTAATTCTTCAGAATTTATCTATATTAACCTAAAAACAGCACTTTAATTAATAATAATCAACTTACACAGTGTTAGCTATCGGTCTAAAAATGCAAACTATCCATATACACACCAACCATTGCCGGCACGTCATCCGAATGTCTGGACATACCAAAAAACGGCGGCATGCCTTGCAGGCACGCCACCGTAACGCATTCAAATAGCCGTCAAGCGGCTTTCCGCCAGCTATGAAGCCAAGTGTCAGTCGTCGTTTCCGGCCATCTCCGCCTCGTGCTCCTTGATAAGTTCCTGCTGTATTTCATTGGGCACAAGCTCGTAGCTGGCAAACTTCGTGGTAAACGAAGCGCGTCCGCCGGTAAGCGAACTCAACGAAATAGAGTAGCTTGCAAGCTCTTTCAGCGGAATTTTGGCCTGCAACTTCTGATATCCGGCCTCGCTGTCCATGCCCATGATTAGCGCACGGCGTCCTTGCAAGTCGCTCATGACGTCGCCCATGAAGTCAGCCGGGACATATACCTCAAGGTCGTATATCGGCTCAAGGATTTTCGGCCCTGCGTTCTTGAACGCGTCTGAGAAGGCGTGGCGTGCAGCCAGCATGAACGAAAGCTCGTTGCTGTCAACGGGGTGCATCTTGCCGTCATATACAACTACACGCACATCACGGGCATAGCTGCCCGTCAGCGGGCCTTGCTCCATGCGCTCCATTACGCCCTTAAGTATTGCAGGCATGAAGCGCGTATCGATGGCACCGCCAACCACAGAGTTGATGAACACGAGCTTGCCGCCCCACTCCAGGTCGATGACTTCCTTGCTCTTGATGTTCATCTTGAACTCCTGGCCGTTGAACTTGTAGCTTACGGGGTCAGGCATACCCTCGGCATACGGCTCAACAATGAGATGCACTTCGCCGAACTGTCCTGCACCGCCCGACTGCTTCTTGTGGCGGTAGTCGGCGCGTGCGGCCTTGGTGATGGTCTCGCGGTAAGGTATTTTGGCGTCGATGAACTTCACAGGCAGTTTCTCATTGTTTTCGAGACGCCACTTCAGCGTGCGCAAATGGAACTCGCCCTGGCCGTGTATTATGGTCTGCTTCAGCTCCTTGCTCTGCTCCACAACCCATGTCGGGTCTTCCTGGCGCATCTTTGTCAAGGCCGCCATCAACTTCTCCGTGTCAGCCTCGTTAACAGCCTTGATTGCACGCGAATATTTCGAGTTGGGGTATTTGATAAAGTCGAACCTGTTGTCGCAGTCCTTTCCGTTGAGCGTGTTGCCAGTCTTCACGTCCTTCAGCTTCACGGTGCAACCAATGTCGCCCGCGTTGAGACAGTCAACGGGCTGGCGGTTGCCACCGGCGCATACGTAAATGTTGGCGATACGCTCCTTCGAGCTGCGGTCGGCGTTTGTCAGGTCGTCGCCCGGCTTTACGCATCCGCTCATAACCTTGAAGTAAGACACTTCACCGATATGCGGCTCAACACCTGTCTTGAAGAAGTAGAGAGACTCCGGGCCGCTTGTCTCGGCAGCCACTTCCTCGCCGCGCGTATTGTGGACTTTCGGCATTTCGCTTACAAACGGCACGACATTGCCCAAGAACTCCATCAAGCGGCGCACGCCCATGCTCCTGCCGGCACATACGCAGAACACGGGGAAGATTGACCTTGTAACAAGTCCCTTGCGTATGCCTTCGCGCATCTCGTCCTCAGTAAGAGCTTCCTCCTCGAAGAACTTTTCCATAAGCGTCTCGTCGTTCTCGGCCGCAGCCTCCACGAGAGCCTTGTGCAGCTCCATGGCCTTGTCCATCTCCTCGGCCGGAATGTCCTCTATTATAGGCGCGCCGCCCTCGGGCTTCCAAGAATATTTCTTCATCAACAGCACATCGATGAGGGCGTTGAAGCCTGCACCTGTCTCAATGGGATATTGTATCTGGACGCACTTCTGGCCGTAAATGTCCTTCATGCTGGTTATTATCGCGTCAAAGTCGCACTTGTCGCTGTCAAGCTGGTTCACGAGGAAGATTACCGGCTTCTTCAGCTTCTCCGTATAACGGAAGTTGTTTTGCGTGCCAACCTCCGGGCCATACTGCCCGTTGATTAGTATGACCGCCTGGTCGGTAACGTTAAGCGCAGTGATGGCCTGGCCCACGAAGTCGTCGGAACCGGGGCAGTCGATGATGTTAAGTTTCTTGTTGTTCCACTCTACGTTGAAAACGGTTGAGAATACCGAGTAGCCGTATTCCTGCTCAACCGGGAAATAGTCACTTACAGTGTTTTTCGCTTCCACACTACCACGACGCTTGATGACGCCGCTCTCAAACAACATGGCCTCGGCAAGAGTAGTCTTGCCGCTGCCCGCACTGCCAAGCAGGGCGATGTTTTTAATCTCGTTTGTCTGATAAACTCTCATACTATTATAGATTTAAGTTTCTTAATTAAAAATGAACAATTAAAAATGAAAAATCTGGCATACGCCAAAGAACAATCCGCAAGGCGATTATTCATTTTCCACTCTTCATTTTTCATTCTTCCATTAACGGCCTCTAAGTTAATCATTTTTGCCCTAACACGCAAAATATGCAAGCAAAAAGAGCCGAAAAATTAAAACATATTAGTATTTTTGCACGCAAATTCAATGAAAGGTGAAAAGGTAAAAGGGGTAAAAGATAAAAAAATAGAGGGTAAAAGGGCGAAAAGCAAAAAGTTTCTAACCTTACCACCTCCTCACCATCCTTTCCCCACCTCCGACTTCACCTTTTTACTTTTTCACCTTTTTACCTTTTCAAAAAATGTCCGGCATATACGTCCATATCCCCTTCTGCCGAAGCCGCTGCATATACTGCGGCTTCTACTCCACCACCCGTCTCGGCCTGCGCGCACGCTACATCGACGCCTTGCGCCGCGAGATGGAGCTTCGTAAAGACTACCTGCACGGTACCTTCGCCACCGTCTACATAGGCGGCGGAACGCCATCGCAACTCGGCGCACCCCTGCTTCGCCGCCTGCTCGACCATATATATAAGGTGTACACCGTGGAAAGCGATGCCGAGGTGACCGTAGAGTGCAACCCTGACGATGTAACCCCGGCCTTAGCCAGCGAGCTGGCCAGTATGCCAGTCAACCGCGTAAGCATGGGCGTGCAGACATTTTCCGATGAGCGCCTGCACTTCCTCCACCGACGCCACACTGCCGCTCAGGCCGCCGCTGCCGTAGAAAACCTGCGACACGCAGGCATAACCAACATAAGCATCGACCTGATGTTCGGCTTTCCCGGACAAACCATGACGCAGTGGCAGGCCGACATCCGCCGCGCACTTGAACTCGCTCCTGAACACATCTCGGCATACAGCCTGATGTATGAAGACGGCACACCTCTGAAGCGGATGCTCGACAGCCGGACCATAGAGCCGGTTGACGACGGACTGAGCCTTGCCATGTACGACGCCCTTGCCGACACCCTTGCCGCCGCCGGATACGAGCATTATGAGATAAGCAACTTCGCGCGACCGGGCTACCGCTCGCGCCACAACTCATCATACTGGCAACAAGAACCGTACATAGGACTCGGAGCCGCCGCCCACTCGTTCGACATGCGCTCGCGCCAGTGGAACACTGCCTCGCTAACCGCCTACACCGCCGCCATAGAGCAAGGCCACATACCCATGGAGCGAGAAGTCCTCGACGCGCGCACCACATACAACGACATCATTACCACCGCTCTGCGCACCGCCGACGGACTGAACACCGACAGCCTCGCCGCAAACCTCGGACGACAATATGCCAAATACCTGCTCGACGGGGCCGAGCCATACATAGCGCGCGGACTGATGCAGCGCCTCGGCGCATGCCTGAGACTGACGCGCCGGGGAATATACATCAGCGACACCATCATGAGCGACCTAATGATGGTGTGACTGCGGCATGTATGCAAAAGGCGGCCTTCGCAATGCGGAAAAGCCGCCTTTTTCCGTAAAATTACTTTACAAATGAAAATCGCGAAATAAATTCAACAGCTGGGGAAACACGTAACGGCAAAAGTACGAACGGACACTACGGCACGCCCCAACAACATAATTCGCAAGAAAAAACGGCGGAAAAGGAGCGTGACAAGCATGAAAAAGCCGCACACTGACGACATCTTACAATATAAAAGACGGCATTTTACAATGCAAAATGCGGTGTTTCGCATCGCAAAACACCGCATTTCGTAATCATTCCGACTGCCTCCACAATGGTAATCCGTCATAAGCCGCTGAGCTACAGACGCTTACAAAAACAACAAGAAACAGCCTTTTTCAGTACAAAACTCCGTAAAATCTCCGACACCGGACTTGTAGAAGCCTTAACGGAACGAAGCAAGCACTGTTTCAGAAGTACTGACATTACTGACGCCTTCCGTTCAGAACCTCGTCATGAATTCTATTACGATTTTGTCTTTCTCCGACGGCTTCGCTATTGCTCCGCTGCGATAAAAATATTTCTCGTAGTTAAGGCGTATGTCTGAAACGAAGGGCAGGTCGAGGCTGAATGTAAACCCACCCGTAAGGCGCGAACGGCGGTAGTCGTTGATTACAAGCGTTCCGGTTTCGTCCTCGTCGCCGTCGTCGTTGTAACGCTTGCCGTCGCTATGGTCGCTCATGTAGTCATAGCGCACAAGCGGCGATATTTTCTTGAAGAAACACTTGCGCAGGGGGATGTCGTAGCTCACAAAGGCGTCAAGGGCGTGTACGGGCTTGAACGCGTCATGGGCGTAATGCTTGTACAGGTATTCTACCTCTACGTGCCAGCCGTGTGCGTGGTAGTACGCTCCGGCGTCATACATCATCACAGACACGTTGTCGGGCTTTATCTTCTGCGTACTCAGCGTAAGGTTGAATCCACGGGGGAAGAACATCTGTGCCTTGGCCGAGAAGTTGACATTGTTCGTCCAAAAGTCCTTCTGGTCTGTAAGTCCCGAGCCGTTGAACATGCCGGCCTGGAGCGTTATGGGGAAGCCAACGTTGAACGAGTAGCCAATGGTTGCACCCACGTCGCGCACGTTGCCCACTTGCTTGGCTATGAACGAACGGTTGGCGAAGTACTGCAGGTGGGGCGAACGGTGGGCGTCGATGGTGAAGGGGGCGCGCATCTGGCCTATTGTGAAGTCGAGTCCGCGCAATGGCTTTATGCGCGTGTAAGTGTCGAGCATCTTGATTTGGCCTTCGTCGGAGAGGTCGATTTCAACCTTGTACGACACTACCTTGTTTATGTTGCCGTCGAGGCTCACCCTGGCGTTGCGCACCTGGAAACGCCCCTGGTTCTCCTCTGTCTGGTATTCGTACTTTCCGCGTATGGTGCCGTGCACCTTCGGCGTGCGGTCAACCTTGTCTTCATCGTCGTCGGCCATGGCCGTGGCGGAGGCACAAACGGCAAAGAGCACAGCCAGTAATACTTTACGGTTCATTGAATAGGATTTTTTAATTAAGAGCGAAGAGTAAAGAACGAAAATTTCAAATGCCTTGCAGGCAATGAATTCTTCACTATTCGTTCTTCTTTCTTCATTGACATTTCATATTTCGCCGCAAAATTAAGCATTATGTATTACAAAACCGTTACAAAATAAAGAATGAAAAATGAAAAGTGAAAAATCCCAATGCATTGTAACGTATTGGGATTTTTCACTTTTCACTCATCACGTTCTCACCTTTCTAAAACGGGAATAGCAGCGGCAGTACGAACACCATCACCACGCCCATTACTATTTGCAGTGGCAGCCCCACCTTGACATAATCCATGAATGTGTAGCGGCCGGCCTGCATCACAAGTGCGTTGGGCGGCGTAGAGAACGGCGAAGCGAAACACATGCTGGCGCCGAGAGCCACGGCGAAAAGGAAAGGATACGGGCTTAGCCCCACCTCGGTGGCCGAGGCGAAGGCGATAGGCGCCATGAGCACAGCCGTGGCAGTATTGCTGATGAACATCGTCAGCAGCGACGTGGTAAAATATATCCCGGCCAGCAGCACGTATGGGCCGTAGCCGCCAAGGCCGCTCACAAGCGTGTGCGAGATGGCGGAGGAAGCGCCGGTCTTTTCCAATGCCACCGACATAGGCATCATGGCGGCAATTAGCACCACGCTTTCCCAGTTGATGGTCTTGTAGGCAGCCTCCACATTACGGAAGCATCCAGTAAGAACCATCAGCACGGCGGCTATCATCACGGCCGTAACCGGGGGGAAGGGGATAAAATCGAAAAACAACATGGCTACCATAGCCAGCATTATGAATGCCGCCAACGGTGCCTTGTAGTCGAGCGTCACCTTGGCCGCTTCTTCAAGAGGCTGGCCGAGCACCACCCACTTTTCTTCTTCGCCCCCAAGGCGGCTGATGCTTGCCCATGTGCCCTGCACGAGCAGCACGTCGCCAGCGTGAAGGCGCACGGCGGCCAGGCCGTCCATTATGTATTCCCCTTTGCGTCGTATGCCCATTATGTTGACACTATACTTCGAACGGAAACCGGCCTCGCTCACCTGTCTTCCAACAAGGCCCGACTCAGGCAGTAGCACGATTTCAGCCATACCGATGTCGTAAAAGTCGAACTTTCCGCTGCCGGAAGCGTCCTTTGGCGGAACCGCAAGCGAATAGTCGGATGCAAAGCGCAATGCCTGCTCCTTGTCGCCCGTGATGTAGAGCACGTCGCCCTCCTGCACAACGGTACGCGGTCCGGCAGGCGTCTGGCTGACGTTCCTTATCAAACCCTGTTTCGTTGTCTCACGCCTTACTTCGAGCACAGACAGTCCATAACGGTTGCGTATGTCAAGCTCGGCCATGGTGTGCCCTGCCATCTGCGAGCCTCGTCCAACTACGAAACGCCACAAGTTGTCGGCAAGCCGGTATTCGCTCACCAGCTGTTCCAGCGACTTGGCCTTCATCTTGCGTCCGGCGTCGTCACCCTTCTTCTTGCCAAGAAACCATTTGCTTAATGGAAGCAGCACTATCACTCCGACGGCGATGCACACCAAACCGACAGGAGTAAACGAAAAGAACGACAGCGGCTCGTAACCCTCAGCAACAAGCGCGTCTTGTATTACGAGGTTTGGCGG
Organism: uncultured Prevotella sp.; assembly: GCA_900554545.1. Lineage (GTDB taxonomy): Bacteria > Bacteroidota > Bacteroidia > Bacteroidales > Bacteroidaceae > Prevotella. The sequence continues at coordinate 74,194 of USHW01000002.1, read as the reverse complement.
CGTACCAATGAGCGTAAGCATGCCTCCCATGCTGCTGGCGAAAGCCAAAGGCATTAGCATACGGCTGGCATCGACCTTGGCCTTTGCGGCAAGACTCACCACGATAGGCAGCATCAAGGCCACCGTGCCGGTGTTGCTGACAAACGCTCCGATAGCCGACGTCACGGCGATAACCAGCAGGAACAGGCGCAGCTCGCTGTTGCCGGCCAGCTTCATGATGCGGCCGCTAATCATCTTTGCCAAGCCCGTCTGGAATATCGCACCGCCGACAACAAACAGACCAACCATCATTATGACTACGCTGTTGGAGAAGCCGGCAAGAGCCTCATCAGGAGTGAGTATTCCAAAAACCATGAGCAATATCAATGCGCACATGGCCACGACATCGGAACGTATCTTGCCGATGGCAAAGAAAACAGCCGCTACGGCGAGGATTGCAAGGGTTATGAACATAATTTAAAGGTGAGAGGGTGAGAAGGTGAGAAAGTAAGAAGGTGAGAAAGTGAGAGGATGAGAGGGTGAGAAACGGTGAAAAAACTTCTCACCTTTTCACCTTCTCACCTTCTCACCTTTAAACATTACCAAAGTTTCAATCGCTCTTCTTTCGGCAGGTACAACTTGTCGCCCGGCTTCACACCGTAAGCGGCATACCATGCGTCAATGTGCGGCAGTGCGCCGTTAACGCGCCATTCGCCGAGAGAGTGCGGGTCCATCTTGGTGCGGTTGCGGATTTCTTCCTCGGTGATGTTTGCCGCCCATACGCCGGCGTAAGCAAGGAAGAAGCGCTGGTCGGGAGTAAGCCCGTCAATAGTCTTCAACGGAGCGTCCTTCGTGGCGTTCTTGTAAGCGTTGAAGGCAACCTCCAGTCCACCATGGTCGGCAAGGTTCTCTCCCAGCGTCAGCCTACCGTTGGCGTTGAGATCAGGCAACACCTTGATGGCAGAGAAGAACGCAGCGTATTCATCGGCGCGTTTGTTGAAGTTGTCGGCATCCGAAGCCGTCCACCAGTCGGTCATGTTACCGTTCTTGTCATAGTGACGGCCCTGGTCGTCAAAGCCGTGAGTCATCTCATGTCCTATCACAACGCCAATGGCTCCGTAATTGAATGCGTCGTCTGCTGTCGGGTCAAAGAAGGGCACCTGCAGTATGCCGGCAGGGAAGCAGATTTCGTTTGTCGTGGGGTTATAGTATGCGTTGACCGTCTGAGGCGTCATAAACCACTCGTCCTTGTCAACGGGCTTGCCTGCACGGTAGTCAATATCCCACTTCGACCAGAACTTGCGGCAGTTCTGCACGTTCTCATAGAAAGAGAGCTTGGGGTCGATTGTCAGTCCCGACATGTCTTTCCACTGGTTAGGATAGCCAATCTTCACGTAGAAGGCGTTGAGCTTGTCGAGAGCTGCCTGCTTCGTTTCGGCGCTCATCCAGTCTTGCGCCTTGATGCGCTCGCCAAGAGATATTTGCAGGTTCTTCACGAGTTTCTCCATCCGCTCCTTTGAAGATGCCGGGAAGTAACGCTCAACGTACATCTTGCCAAGTGCCTCGCCCATCTGCGCCTCGACATGTGCCGTAGCGAGTTTCCAGCGCGGATGGTTCTCCTTGCGTCCCGACATGGTACGCCCGAAGAAGTCGAAGTTGGCCTCAACCACGTCGTCGCTCAAATAGCTTGCGGCGGAAAGGATGGCATCCCACTCCATGTAAGCGCGCAGCTCGTCGGCAGTGATGCTTGCCAGCACACTGTTGGCACCCTTCACGAAATCAGGCTGACCTACCACCATCTCCTTGAAATATTCGGTCTTCACGCCTTCCGCGTTGAGCATTTTCGTCAAGTTGACGTTAGGATAGTTGCTTTCAAACTGTTCAAGGGTCATCTTGTTGTAGTTTGCCTCTACGTCACGCAGCTCTGTCTGCGACTTTGAAACCTTTGCCAACGCAGTCTCCACCTTCAGGATGTCCGTCATCTTCTTCTGCGCGTCGGCCTCGGAGTAGCCGAAGAGCTTGAACATGCGTACAATGTGCTTCTTGTAAGCCTCGCGGATGGCCGTCGTTGCCGAGTCGGTATCAAGGTAATACTCCTTCTGTCCGAGCACAAGGCCGCCCTGGTATATGTTCAATATGTTCATCTTGGCGTTCTTCTCGTCGGCTCCGAAGCCGATGCCCATCGGCAGTCCGTAGCCGAATGTGGCATACTTCAGCTGCAACGCGCGCAGGTCGGCAACGGTCTTTGCGCCCTCAAACTCGTTGATGAGAGGCATCACGGGCTTCACTCCTTCAGAGTTGCGGCGCACGGAGTCCATGGCCAGCTTGTAAAAGTCGCTGAGCTTCTGCTCGGTCGTACCGGCCTGGTAAGTGTTTTTCAGCAGGTCTGTAAGGATTGAGTTGATGCGCTTGTTGTTGTCAAGCGCCAGCTGGTCGAAGCTGCCGAAGCGTGAATAAGCCGCCGGCAGTGGATTGTTCTTCATCCATCCGCCGCAGGCATACTTGTAAAAGTCATCGACCGGTCTTACGCTTGTGTCAAGGTTGGACATGTCGATGCCCGACTTCAACTGCGCCTGTGCGTCAACGGTCATTGTGGCCGAGGCGAACAGCACCATTGGAATAATGTGTTTCATTTTCATAATTAAACCTTTTTATTTGGTATATTCTTCATTTTTCTGCCTTTCAGTCTTTCAGCTTTTCAAGTTCTTCGGAAAGCCGTTCCCAGCGGTCAACCTCTTCATCAAGAGCCTTTTTCGTCTCCGTATATTCGGTAACAAGGGTCATGTCGCTCGCCTTTTCAGGCTGACACAGTATGCTGTCAAGCTCTTTCAGGCGGGCTTCAAGCCGCTCTATGCCGGCTTCGCTGTCGGCCACGGCCTTCTCTGCCTTGCGCAACTTCTTCTGCATTTCCTTGCGCTCAGCGTATGACAAGGCCGAAGCGTTAGGTGCAGAAGGCGACGCCGCAGCCTCAACGCCGGGCTTCCCGGAGTCAGCCTTGCCCGCAGCAGCTTTCCTGTCGCCATGTTGTCCCAGTATTTCATTCCTGGTCTGCTCGTCGGCATGGCGGCTCGAAAGATAGTCGTATATTCCGCCGAGATGCTCTTTCACACGGCCTCCGCCGAACTCATAAACCTTGGAAACCAGCCCGTCAAGGAACTCGCGGTCGTGACTCACCACGATAACCGTGCCGTCGAAAGCCTTGATGGCTTCCTTCAACACGTCCTTCGAGGGCATGTCAAGATGGTTGGTAGGCTCGTCGAGAATCAGCAGGTTGACAGGCTCGAGCAGCAGACGTATCATCGCCAGGCGGCTGCGTTCGCCGCCGCTAAGCACCTTGACACGCTTTTCCGACGCCTCGCCGCCGAACATGAACGCGCCGAGAATGTCGTTTATGCGCAGCCTGATGTCGCCCTTGGCCACATTGTCGATGGTCTGGAACACGGTAAGGTTCTCATCGAGCAGCTGCGCCTGGTTCTGCGCGAAGTAGCCTATTTGTACGTTGTGGCCTATTTTAAGCGTGCCGGTGAAAGGTATCTCGCCCATAATGCACTTCACGAGCGTTGACTTTCCCTCGCCGTTCTTGCCCACAAAGGCCACCTTCTCGCCGCGCTTTATGGTCAGCGTAACGCCGCTGAACACCGTGTGCTCGCCGTAATCCTTGCGCACATCGTCACATATTACGGGATAGTCGCCGCTGCGCAGGCATGGCGGAAACTTCAGATGCATGGCCGAGTTGTCAACCTCGTCAACCTCTATGGGCACGATTTTCTCCAGCTGCTTTATGCGGCTCTGCACCTGCACGGCCTTGGTCGGCTTGTAGCGGAAGCGCTCTATGAAGTCCTTTATGTCGGCTATTTCCTTCTGCTGGTTCTCATAGGCACGCAACTGCTGTTCGCGCCGCTCGGCACGAAGGCGCACGTACTCGTCGTACTTCACCTTGTAGTCAACCACCTTGCCGCAGCTTATTTCCAGCGTGCGGTTCGACACATTATTAATAAAGGCGCGGTCGTGGCTTACAAGCACAACGGCATTGGCGCTCGTGGCAAGAAACTGCTCAAGCCACTGTATGCTCTCAATGTCGAGGTGGTTGGTAGGCTCGTCAAGCAGCAGCACGTCTGGCCGTTCAAGCAGTATCTTGGCAAGCTCTATGCGCATGCGCCATCCGCCGCTGAACTCGCGCGTAGGGCGCTCGAAGTCGTCGCGCGTGAAGCCCAGTCCCATAAGGGTGCGCTCTATGTCGGCCTCGTAGCCTTCGGCACCCATCATCATGTAGCGTTCGTGCTCGCGCGTGAACTTGTCCACAAGGGCCATGTATTCAGGACTGTCATAGTCGGTACGCGAGGCCAGCTCGTCGTTCATGCGGTCGATGCGCGCCTTCAGTTCGGTGTTGCCGGCAAACGCCTTACGGGCCTCTTCGCGCACTGTCGTGTCGTCGGTAAGCACCATCACCTGCGGCAGGTAGCCTATCGTGGTATCGGCCGGTACGCTTACCGTTCCCTCCGTAGGCTTCTGCATGCCGCACAATATCTTGAGCATGGTGGACTTTCCCGCGCCGTTCTTGCCCACAAGGGCTATGCGGTCGCGGTCGTTGATGACGAAACCGACGTCGCTGAACAGCGGCTTCACACCAAACTCCACTTTCAAATGTTCTACTGAAATCATACTTTCATCTTACACTAAAAGAGCTTGTCGGACATTTGCACGCCGTCGGCGCCGTATGTTCCGCAACACCCTTTAGCTCGCAAAGTTAAGCAAAATTCCCGTCACAACAAATATTTGCAGAGGAAAAGAATACTTAATGCCACACATAGCGCAGCCAGGCAACAGCCGGCCGACACAAAAGCCGTTTGCAAAAGGCCGTCTTTCGCCGTGTAAAAGGTGCTCTTTCACCGTGCAAAAGACCGTCAATCGCCGTGCAAAAGGCCACCTTTTGCAAAACCGCCTGAAACAGGGCGTTTCGGAAGCAGTGGCAAACCAAAGTGCAACAAAGTAGAAAGATAATTTCAATATTCGGCGGAAAATGTGTAAGTTTGCATCCAAATTAGTAAAAACAAGCATTTTTATCATGGCAAAAGAACTTAAAGACCTTACCAAAAGGGCTGACAACTACAGTCAGTGGTACAACGACTTGGTAACCAAGGCCGACCTTGCCGAGCAGTCTGCCGTGCGCGGCTGCATGGTGATAAAGCCTTACGGCTACGCTATCTGGGAAAAGATGCAGCACCAGCTTGACCTGATGTTCAAGGAAACCGGCGCGCAGAACGCATATTTTCCGCTGCTCATACCAAAGTCGTTCCTCTCTCGCGAGGCCGAGCACGTTGAGGGCTTCGCTAAGGAGTGCGCCGTGGTGACACACTACCGCCTGCGCGCAAAGGAAGACAAGAGCGGCGTGGAGGTTGACCCCACGGCACGCCTTGAAGAAGAACTCATCATCCGTCCGACGTCGGAAACAATTATATGGAACACCTACAAGAACTGGATACACTCATACCGCGACCTGCCGCTGATGTGCAACCAGTGGTGCAACGTAATGCGATGGGAGATGCGTACACGCCCGTTCCTGCGCACATCGGAATTCCTCTGGCAGGAAGGCCACACGGCACACGCCACACGTGAGGAGGCCGAGGCCGAGGCTCAGAAGATGCTCCACGTATATGCCGAGTTCGCGGAGAAGTGGATGGCCGTGCCCGTTGTCCAGGGCGTGAAGAGCGAGACCGAGCGTTTCGCCGGCGCGCTTGACACTTACACCATCGAGGCGATGATGCAGGATGGCAAGGCTTTGCAAAGCGGAACGAGCCACTTCCTCGGACAGAACTTTGCAAAGGCGTTCGACGTGACATATCTTAATAAGGAGAACAAGCCCGAATACGTATGGGCTACGTCGTGGGGAGTGTCTACACGCCTCATTGGCGCGCTCATCATGACCCATTCTGACGACAACGGACTCGTGCTGCCGCCTATGCTCGCCCCCATACAGGTTGTCATCATACCTATAACCAAGGGTGCGGAACAGCTGCAGGCCATAACAGAAAAGCTCACTCCGGTTATCAACGCGCTGCGCGCAGCTGGCATATCTGTCAAGTATGACGATGCAGACAACAAGCGTCCGGGCTTCAAGTTCGCCGACTACGAACTGAAAGGCGTGCCCGTCCGCCTCGTTATGGGTGGCCGCGACCTTGAGAACAACACTCTCGAAATAATGCGCCGCGACACCTTGGAGAAAGACACCGTGCCCGTTGACGGTATAGTTGAACGCGTAGAACAGTTGTTGAAAGACATTCAGGACAACATGTTCAAGAAGGCGAAGGCTTACCGCGACGCACGCATCTACGAGTGCGACAACTACGACGAGTTCAAGGAGCGCATCAAGGACGGCGGCTTCTTCCTCTGCCACTGGGACGGCACGGCCGAGACTGAGGCACGCATCAAGGAGGAAACACAGGCCACGATACGCTGCGTTCCGTTCGGAGTGGAGCAGACCGAAGGCATCGACATGGTGTCAGGCAAACCTGCAAAGCACCGCGTAATCATAGCAAGGAGCTACTAATAAATTAAGGGTTAAGAATTAAGAGTTAAGAAAAATACTTTTTGTTGGTTGTGCACAGCGGCAACAAAAACGACGGGTATTTTTCTTAACTCTTAATTCTTTGCCCCTTAATTCTTCATTTTTAATTTTTCATTCTTAATTAACCCAAGTGTTTGTCGAGCTTGCCGTAAGGCTAATCAACCTTGTCGCGCCAAGGCAATGCGCGATGTGCGGATGCCGGCTCGGCATAGGCGAGGACGTGATATGCACCGCGTGCAACATCGAGCTGCCGCGAACCGGATATGCGGCAACGCCTTACGACAACGAGATGGCAAAGCTTTTCTGGGGACGGATAACGGTTGAAAAGGCCGCGGCTCTGTTCTTTTACAGGGCACATTCGGATGCAAGCAAAATCATATACAGGCTGAAATACATGAACCATCCTGAAACAGGGGAACTTATGGGACGCATGATTGCCAAGGAATTTGCGGCACACCGGTTCTTCAACGGCATCGATGCGATAGTGCCTGTGCCGCTCGCCAAAAAGAGGAAACGCAAACGCGGCTACAACCAAAGCCTCGAAATAGCACGCGGAGTAAGCCAGATAACACGCTTGCCAATAATAAGCAACGCTGTAAAAAGAAAATCGTTCAAGGGCAGCCAGACACAGATGAGCCGCTGGCAAAGGAACGAGAACGTGGAAGGCGAGTTCATTTTAAAAGACAGCGAGGCCGTAAAAGGCAAGCACATACTGATAATAGACGACGTGGTTACAACCGGCGCAACGGTAATATCATGCGCCACCGAACTGGCTAAGGCCGGCGGCATGAAGTTCAGTGTAATGTCATTGGGATTTACAAAGTGACAGACGGACACTTGTCCGCGCTGCTTCAAGCATCTAATTCCGAATACTTTTTATGCCCCTTGGCGTAATACTGCCAAAGGATTGAACGGCGGTATATGCCCTTAGCATCGTCAACCGTGCGGCCAGCCTGCACCTCCGCCCTCACTTCCCGGTACTCAGGCAGCCACTTCTTGAATGCCTTTCGAGCTTTTACTATTGCTTTGCAGTCGCCGAAATGCCCCGACAGCAAAGCCTGGAAGGCGGCAAGGTAATCCAAGAACAGCCGCGCACGCATCACATGACGAAGCTCATTGTCGGGCAGGTTCTTGTAAAGCATGGTAAGGTTGTTGCGGAAATTCAGGTAGGTTTTCATCGGATTGTTCTTCGGCAACGTGCCTCCGCCGATATGATAAACAAAGCTGTCGGGAATGCAATATATCTTCTTGCCCGAAAGACGCAGGCGCCAGCACAGGTCAATCTCTTCGCTATGGGCGAAGAAACGCGCATCAAAACCGCCTGCCCGCTTGAAGTCAGCCGCCCTGACAACCATACAAGCCCCCGTAGCCCACAAGATTTCAGCCTCATAATCATACTGTCCGCCGTCATATTCCACCGTATCAAACACCCTTCCCCGGCAGAAAGGATAGCCATAACGGTCAAGATAACCGCCGCAAGCGCCGGCGTACTCGAAAGCGTCCCGGTTCTTCATTGACAACAGCTTGGGCTGGCACGCCGCCACATCGGCATTGTTGTCCATGAACTCTATCAACGGAGTAAGCCAATGATGGGACACTTCGACATCAGAATTAAGCAGCACGTAATACTCGGCTTCTATCTGTTCAAGCGCACGGTTGTACCCTTCGGCAAAGCCCCAGTTCTTTTCCAAGACGATGACACGCACCTCCGGGAAGTGCATCTTCAGGACTTCGAGGGAGTTGTCGGTCGAGGCGTTGTCGGCAACATACACCACAGCCTCGTCACGGGAGTAATCAAGCACGTTTGGAAGGAAGCGCGTAAGCATCTCAACTCCGTTCCAGTTCAGTATGACAATAGCGGTCTTGTCCATATCATAAAATAGCTTTTAATGCGGTCTTGTCATGATTGAAACCGCCCAACTTAACCTTAATTATCTGGTTGTCCAACTCGTCATTGCCCTCTGATGGCGGCAATTCAACACGTATGTAATTGCTTGTAAAACCATGCATCGCCCTGCCCCGCGTCGCCTTCTCGAACAAAACTTCGGCCTCGGAGCCGATATGCCGGGCGTAAAAAGCCTCCGTCTTCTCGTCTGACAAATCCAAAAGACGCTTGCTGCGCAGCTTTTTGTCTGCGTCGGAAACGACATACGGGATTTTCAACGCCGCCGTTCCGGGACGCTCGGAATAAGGGAAAACATGCAACTGGGTGACGTCCAACGACTTTATGAAACCGTATGTTTCCTCAAACAACTCCGGTCTTTCACCCCTTGTGCCCACCATCACGTCAACACCTATAAACGCATCGGGCATCATCTGCTTTATAAGCTCTATTTTATGGGCGAACAAAGACGTGTCGTAACGCCTGTGCATGAGGCGCAACACTTCGTCAGAGCCACTCTGCAACGGTATATGGAAATGCGGCATGAACGCCCTGCTGTTCGCACAATACTCGATAAGCCCGTCATCAAGCAGATCAGGCTCGATGCTGCTTATGCGGAAACGGCTGATGCCTTCCACCCCGTCCAACGCCTTTACAAGGTCGGTAAAACTCTCACCCGTGCTCCTTCCGAAGTCTCCTATGTTCACCCCGGTGAGCACAATCTCCTTTCCGCCCTCGGCAGCGGCCTGATGTGCCTGTGCAACAAGCGACTCTATACTTGGGTTACGGCTGAAACCACGGGCATAAGGGATGGTACAATAAGTGCAGAAATAATTGCATCCATCCTGCACTTTGAGGAAATACCGGGTACGGTTGCCGCGCGAACAACTTGGCGCAAACGTCTTTATATCCTTCGTCTTTACTGTATGGTGACGGTGAAGGGATGTCTCCTGCCTTGCGCCCGACCATGCCTCTGACAGAAACTGTATCAGGTCGGCTTTCTCATTTGCGCCCAATACAAGGTCAACACCGTCAATCCCGGCCACCGTTTCGGGCTTCAACTGGGCGTAACATCCCGTTACAACGACAAAAGCTCCCGGGTTCTCACGCACCATTCGGTGTATGGCCTGGCGGCATTTATGGTCGGCGACTTCGGTCACTGAACACGTATTGATTATGCAAATGTCAGCACCATTGCTCACGGTGCGCACCCCCATATCGCCCAAAAGCCGTCCGAAAGTGGATGTCTCGGAAAAATTCAACTTGCAACCAAGCGTAAAATAAGCGGCGGTTTTACCTTGAAAAGCCGATGTATCAATCATTATTATATCTTACTTTACGGCCAACGACAATAAAAGGCCGCCTCTTGAAAAGTATTACACCTTATTATATAATAGTCCTGTCAACACTCGCCGCCAACAAGCAAGAAACTTACCGGCTCCACGGCGCATATTGCATGGCACAAAGGTACGAAAAAAAGTCGATATCAGTGTCATCCTACAACATTTCTTAATACCCGCAGAAAGTTTAACAGTCGTTAGCAGTCCACATCTCACTGATTATCAACAACTTATAAAAAAGTTACAACTGCAAGCCGAAAAAAAACATAAAAAAGGGAACAACGTATTGAAAAAATACTTACCTTTGCAGCGTTTTAATAAACAAATGATTGTTTTACAGATTTAAAAAGCAAAGAAAATGAAAAAGTTAGTTTTAATGTTCGTAGCTATCGCAGCTATCTCTTTCGCATCTTGTGGTAACAAAACAGCCAACACTGAGGCTGCTGACACAACAGCAACTGACACTGCTGTTGTTGACACAATGGCTGCTGACAGCGTTGTTGCTGACTCTGTTGCTGCTGACAGCACTGTTGCTGAATAATTAGCTACAACAATTAAAAGCGAGTAAAGCCGCAGGACTAAGTCCTGCGGCTTCTTTGTTTTATGCCATTGAGTGTTGGTATAAGCGTGGAAAAAACACGGAACAGAAATAAAAACGCGGCATTCCGTATTGTGGAAGGCCGCGTTTTCCGTTACAACAATATCTTAAATTCTCAAATCCTGAACTTCAAACACTCGCTTATGCGTTGCATGGTAGTCAACCGCGTGGGCACAAGCGGCAGGCGGAGCACATTCTCAATCATCCCCATCTCATGAAGCATAGCCTTCACGCCGGCAGGATTTCCGTCAACGAAAAGCAGATTGAAAAGGTCGGTAAACTTATGATGTATCTTGCGTGCGCTCTCTATTTCGCCGTTCATCTCAAGGCGTATCATGCGTGAGAACTCTTTAGGCAGGGCATTGCCTATGACCGAAATCACACCAACCGCACCGCAGGCTATCATCGGGAACGTAAGCGCATCGTCGCCGCTGATTACATCAAACGAAGCCGGCTTGTTCTTTATTATTTCGTCAACCTGCTCAAGGCTTCCTGCAGCCTCCTTTATTCCCACGATGTTAGGACAGTCATTGGCCAGACGGACGGTAGTCTCCGCCTTAAGGTTGACGCCTGTACGCCCAGGCACATTGTAAAGCACTACAGGCAAGTTGGTCGCCGCTGCAATGGTCTTGAAATGCCTGTAAAGCCCCTCCTGCGAAGGCTTGTTATAATAAGGACATACGCTTAACACGCCATCTATGCCTGAAAAATCTCCGGTCTGCAACTCATTCACGACTTCCGCCGTGTTGTTGCCGCCACAGCCCATCAAGACGGGCACCTTGCCGCCAACCATCTCGACAACAAGCTGCTTAATCTTCGACTTCTCGTCCCGGGTCAGTGTCGGTGTCTCGCCCGTCGTGGCGAGAATGCAAAAGAAGTCGGCACCGCCTGCAAGCTGGTAAGCGATGAGCCTTTTCAGGGCTTGGTAGTCAACAGAACCGTCTGAAGTAAACGGTGTTACCAATGCTATACCCAACCCCTTGAATATGTTATATGCCATAAAAACAAGCTTATTTCATTAATAATCGAATGCAAAAATACTATTTTTACACTAAAAAGCAAAATTTTCAGCAAACAAGTTTTGCAGCAGACGAATTGACAAGTTGACAAGCAGACGAGTAAACAAGTTGACAAGCAGACGAGTAAACAAGTTGACAGGGAACAAGCGGACAAGCCTGTATCCTCGTCACTCGTCTGCTTGTATCTCGTCAACTTATTTAGACCCGATATAGAGGAACACCATGCCGAGCAACACGAGGATAAGGTCTACAACCTTGCTCTTCAGGTTCTTCTCATGCAAAAGCGCAGCTCCGAACAGGAACGACACTATTACGCTGCCGCGCCTTACCATAGACACGACGCTTATCATAGCCCCGGGAATGCTCAACGCATAGAAATAAACAAAGTCGGCGGCACTAAGGAATATGCTTATCAGTATTATGCACCAGTCCCAACGGAACGGCGTGGTATGCTTGCGCTTAGGCCACCAAAGCACAAGCAGCATCGCGCCCATCATAAAACACTGGTAAATGTTATACCAACTCTGCACCATCATGCGGTCAAGCCCTACTCCACCGTGGCTTGCCGGCGCCATGAGGTACTTGTCGTAAAGGCCGCTCACCGCACCGAGCAGGGCGGCAAGCACGATGAAGTATATCCAGCGGTCGTGCTTGAAGTCGATACCTTCCTTCTTTCCGCTACGGCTCAGCATGAAGAACGACGCCACAGCCAGAGCCACACCTATCCACTGATAAATGTTAAGACGCTCGCCGAACACGACGAACGCACCGACAAGCACCATCACCGGGCGCGTGGCATTGATAGGCCCTACGATGGTTAAGGGCAGGTGCTTCATGCCGAAATACCCGAACACCCACGACGCCAGCACAATGACGCTTTTCAGGATGATATACTTGTGCATGTCCCATCCGCCGCCGGCGACCTTGAACATCGTGCCGTCGAGCATGTCAGTCGTAGCCGACAGCACAATGAACGGCAGGAAGATGAGCGACGAGAACAGCGTGTTGAGAAACAATACGGGGATGACGGCGTTGCCGTCAAGCGACTTTTTCTTGAACGAATCGTAAAATCCGAGCAAAGCTGCGGATAGAAAAGCCAACAGTAACCACATTCTGAATGAAAAATTAAAAATGAAAAGTGAAAAATCAGATTGCAAGGAACATGCAAGGAATAGCCGTTAATCCCTACTCCATCTCTCCTTACTCCTTTACTTCTTCTCTCCTTATCCCTTCTCTCCTTACTCCTTCAATACAATATCTTTTCGAGGAACAGCGCGCACGCCGGAACGCTGTCGCCGGCGGCGGAGCGCGACTTGCCTTCTATTATTTTCCTGAACCCTTCGGTGTCGATGCGGCCTCGCCCCACATCGAACAGCGTTCCGACCACTGCGCGCACCATGTTGCGCAGGAAGCGGTTGGCCGTAATTACGAAGTGCCAACTGTACTCGTCGTCCTGCACCCACCGCGCCTCGGTAACGTTGCATAGCGTCGTCTTCACGTCGGTATGGCTCTTGCAGAACGACGCAAAGTCGTCATACTCAAGCAACGTGGCCGCCGCCTCGTTCATTTTGTCAAAGTCAGGAATGTAATACATCTCGCACGAATACGCCCTGCGGAACGGGTCGCGCCGTGTATGTATATAATAATGGTACGTGCGCGACACCGCGCTGAAGCGCGCGTGCATATCCGCGGAAACAGTCTCAACCCTGTCAGCCGCGATGTCACGCGGCAGCAGCCTGTTCAGCTTGTACACTAACTGCGGGCAGTCCAAGCCCTCGGCCGCGTCGAAATGGGCAACCATCATGCGCGCATGCACGCCGGTATCGGTACGTCCCGCGCCGACAACAGGCACTTCGCCGCGCAAAGCCACCGACAAAGCCCTCTGCAGTTCGCCCTGTACGGTGCGCTCTTCCGGCTGCACCTGCCATCCGCGGTACGCCGTGCCGTCATACTTCAAATAAAGGAAATACCTCTGCATTGTATATCTTCCTCAACAAAAAAACGCATGCAAAAGTACAAAAAATATCCGAAAAACAAGTAAACGAGGGACAAACAACGAGTGAACAAGGGACAAGCGACAAGTGAACAAGCGGCATGTGTTTCAGCTGTTGCACGCCGTTCACAAGACAGTTTACAACCTCTTGATTTACAGACATTTGCAGGCAACGTTCCGAAAGGTGCCCTTTTAGCGTGCAAAAGGCCACCTTTTAGAAGGCGAAACATGACCTTTTGGAATGCAAAATACCACCTTTTAAAATGCAGGCCAAGCTAAATCCACTGCTCCGGCGTACGAGATTTTACACTAAGAGAGCGTAGAAGCGTCCGCAAATAATTCGTTTTTTACCGAAAAGTACAGGAAAAAATCCTTTTTATGGAGAAAAAAACTTAATTTTGCCACAAAAAGGAAAAAAGAGATAAACGCAAACAATCATGGCGGAAAGTATTTACCATTTGCTACGTTTTTTACTCAAACTGCTGTCATATATTCCTTTCCGTTTGCTGTACATCGTTTCAGACGGGATGTTCTACATTCTGTATTACATCATCCGCTACCGCCGCGCCGTCGTCAGGAAGAACCTCACAGAGTCATTTCCCGACAAGAGCCTGCATGAAATAAAACTTATAGAAAAGAAGTTTTACCGTTTCTTCATGGACATGACCATTGAAAGCTGCAAGCTGGCGTCAATGTCACAAGACGCCATAAGGCGCCGCATGGCGTTCAAGAATGTGGAAGCCGTCAACTCGTTACTGCGCAGCGGAAAGTCAGTGGCGGTATATCTCGGGCACTACGGCAACTGGGAATGGGTGTCGTCCATGCCCCTGTGGCTGGATAAAAACGCCATCGGGGCGCAAATATACCACAAGCTGCGCAACGACAGCATGAACAGGCTGATGCTGCACATACGCGAACGCATGGGAGCTGTCAGCGTAGACATGCACAAGACGGCACGCTACATCACCACGCTGGCCGCCGAACACAAGGTATGCACGATAGGCTTCATTGCCGACCAGTCGCCAAGAATGAGGGAATCGCGCCACTTCCTTCACTTCCTGAACCACAACGCGCCGGTTCTTACAGGCACGGAAAAAATAATAAAACACTACAAATTCGGGGCTTTCTACCTTGACGTGAAGCGTACAAGGAGGGGGTTCTACGAGGCTGAATTCGTAAAAATGCACGACAATCCGCAGGAACTTCCCGACTTCGAACTGACCGCCCTATACTTCCGGCATCTCGAACAGTCCATCATGCGGCAGCCGGAGCTGTACCTGTGGACGCACAACCGCTTCAAGCACGCCGAGAAGCTGGAGCAACAACATTAACAATATGCAATCACACTCATGGATATAGATTTTGTAATCACATGGGTCGACATGGACGACCCCAAGTGGCAGGCCGATTTCGCAAAATACTCCGGCAACAAGGAAAACACTAAGAACGGAGTGTCTGAAGCCCGCTTCCGCGATTACGGTTTCCTTAAATACTGGTTCCGCGGCGTGGAGAAATTCGCCCCTTGGGTGCGCAAAATTCACTTCGTCACCAGCGGACAAAAGCCAGCATGGCTCGACACATCCAACCCGAAGCTGCATCTTGTAGACCATAAGGATTACATACCGGAACAATTCCTGCCCTCTTACAACTCCGTCGTAATCGAGCGCTACATTCACCGCATACCCGGCCTGGCCGAGCACTTCGTATATTTCAACGACGACTTCTACATCATAAACAATATCGGCACCGAACGCTTCTTCCGTAACGGGCTGCCGTGCGACATCGCCGTGTTCCAATACAACCCGTCGTGGTCGCAATGGTACAAGAGGATAAAGAACAACCTGAAAATCATCAACCGCCACTTCGACAAGAAAGAAGTGATGGCGCGCTGGCATGACAAATGGTTCTGCAAGGACTACGGCTCTAAAGCGCGGCTGAACTACCTGCTGAAACCATACGGAAAGTTCATCACACTGCGCACTCCGCACAACGCACAGCCATACCTCAAGTCTACCTTCGAGGAAGTATGGGCCGTAGCCGGGAAAGAGCTTACCGAGACTTCGGCCAACCGCTTCCGCGCACTGACCGACTATACGCCCGAACTTTTCCGCACATGGCAGATTTGCCGTGGCAACTTCGAGCCGTACAACACCTATCAGGACACAAAGATGTTTCCACTCATGGTACGCCCGAAGCAGGCTGTCAGGGCAATACACGACCAGTCGTATAAACTGGTTTGCCTTAACGACAACGTACACATACGCAACTATGACATGGTGATGGGAAACATAAAGAACGCCTTTGAGCACATATTGCCCGAAAAGTCGAGCTTTGAGAAGATATGAGGTTATGGGGTTTTACGGTTATGAGGTTATACGGTAAGCAAAAAACTTAAACCGTACCCCCATAACCGTAAAACCTTACAACCCAATAACCATACAACCGTACAAACAACCGTAAACAATGAAAAAAGTATATGCCGAGATAATTGCCGGAGTAATACCATGCAAGATGGCGCGCAACCGCTGGCGCGGAGTGCTCCGCTACGGATTGTTCAGGGCAATGAAGCTGAAACGCCGGATGAAGCGCGACCATACAAAGTCGCAACATTACTTGGCCGTTTGCTCCATAGCCAAGAACGAAGGCCCGTATTTCAAGGAATGGATAGACTGGCACAGGAGCAAAGGAGTAGAGAAGTTTTACATATACGACAACGAAAGCACCGACTGCACGAAAGAAGTGCTTGCGCCATACATCGAGGCAGGAATAGTGGAATACACTTATTTTCCCGGCCAGAAACAGCAACTGGCCGCGTATGACGACTGCTTTGAGCGCCACCGCCTTGACACACGGTGGCTCGCAGTGATAGACCTTGACGAGTTTATCGTGCCTGTAAAGGACAAGAGCATTCCCGACTTCCTGCGCAGGATGGAAAATTTCGCAGTTGTGGAAATCAACTGGCTCGTCTACGGAAGCGGCGGCGCGAAGACCAAAGAGCCGGGAGGCGTAATGGAAAGGTTCAGAAAGCACTCCCTGCCCGACCACAGACTGAACACACAATCAAAGAGCATAGCCGACCCACGGCGCGTATGCACCATGACAGGATGCCACGAAGCGGCACGCATATCGGGCCATGCGGGCGATTCCCACGGTAACCGCATAACCAAGCATTCAGGCGACCGGAAGCCGCAACACGACGTTATCCGCATCAACCACTACGCCGTAAAGTCATACGAAGAGTTCCTCGGCAAGCGCGCACGAGGCCGGGCACGCACCACAACGATACGCGACATGGGGTATTTCGAGCGCTACGACCTGAACGATATCGAAGACTGACGGTTACACCGACACGCACAGGCAAACAAAATGCTACAATAAGACATGGCTACTTACTACGGAAAGAAATACAAGCTGTTGGAACTGAAGCATCTGTTCAAGGAATTACTGCTGACAACAAAAATAGCTTTCAAGTCAAAAGAACTGGGCAAGCCGAAGACGAAAAGCCCCATATATGTCGCCATGATTGACGGAGAGGCTTACCACGGAGGAATGTGCGACAGGTTCAAAGGCATAATCTCGCTTTACGCTTACTGCAAATACCTTGGCAAACCTTTCAGGATTAAATACACATATCCGTTCAAACTGGAAGACTATTTGCAGCCTGCAGCCTACGACTGGACACTAAAACGAGGTGAATACACCGACAATCCGCTATACAGCAGGGTGCTGTACATGAGGGGCGAACACCTTGCCACAAGGCTTTTCAACCTAAGGGCGAAAAGGCAGATACATTTCTACAGCAACAGGGACCTGCTTGAACACATCAACAAAACTTACGCAAAAGAAGGCACCGGGAAGCGTCCGTTCAACTGGGGAGAGCTGTTCTGCGAGCTGTTCAAGCCCGGAACAATACTTCAAGAGCGTATTGAGGCGACAAAAGAAAGCATCGGCGGCGACTATTATGCAGCTGTTTTCCGCTTTCAGAACCTGCTCGGAGACTTCCCCGAATACCGCTACAGGCCGCTGAACGACAAGGATAAAGAGGAAGAACTGATAACAAAATGCCTTGACGCGGTAAAGACGCTGATGGCGAAACACGGCAACATGGCCTTATTAGTGACCGCCGACAGCATGAAATTCCTGAAAAGAGTGTCACAGATTGACGGCGTACACATAATTCCGGGAACACTTACCCACATGGACGGGCAGAAACATCACACACAGGGAAACCAGTTTGAAACATACCTGAAATCATTTCTCGACTTCTACATGCTCAGCGAAGCGCAGAAAGTCTACCGCATCGGCACGCCGCAGATGTATCACAGCGCATTCCCCGTGTTTGCCGCAAAAATGCACGACATTCCCTTTGAAAGCATAACCATCTGAAAGTTGCTGTGGGCATGGATTTATGTCCTAAAAATAACGGATAAAAAATAACGCGTTTCATCCGTCACCCGTCACATTACGTTGTAACACTCTGGCATTCAGCATAATACGTTGTTACAGATGCCCTGTATCCAATCGTCACATCCGTCACGGCGCAGCCAATAAGTGACAGGCGTGACAGATGCAGCAAATCATCTGTCACACTATAACCATTTGTCTGCCAGCACGTTACGCCTAAATGTGACAGGTGACGGATGATTTCCACTTTTCTTTTCTCGTTTTACATAAGACCTGCACCATAACCGCACAAACCAAACTGTAAAAGGTCATCTTTTACCTGTTTATCACCAGCATTCTCCTTTTAAACGCCACGGCGATATTCTTTCGTGCAAAGTCATTCAGTCCTCGGAATGTGGTTCGCTTCTTCAATTCTTCCAATGGCATGATGAGCAGAAGTTTCGCCAGACATTCATCAGCAAAAGAATTTGACACTACATCCACGCCCTCAAAATCAAGCACAACCTTCTCGTCGCCCTGTATCAAGGGAATCAACATGTTTCGGGCTTTTTCGCCCAACATCCTTGTGCCGAGATTATCACCGATTGTCACAAACTTAAATGTTACCATACAACCTCCTTGTATCACTTCTTTACCATAAGTTATCCATGTCCTCCGTGTTAAGAAACTCATCGTTGAACTCCGAAACTGCATCCGCCCTATTCTCCAACACCACATTCGGGTCTATTTCCTTGTCTGAATACAATTCAAAATAAACTACCGTGCCTTGCCAGAAATCAGTTTCTTCAATCTTCTCCTCCACACCATTTGAAGTCAGCATGTGATTTCCGGAGTGCAGCTTCAGCATAATACCGGCCTGCCTAATAAGGCAAGCTGTTGAATAAAGCCCAAAGCCCATACCTTTTCCATCCGTCACCCCATCAAGCATACACTTTGCAAGAGCCTCTGCTTCCGAGATATCGTGGTACGCCTCATTTTCTGTCAACGAACGATATATGCCGATACCGTCGTCAACCACCATAATCTGTATTTTCGCCAAATTCGGAGAATACTTCATCACGACCGTTCCACACTGTTTCATGGAGTGGGTTAAGACGTTATCCAATATCTCATAAAAGCAATAGCTCAATGTCTGCAATATGCCCAAGTCGATGTCAGGTTGCATCTTCAGTGTATTAACAATGTCTTTATACACAGTGTGTATGCTTTCGCTGTCAAACATTTCTATGACCGGCAATGTACCACTGTCACCGAAATATCTATTTAACAAACCATCTATATTCATAATTGCAAAATATATCGAAAAGACATCTCAAATGCAAAGATACAATTTTCTATTGACATCATGATGCTGGTCGCCATCAAAGATGGTAAAATTATGCTTAATACAAAGTCTTGCAGGAAACAGTCCAATTGACATGTATACCAATTGGACTGTTTCCTGCAAAATTTAGTGTCAAGCATTGTTATGCACTTTCGGCACTCTCTTATAACGAGACCTCATTCACCTAAATACAAACGCCTCATGATTTACTTCTCGAAAGACGACTTCTCGTTAAAGCGGTTTTCAAGATAAGTCTTGGCCTTATTCCTGTCACAGTCCTTGGCGTATTCCGAATCATTCATACAGAAAAACATCGGTTGATACTTGTCAAGCCTTATATAATGCTCTTTTTTATGTATTCTGACAAGCATCGACTCTTTCCTTGTAACATAACAAAGAGATGCACGTTTTTCAGCGAGAGCAATATAAGAAAATATTATACGTTGGATGTCATCATCACTACGCATCCGATTTTTTCTGTTTTCCATAAACTCGTCTCGCATTACATCTTCAGCGACACGCTGACAATCACTTTTCAGATACGCATCAATATTATGATGAGGCATCCCAGTGTAATAAATACCATACTTTTCATCAACAAGTCGAGAAGCTTTAGCTATGGTAATGCTATAATTTTTCAATGGCTTTTTACGTATTTTCTCACGCCAAAACCATCGTATTTTCCTGAAACGCTTATGTGTAAGCCGCACTATGGGAAAACCATCGGCAGTAAAGAAATCGTCAGGTGTAACCTCTTTGTTTATGCACATATCGTCATTTGCATAAAGAAAACGGTCTGCAAGCCCAGGAATTTTATACAGAAATTTCTCTATCAACGAAGAATTGAAACATGGCAAACACTGTGGAGGCATGATTTCTGTCAAGTCGATAACATTGATTTTAGGATTCGACATATCAAGCCAAGCTGGCTTCTGATTGTCTGTCACGATAAATATTTTCCGTATCCAAGGTGCATACTTCTCAACTGACCGCAAGCTGTATTTCAATTCGTCATTATTTGCAGTACGGCCTTTACAGTTCACTGGTGAATTATCTTTAGGCTCACCAATGAAAGCGTTGCGCTTTGTCTGCCACGCAGGGTCGTTCCCATCAACCCAAAGATAAACAAGGTCGATAGAGTTTGCATCATTTTCCATTTTCCAATCTTTGCTTTATTGCAGGATAATATTCAAGTATTCTGTCGAGTGTATCACGGTTTCTGTCCTCACCTGACTTGATGTTGATTGTCTTCAGGGAAATTTCACGTGGCTTGCCAATCTCGTCGACAAGGTGTTTCCCATAAGGAACGGGAACAACCCATGTGCCGCGCGAGACGGCCGCCAGCCAGAACCAAACGTCGTCACAAGTAGGCGCCAACGACATGAAGAGCGCGGGGTCAAGCATCGTTTCGTCGAGCGAATGTGGCGGATACAGCACTCCTCCCACCCCCGTGAGCATGGCGAGACGATTGTAGTGGATTTTCCTGAACCAAAAATCCTTCTTCTTATACTTCTTCCATGTGCTGTAAGGCTGGTTTAGCTTGACCTTGCGCACGCGATGCGCTATTATCGCGTCGGGCAAACGCTTGTGCATACGGAGCAAGTCTTGCAGCAGGCGCGGATGATAGTTTATGTCGTCGTCGATGGTTACTATTATATCATCGGGGAAGTCACGGAGTGCCGGTATGAGCTTCTTGTAAGAGCGTATTTCGGCCGGGTCGAACCTCACTTCAAAGATAGGACATTCAGCCTTAAGCTCTTCAAGTTCACGCGGGAGCACCCCGTCGGGAAATTTCTGAGTGTCAAGATACAGCACAACCTTGTCTGGCAGCACCGTGCCGTTAAGCACCGAGCGTATGGCCTGCACACAATAAGGGATTGCCGCAGGAAAAGACGTGAGCGAAACTATTACTTTCTGTCTGCCGTCCATAATCTGTCGTTTTTATTTTATGGAATAACCGATGCGCCGGCCTATCTCCGGATAAGCTCCGACTATGGCGTCAAGCGCGGCTGCATTCTTGTCCGTGCCCGACTTGAAGTTGCTTGTTTTCAACGACAACTCGCGTGGTTTGCCCACGCCGCGCGGCTTGTTGTGTCCGAAAGGCACAGGCACTATGGGTGTGCCGTTGGCTACCGCCGCCGCCCAAAACCAAATATCGTCCGTTGTCGGGGCGATACGTGTAAACAACTCAACATCGAGCATGTCCTCTTTCAACGAGCGCGGAGGGTACAGCACGCCGCCTACGCCGGTCTGAATGTTGGTAAAACCCGAATGGATTTTGCGCGTAAGGAAATGATACCACCTGTATTTGCGCCATTTGCGGTAAGGCAGTCCGGGCTTCATCAGCTTGGCGCGGTGGGCCAAGACAGCTCCCGGCACCAGCCCGTGCAGGCGCAACAGGTCGCGCAGCATGTTCTTATGATAATACACGTCATCGTCAACGGTCACGATTACGGCGTCGGGAAAATCATGCAACGCGGGGATTAGCTTACGGTACGAACGTATGTCGCGGTCGTAATTGCGTATTTCAAATACTGGATTGTCCTCGGACAACGCAATAAGTTCCTGCGGAACGCCGTCTTCACCGAACTGCGAGAAGGTAAGATAAAGTACCAGCTTGTCCGGCAGCACAGAACCCTCAAGAATCGAGCTTACGGCCTTGGCGGCATACTGTATTGCCGCCGGGAACGATGTCATCGACACCACGACCTGCTGCTTTAACATGTTTGCATTCATGCCGTTTAATATGCAATAATACGTTTGACGTTACAAAGATAATACGAAAAAGCGAAACATAGGACAATCCATGGTAAAAACAGTCAAATTATGTGTTATTTTCAGAACATCTGTCAACATGTAATCTACACATGGCATGCCGGCCAAAATCAGACATGCCACATATCGCGCGGCAAAAGACCGTCTTTCACCGCGCAAAAGGCCACCTTTTGCAAGCTAAAAGACGGTCTTTTGCAAGCAAACCGGCAACACCTTGGCTTTCAACAGCTTACCACACGGACGGTTAGAACCGCGAAAACGTACAGCTTCCGCAGTCAAAGAACAAAGTTTTCACCACGAGAACGGCACGCCTTAACGGTGGAAACGCTTATTGCATAACCGGCAACAGCATCTGAACTGTTGCCGGTTATTTTTTGATTGGCCGTCAGGATAGCCAGCTACTGACACCCACGGCTCAAAAAAAACGATGTCAGAACTCGCTTGTGAAGTGGAAACGTATATGCTTGAAGTCCTGCTGAGCCATCTGGAGCACATAGCCGCTGTCGGCAAGGAACACGTCGCGCCCGTCCTTGTCCTTGGCCATGTACTGGTATTTGCGCTTCTTGAACTGTTCAAGTTCCTCCGGGTCATCGGAATCAATCCAGCAAGCCTTGTGCAGATGCACAGGTTCCCAGCGGCATTTTGCTCCGTACTCGTTTTCAAGACGGTACTGGATTACCTCAAACTGCAGCTGTCCTACCGTTCCGATGATTTTGCGGCCATTGAATTGGTTGACGAACATCTGCGCCACGCCCTCGTCCATAAGCTGGTCGATACCCTTTGCAAGCTGCTTTGACTTCATGGGGTCGTCGTTCTCAATGTACTTGAACATCTCCGGCGAGAACGACGGAAGGCCGCGGAAATGCAACAGCTCGCCATCCGTGAGCGTGTCGCCAATCTTGAAGATGCCGTTATCCGGCAGACCGACAATGTCGCCGGGCCAAGCCTCGTCGATGGTGCTCTTACGCTGCGCCATGAACTGCGTCGGCGAAGAGAAACGCACTGTCTTGCCAAGGCGCACGTGCAGGTACGGCTTGTTACGCTCGAAGCGCCCGCTGCACACCTTGCAGAAGGCGATGCACGAACGGTGGTTGGGGTCTATGTTGGCCGTTATTTTGAAGATAAAACCCGTAAACTTAGGTTCTTCAGGCTCAACCATGCGCTCCTCGGCCTTAGTAGGACGCGGACTCGGAGCTATCTTGACAAAACAGTTAAGGAGTTCCTGCACGCCAAAGTTGTTCAATGCACTACCAAAGAACACCGGGGCGACCTCGGCCGAGCGGTAATCGTCTACGTTAAATTCCGGATAAACGCCGTCAACCAGTTCAAGGTCTTCACGCAGTTTGGCGGCATCGGCCTCGCCTACACGTGTGTCAAGCTCGTCACTGTCGATGTCAACCTCGACCTTTTCGGTGACACGTTGCTTGTCGGGAGTAAACAGGTCGAGCTTCTGCTCGTAGATATTGTACACGCCCTTGAACTTGGCACCCTGGTTGATAGGCCACGACAGTGGGCGCACCTTTATTTCAAGTTCCTGCTCAAGTTCGTCAAGAAGGTCGAAAGGGTCACGGCCCTCACGGTCCATCTTGTTGATGAAGATGATTACCGGCGTGTTGCGCATGCGGCATACGTTCATCAGCTTGCGCGTCTGCGCCTCGACACCCTTAGCCCCGTCCACAACGATTATGGCCGAATCGACGGCAGTCAGCGTGCGGTAAGTGTCCTCGGCAAAGTCCTGGTGACCGGGCGTGTCAAGGATGTTGACCTTGTAACCCTCGTAGTCGAACTCCATGACCGACGTTGACACGGATATTCCGCGCTGTTTCTCGATGTCCATCCAGTCAGACGTGGCCGTCTTGCGGATTTTGTTATTCTTCACTGCTCCTGCCACCTGTATTTGTCCTCCGAAAAGAAGGAACTTCTCGGTAAGCGTGGTCTTTCCGGCGTCAGGATGCGATATTATGGCGAACGTGCGCCGCCTTGAGATTTCGTTGTTCATTGCTTATATTTTAGTTGACAGGCAGGCAGTGAACAAGTTTGTCAACTTGTTCACTGCCTGCCCGCCACTCGTCTACTTGCCTGCTAATAAGTTGATGCACTTTTCAAGGCTTTCTTCCCAATAAGGAATGTCCAAGCCGTATGTCTCTTTAATCTTCGTCTTGTCCAACACGCTGTATGCCGGTCGTGTGGCCGGCGTAGGATACTCCGAGGTATGCAGCGGCTTGACGCGGCACGAAGTGATGCCGGCTATACGGTGTATGGCCTTTGTGAAGTCATACCAGCTGCACACGCCCTCATTTGAGAAATGATATATGCCCGGCTTTACGCCTTTGTCGATGGCTTTCATTATCGCCACGGCAAGGTCGTAAGCATAAGTCGGCGTGCCTATTTGGTCGAACACCACGCCCAACTCAGGCTTCTCTTCACCCAGACGAATCATCGTCTTGACGAAATTTCCGCCAAACGGAGAATAAAGCCACGCCGTGCGCACAATCATCACACGCTTGCAGAACTTGCTGACGGCAAGTTCACCGGCAAGCTTGGTGCTGCCGTAAACGCTGTCAGGACAAGGAGTATCGGTCTCGACATAAGGCGTGTGCTTTGTTCCGTTGAACACATAATCAGTGGAAACATGAACCATCCATCCGCCGCGCGCCTCTACCGCCGCCGCAAGATACGCCGGAGCTTCGGAATTAAGGGAGGTACAAAGTTGCTTTTCGGCCTCCGCCTTGTCAACGGCAGTATAAGCCGCACAGTTTATTATGCCGTCAATAGCGTTGGAATTTACAAATTCATTTACTGCCGACTGGTTTGTAATGTCAAGTTCGTTCCTGTCGGTATTGAAGAAAACATGTTGCGGATAATCCGCCTCAAGCAGCCTGATTTCGCTGCCAAGCTGGCCGTTGCAGCCCGTTACGAGTATGTTCATCTGTTTTGTGTTATATTGTTTTACAGTTATGAGGGGTTACGGCCGGTGCATCTACAGTCATGAATTGTTGAAGAATTTGGACAAGCATCAACCGCAAGAGCCAATGACCGTAGAACCGTAAAACCGCATACTTAATCAAACTCAAGAGGTTCTTTCTTGTCTTTAAGATAATAATCGGAAAGCATGCCTACAAAAGTGCTTATCTCCTTGATGGCGTGCTCGGTGTCAGGACTTATCTTCTTTTTCTGCAGACGCAGCATCATCACACCGTAAAGCGCGTTGAAGCAAGTCTCTATCTCATTCTCGTCATTATCGGCTCCGCGCCTGCGCAGCTCCACGATGAACGGCAACACCTTATAATATTCACTGTTGTAAAACGGGAACTTCGTGCTTTGCAGCAGCTGGGCGTTAAGTTCTACAAGCTGCTGCATTACGATTTTGTTGATTTGCAGATGCCCTTTCTCGCGGCATCCTTCCTGGTTCATCATCCGCACAAGGTTGCCATACCAGTCTGTCATTTCCTCCTTCTGCTCGTCGTCATAGTCGAACTTGTCGATATACTCACGGCGTATGCGACCCAAGTTGCAGCCATAAGCGCGTATGATGTCTTCAACCTGCCACATATAAAGCAAGTATTCGGCTATGCTCTTCTTCCTTAATTCCTGCGATATGAACATTGTTGTTATAGGGTTTACGGGGTGCAAGGCTATAAGGTCATAAGGCTTTTGCGGATTTCGCAACACCGCATGCCCTTAAGAACTCAAGACTTTAGCTCCCGCTCAATAATGAAACGTATAAAGATTGAACACTGTGCCTATAAGCACGATTAATGAAAAAATCATGACAATGCTGCCTATGATTTTGTTTATTATGACGATGCTGCCGTTATCAAACTTTCCCCTTACCTTATCTATCAGCCATGTCAGCCCGAACCACCACAGCAACGCGCCGCAAATTATGCTTAAATAGCCTACACACATGTGCAGCGGATGCTTCGGTATGACAAAAGCGAACTGGGCGAAAGCCGCCATAAAGAGGAAAATTATCAGCGGATTGGAAAACGTAACGAGAAATGCCGTCACGCCATTGTGTATCAACGTGCCCTTCTTGTTGCCGCTGACATGGATTTTCTTTGTAGGGTCGGAACGGTAACAGTATATTCCGAAAGCCATAAGCATTATGCTACCGGTTATCTGCAAGATGAAGCGGTTGTGGTTGTTGTTAATCAAGTCCATAACGAAGCTCATGCCGAAGCCCGTTATCAACGCATAAATGAAATCGCTTACCGTAGCCCCTATGCCTGTGATAAATCCGTACCAACGCCCCTTGTTCAAGGTACGCTGTATGCAGAGCACCCCGACAGGGCCCATCGGAGCCGATGCGACGATGCCGATAAGCATCCCCTTGAAAATCCAGTCAAGTATGTCTAAATGAAACTGAAACGACATAACGTGTGCAAAATTGCTAATTTTTTACGAAAGAAACAAATTTTGCCGACAAAACTTTGCCGTATATGAGATTTTTGATAACTTTGCATTCTGTCGGCAAAACGATGCTCCGCGCCACTTGCGACCCGGCAGCAGGGCATGGTCTTGCAGGCGTTTAAGCATGTAATTAACATCAAACTTTTCAATATCATGATATCACAGCCATTAAAACCGTACGTAATCGGACTTGACCTCGGTGGTACAAATTCCGTTTTCGGCGTAGTAGACAGCCGTGGAGACATCAAAGTCACGACAGCGATAAAAACACAAATCTATACCAATGTCGACGATTATGTAAACGCTTCAATCGACGCCTTACAGATTATCATCGACCAAGTAGGCGGCATCGATAAAATAAAGGCCATGGGCATAGGTGCTCCTAATGCGAACTATTACAAGGGAACGATTGAATACGCGCCGAACATCGTTTGGGCGCATGAGTGCACCGTTCCGTTGGCAGAGATGTTCAGCGACAGGCTTGGAATACCAGTTGCTATAACCAACGACGCCAACGCTGCCGCAATAGGCGAAATGACATACGGAGTAGCACGCGGAATGAAAAACTTTATCGTGCTCACACTGGGCACGGGAGTCGGTTCCGGCATCGTAATCAACGGACAGCTCGTTTACGGAAGCGACGGATTTGCAGGCGAACTCGGCCATGTAATCATGCGCCGCGAAAACGGACGTTCATGTGGATGCGGACGTACAGGGTGTCTTGAAGCATACTGCTCGGCAACAGGTGTTGCACGCACGGCCCGTGAACTCTTGGCAACGACAGACATGCCGTCATTGTTACGCGAGACAGAACCGGAGAAAATAACATCTCTCGACGTGTCAATAGCTGCCGGAAAGGGCGACGAGCTGGCAAAGAAAGTTTACGACTTCACCGGCGAAATGCTGGGCGAGGCGTGTGCGGACTTCGCAGCGTTCTCTTCTCCCGAAGCATTCATATTCTTCGGCGGACTGACAAAAGCCGGCGACCTGATAATGGAACCGATTAAGAAAAGTTACAAAGAGCATGCGCTTAACCTGTTCAAGAACAAGCCTCAGTTCCTCGTAAGCGGCCTTGACGGCTCTTCCGCAGCAGTGCTTGGCGCAAGTGCCATAGGATGGGACATACAAGAACAACAATAAAAACAGAATAAAACAAACGACAAGCGACAGGCAGGCGATAAGATTGACAGCCATCCGTTAGCGGCAAAGACAATTCTTATCTTCTGCTTGTCGCTTGTCATTAGTAACAAGACAAATAAATGAACATACAGGAAGACATAAGGAGAGCGGTCGAGGTAATGCGCCAAGGCGGTGTCATACTCTACCCGACCGATACCGTATGGGGCATCGGCTGCGACGCGACAAACGCCGAAGCCGTGGCAAAAGTATATAAAATAAAACACAGAGAAGACTCCAAAGCCCTCATCTGCCTTGTTGATTCGGATGTAAGGCTGCAACGTTATGTAAGAAACGCGCCCGAAGTGGCATGGCAGATAATGGAATTAGCCAACAAGCCAACGACCGTTATATTTGACAACGCCGTCAATCTTGCTCCGAACCTTGTCGCCGAAGACGGAAGCATAGCGATGCGCATAACGCAAGAACCTTTCTCAAAAGAACTGTGCTACCGCTTCCAGAAACCGATAGTTTCAACCAGCGCCAACATCAGCGGTGAACCTGCCGCGGAAAACTACAAGGACATTTCAGAAGAACTGCTCAACGCCGTAGACTACGTTTGCTACAGCCGCAGGCAAGAAAAACAACCGCACACGCCGTCAAGCATAATAAAAATAAAGGCTGACGGACAAGTGCAAATAATAAGGAAATAAAGCCCGAAGGCCGGACAAAACCTGATTTATTGTGCCGGTAGGGGCTTTTCCTCCTTTTTGAACATTCCCAACAATACGAACCCATAACAACATATAGACCGAAGTGAGCCAGGCAAGCTTTGAAAAAAACATTGCGCGCGACGGACAAACGTTCATACAGCGCGTAATAAACTTACGCGAACAATACGTTACCGACCGCCAGTTTACGCTTATATTAAGTTTCCTTGTCGGACTGTTCGCCGCCGTTGCGGCATTCATACTGCATTGGCTTATCGAAGAAATTGCCCACCTGCTTACATCGCGTTTCGATGCCAACACATTCAACTGGCTATACCTTATCTATCCTGTCATAGGCATTTACATCACATCTTTGTTCGTCCGCTACATTGTAAAGGACGAAATCAGCCACGGAATAACGCGAATCCTCTACGCCATAAGCAGCAAGCGAAGCCGCCTGAAGGGGCACAACTGCTGGAGCAGCGTGATTGCCTCGGCCATTACCATCGGCTTCGGCGGCAGCGTGGGGGCAGAGGCGCCAATAGTGCTTACAGGCTCCGCCATAGGAAGCAACCTCGGCCAGCTGTTCAAGATGGACAACAAGACGCTGATGCTGCTCGTGGGATGCGGCGCGGCTGCGGCCATTGCGGGCATCTTCAAGGCGCCCATCGCAGGATTAGTGTTCACGCTTGAAGTGCTGATGATTGACCTTACGATGGCCTCGCTACTGCCAATCCTCATCTCAAGCGTCACGGCAACATGCTTCACATACATCTTCACCGGCAGCGATTCGCTATTTGTTTTCTCGCTTGACAATCCCTGGCCCGTAGAACGCATACCGGCCAACATCCTGCTGGGTATTTTCGGAGGCTTCGTAAGCCTTTACTTCATACGCACGATGAACGCATGCGAAGGAGTATTCGGAAGGCTTAAGAACAGGCCTGTAGTTAAGCTCCTGCTCGGCGCGCTCGTGCTAAGTCCGCTCATTTTCCTCTTCCCCTCGCTCTACGGCGAAGGCTACGGCAGCATAAACATTCTGCTTAGCGGAAAGACGGAGGCCGACTGGGGCACACTGCTTCACAACTCGCCGTTCTACGGACACAACTCACTGCTTGTGCCATACGTGGCAATGGTACTGCTAACCAAGGTGTTCGCCACGTCGGCCACCAACGGCGGAGGCGGTTGCGGCGGAACATTCGCTCCGTCGCTGTTCATCGGTGCGTTCGCCGGTTTCCTCTTCGCAAGGGTCTGGAACATATACGAGATAGGCATATACCTGCCCGAAAAGAACTTCGCCCTGCTCGGCATGGCTGCCGTAATGGCCGGAGTGATGCACGCACCGCTGACGGGAATATTCCTCATAGCCGAGATAACGGGCGGCTACCAGATGTTCATTCCGCTGATGATAGTAAGCATCTGCTCTTACCTTACCATCATCATATTCGAGCCTCACAGCATCTACGGCATGCGTCTGGCGCGGCAGGGCAAACTGATAACCCACCACACCGACCGCGCCGTGCTGACACTGATGAGCCTCGACAGCGTAATCGACAAGAACTACACAGCCGTAAGCCCCGACCGAGACCTTGCTTCACTCGTACATTACATAAGCAAGAGCCACAAGAACATACTGCCTGTGCTCGACGATGCCGGCAACCTGCTTGGCGAGATAGACATTACCAAGCTGCGCCACATAGTGTTCCGCACCGAGCTTTACCACCACTTCCATGTGCGTCAGCTGATGTCGCAGCCCGAAACAACGCTTTCAATAAACGACACAATGGAGGAGGTAATGAAGCGGTTTGACGCCACCGACTCGTCGATGCTGCCCGTGCTCGACGCCGACAACCATCTTCTCGGCTACATATCGCGCACCCACATGTACGCCATGTACCGCAAGATGGTGGCCGACCTGTCGGAAGACTGACGGCAATTTATAATTAATTCATAATTGCCATCCGGTTCTGTGTTCAAATCATATCCACTCTTCGCTCTCCGTCCTTCACTCTCTGGCGTATGCCGCTATTATGAATTGTGAATTATGAAACGAAGTTCGGCGAAAGCCAATTATGAATTAAAGAACCTGTTTACACGCGAAGTTTATTCCATTGTAGCGTCAATACCGCGCGGCAAGGTGCTGACTTACGGCCAAATAGCCTGGCTGACAGGCCATCCCAACCACTCACGCCTTGTTGGACACGTGCTCCGCGGAGCGGCGGCCGAACTCAACCTGCCCTGCCACCGCGTAGTCAACAGCCAAGGGCGCACCGCCCCTTGCTGGCCCGAACAAACGGAACTGCTTAAGGCCGAAGGAGTGACGTTCAAACGGAACGGATGCGTTGACATGGAAAAACACTCGTTTTTAGCAGACAAGTTGACGAGTCAACAAGCAGCCAAGTGACAAGTTGACAAGGGACGAGCAGACAAACGGTAAGAAAATTTGACTACATTTATAAAACAAAATCTTGCCAACGTGTCCCTTCATCTACTTGTCTGCTCGTCCCTTGTTCCTCGTCCACTTAACTCAATACAGTTTTCCGTCTTCCCAGTTGATGTCCGGGTAAGCGGCTTTCAGCTCCTCCACGCTGCGCTCAATGCCGCTGCCGCCCGACGTTGCAAACGGCACTACGCGCTTGCCCTTCAGGTCGTGGCTCTCAATGAAGGTGTTGATGATGTGGGGAGCCACGCCCCACCAGATTGGATAACCTATGTAGACAACGTCGTAACTGCCGATGTCAGCCTTCTTGCCCTTCATTGCCGGACGGCTCTTGGGGTCGTTCATCTCCACCGAACTGCGCGACTGCTCGTTGCGCCAGTCCAGGTCTGCTGCGGTGTACAGCTGCTCCGGGACAATCTCAAACAGTTCTCCACCGGTCTCTGCGGCAATCTTCTGCGCCGCCTTGGCCGTTGTGCCCGTAGCCGAGAAGTAAGCCACAAGCGTCTTTCCCTTGCCTTCCACCTCTCCGTCGGCCTTCTTCTGGCCGTCAGGACGGCATGCGCTGATGTTAGTACACATTGCTATTGATGCGATTAATGCCAATAAAGTCTTGATTGTTTTCATAACCTTTTGTTTTTACACGATGCAAAGTTAGCACATAAAAACCTGACGGCGCATAAACGAACCACCGAATTTTGTACCCATTTTACTGATAACAGCACAAACATTAAGCATGTTAACAAACATGAGTCAAGCACAAGACGGCTATACACCCCCCCCTCAAACAAAAGAGATTGTGCCGTGATGGAGTTATAGGGAACTATGCGCTTCTTGCAGAAGTTATCGGGAGTTGACTGACTAATGCTTTGTTGCTGATTTTCAGGCTATTGACCGCTAACTCCCGACGGTCGACAGACCGTCTAACTCCCATTAACTCCCTATAACTCCATCACGGCACAATCTCTTACTGACGCGCTCAACCGTTCTGTATTGTATCCGAATTTTGGTTGTACGCCTTTGCTACGCACTTCCATTCGCCGTCCATCTTCATCAGCAGCAGGTAATCTGTGAAGTCGATACGGCCTCCCCACTTCTCTTCCAGCACACGCACCACGGCAAGGGTTTCTTCCACATCCACCACGTCAATGCGTGCCTTGAAGTCGCTGCCGGCACCTACTGTATCCACATTCCGGTAAAACTGCTCTATGCTTCCATGCTCAAGCTTGCCGTCAAGGTAGCCGAAGAGCACAGCCTCGTCGATAAACAGTTCCTTGGCATACTTGCTGTCGCCCTCGGCAACGCTTTTCACAAACTTCATGGCGGCCTCTTCCACCGCCTTGTATTCTTCAATATTAGCTCTCATAATGTTGCTTTTTAGTTAATGTATCATTACTTACCGCAAAATTACTGAATAACAACCATACGCACAAGTACCGAAAAATTATTCATATACTGAAAATTTTTTCGGTATGGACACTTTCCCAAACAACAGCCAAAAGCCGCCTGCGGCCGATTTTTACCACCTTTCCGCCTTGGATTCAGACAATTATGCTTACTTTTGCATCACGTAATCATACAATCGGAAACTTATGTACGAAAGAAAGATACCCGTTGACCTTAACTGTCCGTTGCGGCTTACAATGAGCCTGATAGGCTCAAAATGGAAATCATGCATTATGGACGAGCTGCGCCACAAACCGCTGCGGCCGAGCGAACTGCACAAGATTTTCCCTGAAGCCACGCCCCGCGTACTCGACCTACAGCTGAAAGAACTGGTTGAAGACGGCCTGGTTTCAAAAACCATTTATCCAGAGTTGCCGCCCCGTTCTGAATATTCCATCACACCTTTGGGCTTGACGCTAATACCTATTATCGACTCAATGATTGACTGGGGCGGCAGAAACGCCGCTCTGTTTGAAAAGAAATACGGCAAGAAAGAATGACCGCCGCCGGTCATCCCTATTCTCTTTGTACCAACCGTGGACAACAACCGCTGCCACGCCGCAATGTGCAAAGGTGTTTGGCTGCCGCCGACGTCATCCAAACACACGGCTTACGCCGCCGCAAATCAACATGACACGCAAACCGACCGTTTGCCGACACATTGATTTCCGCCGACGCTCCACCGCGGCGTTATTCTGAAAATAAAATCCTCCGGGCATGAATACGCCCGTTTTCCGTGTGCAAATGCAATCGCCACAGAACCAATCTGTTAAACCTGCACGCAGCAATTCTGTGCAATGAAAACGACCTTTAAACGCAACAAAAGCAGCCCGAACGGACGCAAAACGCCGTTGTTCCGTCCTATTTCAACAGTCTTTTCTGCTTTAAAAGACCGTTCTTCACAACACAAAAGGCCACCTTTTGCACGCCAATCAGCCATGTTTCACAACGCAAAAAGCCACGTATCGCCGCATAAACGGCAATAACGCACATCTCCGTCACTCTATTTCAACAAAAACAACGCACATTCACGATTTGACAAAATGACACAATTCGGGTAGGGATTTATATACTTAATTACACAACTGTCCTTACCATGATTTTATCATGGTATAAGCAAATATATGAAAATATTTTGATACGTAATTATATACTATTTACACCAAATGTAAGAATTTAGGTTGAAAATTCCAAATCAAACCGTATTTCTTTTGGATGCTCCCATTTTGATAACTTTCTTTTCAATAGACATTTTCTTGCGTTTTTGATATACCTCAAAAATAGAAAAAGCAAATAACAAGCCAAAAATTACACTTATTGTAATATATAAAAATTCGCGTTCTGGTATGGTATTAGAAATATACGCAACAATAAACCCCACAAGAAAATTACATAATAAAGATGCAATAAATACCCATAACTCATAGTCATTTAAAGATGACGCATCAACCATCTTTATTTCAATTTTTTCTGGGATTGATAATTCAAATTGAAGTTCATTTCCTATTGGATTTGATTCAATCTCTGCTTTGTTATTTCCTTCGTTACTCATAGTGACGTTATATTATTTATCTCATCCCATTCTCCTTTTTGTAATATTCCATTATATTGCCCTCCTGACATAGCAGGACTCATTATAAAATGTAAGGTTTCTGGAATTTCTTGTGCTAATGCAGTTAAAGAAGAACGTATAGCTTCCCATTGAGCTTCATTCTGTATATGAATAATGAAAAACGTAGTCAATCTTCTAACATGACGGTAAGGAGACAAAATATTATCAATGCGCTCTTCGATAGAACTTCTACGCTCTCCCGTAGCGCTTAAATCATAAGATAGTACAAAGTGCATATTATTTATTTTTGTTTCTGCAAAGATACTCAAAATCATAAAATAAAGCATTTTTTATTGTTATAAAAATAACTAAGTAGCGATATTTAGCATTTATCTCATTAAAAATAACTAACTTTGCATCCGAACAAGAGTGCTTGCGCTCTTTTCGGACATACAGCCTAATCGTCGTCGAACTACCACAACAGACCATAAGAGAGGCTGATAATCAACTTACCCAAAGGGTGAAGTGTGTCCTGCGTCATAGACGTAGAACCGCTCCTATGGGTAAGTTGGCTGTGGTAGGCCACGACGACGTTGGGCAGTGGTTCTACGTTTTCGTTTACCCGTTCTCGTTCATACCGTTGCCGTTTTACAGATTATTGTCTAACACAAATAAAATGTAGAATGGAAACAAGAAAACTTATCTTAGGAACGATTTTCCTATTTATCTCATTGATGTCATTGGGGCAAAATAAGTTTGACCTTACACCTGATAACATGATAAAGTTTATCGGGAAAGTAAACCAAGAACAGTTTGAGCAATCCGTTGGTAATCCCGTTGGTGAAGAAGAAGGCTTTATCGTGTATGAAGTGGAAAACACCTATGACAACGAGATAACGGCAATAAGGTGTTTCTACCGTGAATCCGACGGTAAACTTATCTCCGTGAAATTCGGCACGAGGTACTACCTCGCTTATTGGATAGGCTTTACTCGATTAAACGGCTACCCAAAGACAGAGAAAGAGGCTCAACGCCGTGGGATGTTCGCCCCTAAGAAAGACAAATTTGGGGAAATATATCAAGTCAATCTAAAGCTAAGAACGTTTGGCTGTCAGATTATGGATATAAGAGAAAACCCATATTACTCTACCGCTATAATTAACTATCATACCGTTAAATTATGAAAGGTTGTTCTACACTTATCCTACTACTGTTGTTTATATGCCTTTTGTTCTTTGGCCCGATAGGTTGGGTCATAGGAATAGCATTGCTCATAATGGGCATCTTCATGAATAAAGGGAGCAAAAAGTAATTTAGCCGTGTACAACCTCATTTGTCGGGGTTGTACCTTGCGGCCTTACTTATCATCGCAGCGAAATCGGGGTCTATGTCCTCGAACTTAACGCCGGACGTGGATTCCGATTTTACTGTCACCCCCTTTGTTACTGATTTTTTAGCTTCGTTGGCATACCACTCCAATACCCATTTAGGCACTTTCACAGCCAGTTTTGGTGATGCCCACTGCGATATGTTTATGGCAACCTGCGGATGCACCCATATTTCATCGGCATCATCCGACTTTTGCAGCAACACGGTTTCCTCAATGCCTGTTTCACGTGAAAGCTCCGCAATAAATCTTTTCGTGAAACGGATTTGGGCATAGTCCGAAAACTCCTTGTCGCAAGCGTCGCATATTGCCATTGCGTCAATGTAGCCGTCAGACAAACGTTGCCTGATTTCGACTCCGTTTACTTTTTTCATTTCAAATGATTTTTTAGGCTTTCTCGTAGGCATAAGTCAAATCTTTATAGGTTACTCTATGTTTCAAACAATTCAAGGCATTTTCAAATACCTTGTGCAAAGGTAACATTCTTTGTGCATATCTCCATGAAAATTCATCCGCATATTTTTGCAGGTGCTTTCGTGAAACCTTATGGTACACACCGATGATGCCCCGTTTCAGTATAGACCAAAATCCCTCAATGGAATTTGTGGTTACTTCTCCCATGCCGTATATACCGTAACAATGGTAAACGCATGAGTGCTTATACCTGTCGGACAAATCCCCGTAGCTCCATTCATCACTGTATATGGTGCTACCAGCCTTTACGGTCTTGTATATTTCGGTACGGAGAGTTTTTGCGGTAGTGTCCTTTACCACTTTGGCAACAACCTTGCCACCTCTTTGCAGCATACCGAATATAGGTGTCTTGTCCTTGAAACTTCGACCTCTGCAATGTTTGACTTTTTTGTCCTTATGTCGATTCTTGTTTTTGCCTCCTACGAAAGTTTCGTCAATTTCCACTACACCGTCAAGTTTCAGTTCCTTGTTTTGTTCTCCGAAGCACTTGCGTATGCGGTGAAGCATTGCCCATGCAGTCTTCTGCGTCACCCCAATGTCTTTTGACAACTGGACGGAGGACATTCCTTTCCTGTGGGTCATAAACAGCCAAATGGCCATGAACCACTTTTGCAAAGGAACGGATGAACGGTAAAACATCGTGTTCGTCCTTGCGTTGAAATACTTGCCGGTGTTCTTACATTTGTAATTATGGCCTTTGCATTTGTACACCTTAGATTGTGGGTCATACGGAGAAACCACCTTCCCCTTCCACATCACCCATTCGAGATAGGCGATACATGACTCCTCATCGGGCAGGGCACGCAAAAGGTCGTTTAAGGACTTAAATTGTACTACCATACACACATAATATATGTTATATGCAAAGATAGTAAAATTTTACACAATACACAAATATTGTAGCATTTAATTTAGTGTAATTAAGTATATAAATCCCTTCGGGTAAAATCTCCGCCTTGCCTACGGTAATAACGACAATTGCATTGCCAACAAGCCGACCAAATCAATACTGCGTGAAAAACAGGTATAATCATTTTGTTCCGTACCCTGTTTTCGCTATATTTGCATATAAGAAAACACTAAGCCATGAACAACATTCTGTTAGGCGCAATAGCTGGTGACGTTATTGGTTCATATTATGAATTTTGCCCTGTCAACACGGTTGATTTCCGGCTGTATAACGACACATCGTCACGCTTCACCGACGATACGGTAATGACTGTGGCGACAGCCGACTGGCTATTGACGGGCGACAGCCTGTTGGGCATAATGCAGGATTATGGCAACCAATACCCCAATGCTGGTTACGGCGGCTACTTCTACCAATGGCTTACCGCCTACGACCCACAACCGTATAACAGTTTCGGCAACGGCTCGGCCATGCGCGTAAGCCCTGTGGGTTGGGCGTTCGACACATTGGAAGAAACTCTTGCCGCAGCCAAGCAGAACGCCGAAATAACGCACAACCATCCCGAAGGCATAAAAGGCGCGCAAGCTGTGGCTTCCGCCATATTCATGGCCCACACCGGCCGGACAAAACAGGAGATAAAGGATTATATCAAAACCGAATTTGGCTATGACCTCGACAGGACATGTGAAGAGATAAGAGAATATTATCAGTTTGACGAAACCTGCCAAGGCTCTGTCCCAGAGTCAATCATCGCCTTCCTGGAAAGCACAGATTACGAGAACGCCATCCGCCTGTCAATCTCCCTGAACGGCGATGCCGACACAATGGCAGCAATAACGGGCGGTATAGCCGAAGCATATTACAAGGATATTCCCCGGCATATTGCCGAAGAAACGCAGAAAAGACTGCCCGAGGAATTTATCAGCATAATGAGGCAGTTCTATAAAAAGTTTGTAGAGCATCGGCTGTAATCTCAATAAGAATTCTATTTATGCCTTATTCTTTTTTACTATTGTGCAGAATACAATATGGGGCATGTCCACTCCACGGTAATGCTTCACTATTGTGTCAATAGGATACATTCCCATGCGGCGTGCTACGTTCTGCGATGCGATGTTGGTATCACGGATGATGGAATACAACTTATTAAAATGGAGTTTGCCAAACCCATATTCCCTACATGCCAGCGCAGCTTCTGTAGCATAGCCTTTGTGCCAATATTCATGGGCAAACAGGTAGCCTATTTCAGGGACTTGCGCCATGTTGTACTCCTGCATGGTGATGCCGCACTGGCCTATCATCTTGTCCGTTCCCCTGAGAAATACCGCCAATAACCCGAACCCATAATCACGATAACGCCTCAGTTGCTTTTCCATCCACGCCATGGTTTCATCGTCGTTGAAAGCTCCGTTGTAAGCATACATCACGTTTTCGTCTTGCAGCATTGCGGACAAAGAAGTTATGTCGGAAAGTTCCATTTCACATAATTGCAGCCTTTCCGTTTCCAAAATAACGCGCCTCATAACACAAACTCTCTACAAGTCCATTTCCAGCATCTTGTCCTTACGGTAGCCATGAGCGGTCAGCGCACAAACAAGCTCGCCGCGCTGGTTGCATACTTTCACCTCCATGTACGGTAGCCGGTGATGTGCATGCACCTCTATAGCCTCGGCTGTAATCACATCACCCACCATTGCCGGACGCAGAAAAGAAATTGTGCTTTCAACACTTAGCGTCAGCCGTCCGCCGCTGTTCATTACCGCAGCCAGGGCAAGGTCGGCCAGTGTGAACAATGCGCCGCCCTGACATACCCCTCCGCCGTTAAGATGCTCACATGTGACGGTCATCTCGGCACGCGCATAGCCGTCACGCACCTCAACAATCTGCGCTCCGGCATTTGCAGCGAAGCGGTCGCCTTTGTTAAGAAAATCTTTCAATGTCATACTTTTATCGTATCTTGCTTACATTTTCGTCATCAATCAGAGTAAAAACAATACCATACAAAGACAAAAAGGCCGACCTTACAACAACCGTAAGGCGGCCTTTATCGCTATGGACGGGAACATTCCGTCGTACTTTTATTTCGCGTATGCAACGCTGCGTGTCTCGCGGATTACGGTAATCTTGACCTGTCCGGGATACGTCATCTCGTTCTGTATCTTCGTGGCGATTTCGCCAGACAGCTTCTCCGTCTCCTTGTCGTCCATCTTGTCAGCACCGACAATGACACGAAGCTCACGCCCTGCCTGTATTGCGTATGTCTTAGTAACGCCGGGATAGCTCATGGCGATGGCCTCAAGGTCGTTAAGACGCTTGATGTATGCCTCTACAATTTCGCGGCGGGCGCCGGGACGGGCACCGCTTATCGCATCGCACACCTGCACGATTGGCGCAAGCAGAGTGTTCATCTCCATCTCGTCGTGGTGCGCTCCGATAGCGTTCACGATATCCGGCTTCTCCTTGTACTTCTCAGCAATCTTCGCTCCGTAAAGTGCGTGGGGCAGTTCGCTCTCCTCATCAGGCACCTTTCCAATGTCGTGCAGCAGTCCGGCACGCTTCGCCTTCTTCGGGTTCAGTCCAAGTTCAGATGCCATCACGGCGCAAAGATTGGCCGTTTCACGGGCGTGCTGCAAAAGGTTCTGGCCGTAGCTTGAACGGTATTTCATCTTACCTATAATGCGGATAAGCTCCGGGTGCAGGCCGTGTATGCCAAGGTCGATGGCCGTGCGCTTGCCGGTCTCGATAACTTCGTTGTCGAGTTGTTTCTTAACCTTTGCCACAACCTCCTCGATGCGTGCCGGATGAATACGGCCGTCGGCAACAAGCTGATGCAATGCCAAGCGGCAAACCTCGCGGCGGATGGGGTCAAAAGCTGAAATAACGATAGCCTCCGGCGTGTCGTCAACCACGATTTCCACGCCTGTGGCAGCCTCAAGGGCGCGTATGTTGCGGCCCTCACGGCCGATGATGCGGCCCTTAACCTCGTCATTGTCGATGTGGAACACGCTCACGGAGTTCTCTATGGCGGTTTCCGTTGCTACACGCTGTATGGTCTGTATTACTATTTTCTTAGCTTGTGCGTTGGCGTTTAGCTTGGCCTCGTCCATTATCTCGTTGATGTAGCTTGCCGCGTCGGTGCGAGCCTCGTCCTTAAGGCTCTCCACAAGGCGGTTTTTCGCCTCGTCGGCACTAAGTCCTGAAAGTTCTTCAAGCTTGGCACGCTCCTGCAACTGCATTTTGTCAAGCTCGTCCTGACGCATCTGGATAAGCTTCTTTTCGCTGTCAACACGCTGCTGCTGCTGGTCGAGTTCCTGTTTCTTACGGCCAAGTTCCTCCTGACGCTGGTTCAATGAAATCTCACGCTGTTTAAGTCTGTTTTCGCTTTGTTGTATCTTCTGGTTGCGGCTCTGTACCTCCTTTTCCAACTCGGCTTTCTTGTTGAGGAATTTCTCCTTGACCTCAAGCAGTTTTTTCTCTTTCAACACGTCCGCTTCTTTTTCTGCGGCACTTACCATCTCTTTGTATTTTCCGGTAATCACGTACCTGAAAACACCATACCCCGCAAGTCCGCCCAACACAAGGGCAACCACGGCAATTACAATATTTAATATCATGTGCTTAGTTTATTTTGTTAATATTCTCACTTTTCCTTGCCGCCTGACGGTGCTTTGACGTCCAACGCATCTTCTATTTCAGATGTGATTTTTGTGAGAATATCATCATAAGGCTTTGTATCGTTACTGGACTTTTCAAACTCCAAGTCGATTGCGATGTCAAGCATCGCCATGCGTATTATTTCATTCTCGCTCCGACTTGTCCTATAGACATCCATCAACGAATTAACCTTGTCCGTTATAAGCTTCGCCGCTTTACGACAGTACGGCTCGTCCTCCGGCCTTACAGTCACCGGAATGTCCGTGTCATAAACGTGCAATCTTATATGTAATTTGTCGTTCTCTACAGCCATCGCCACCTGATTACTTTCCGCTCAGCAGCGTTACACACTTGTCCACCTCCCTTATCAGCCCTGCCAGTCTGCGTTTTGCGGCATCAACATCGCCGTCGCAGATTTCAAGCATACGGGCTGTCTTGAGGCTTTCATAATCTTTGCGTGCCTGTTCCAGACTCGCCTTGAGCCTCCGTATCTCGTCATCCCGAGAATCCACCATCGCATAAAGCTCATCATTCTCCTTTTTCAAGTCTTTATACTGGAGAATCATCTGCCTCACACGAGTTGTAAAAAGCGTCAAGATTTTGTCATCATCAGCCATCCGCGTCGATTTTGTCTACAAAATTAGACGTTTTTCATCACATTGCAAAATTTATACAATGG
Source organism: uncultured Prevotella sp. (assembly GCA_900554545.1). GTDB lineage: Bacteria > Bacteroidota > Bacteroidia > Bacteroidales > Bacteroidaceae > Prevotella. Next base: position 33,540 of record USHW01000002.1, on the reverse strand, counting down.
ATTTTAAGAAAATTCAGACATTTAGACAGTTATATCCATCCCAACGCCTTACTACCACATCACAAAAATTACTTTTACTTTTCCGTCTCGTCTGAATTTGGACGTGGTTCTTTCTTGGCCAGCATCACAACCTGATATACGAAACCGGTTATCCATTTCTCACTGAAGCCAAGACGCTTGTTGTATGTACGTATTGCGACAATGGTCTTCATCACGCCGGCATCCTTAAAGTCGTTCTTGTTGAATATGTCTGACACGGTTTTCTCTGTCATCGTGTAGATAGCCTTCTTCATAAACGACGGCATCCTCAACTTAAACTTCATAAGGTTGCCCGTAAGCATCATCACATCTTGGGTGAAATTCTGGAATTGTATCAAATAAGTCTGTACATCCTGCATTTTACGGCAATTGCGTCGGATGCTTTGGTCAAGTTCCTTGAAGAAATCGTCATCGGTATTGTACAAATCAACCAGCATTTTCTTACAATGCCTCTTCTCGCCCACACCAAGCTTGTTGTTCAACGTCGGAACATGCAACGTCGCCTTGAACATCCGCAAGTCCGGCAATACAGCAAGGTTGGTTATTCCCGCATTCTCGGCAATTGCCGCCTGCAAATAAACCCTCACAAGCGTCATGTAATCTTCCATGCCGCCTATTTTATGCTCTTTGTCTTTGTTTTTTCCAAACAGTTTTCCTAAAAATCCCATACATTTTAGTATTAAGAAAAGATGGAGCAAAGCCCCGTAAAAAAATTGCAAGTGCAAAAATACATCAAATACACCGAATTTCAAAATAAAATTTGATTATTATCGATTTTTATTATACCTTTGCGCGACATTATAAAATTCATACATCATAGATAACATACAAGCACAAAAAGCCAAGCAAGATTTACTCTAATCATCAATTTTTCAATCTCATAACAAAATACATAAATCATGAAAGGAATTGTACTTGCAGGTGGTTCTGGTACCCGGTTGTACCCAATCACCAAAGGTATCAGTAAACAGCTCATACCAATTTTCGACAAACCTATGATTTATTACCCGATATCGGTCCTGATGCTTGCGGGGATTAGGGACATCCTAATCATATCCACACCATACGACCTGCCCGGCTTCAAACGCCTGCTGGGAGACGGTTCAAGCCTTGGCGTAAACTTCGAATATGCCGAGCAGCCGTCACCTGACGGTTTGGCGCAAGCATTCATCATCGGAGAAGAGTTCATCGGGAAAGACAGCGTCTGCCTTGTTCTTGGAGACAACATATTCCACGGTGCTGGATTTTCAGGCATATTGGGGAATTGTGTCAAAACGGCCGAACAAGAAAACAAAGCCACAGTTTTCGGATATTACGTGAACGACCCGGAACGTTACGGCGTGGCTGAATTTGACGCGCAGGGCAACTGCCTAAGCATAGAAGAAAAGCCGGAACACCCCAAAAGCAACTATGCCGTAGTAGGCCTTTATTTTTACCCCAACAGCGTGGTGAGCATAGCTAAAAACATAAAGCCCAGCAAGCGTGGTGAACTTGAAATTACGTCTGTCAATCAAGAATATCTGAAAAGACACGCCCTGAAGGTTGAGACGCTGCAACGTGGCTTTGCATGGCTTGACACGGGAACACACGACAGCCTCAGCGAAGCATCTACTTTCATAGAAGTCATAGAAAAGCGCCAAGGGCTGAAAATTGCCTGCCTTGAAGAAATTGCATTCAAACAGAATTGGATTGACGCCGAAAAGCTGAAAGAGGCGGCACAACCAATGTTGAAAAACGATTATGGCAAATATCTCATGAGCCTGATTGAACAAAGGTAGCAATTATCGTCAAATACAATTTATCAAGACAAAAAATAAAATAGATGAACGAATTTAACAACAAACCCAAAATACAAGAAACAGCCGAAGAACAATCGTCTTTCAACTTTCAGACCATTTTCGCTGCATTCATATTGAATTGGAAATGGTTTCTCTTATCAATAATAATATGCGTCGGTATCGGATTTCTATACCTGCGTTATACTACACCCGTATACAACACATCGGCCAAACTCCTCATCAAAGACAACAACGATGACAGCCGGCGTGGTGGAAGCTCGTTACAAGCCTTGGAAAGCATATCCAACTTAGGTTTCATAAGCAGCAACTACGGGACTGAAAACGAGCAGGAAATCCTTACTTCTACTACCATTGCGGAGCAAGCCGTACGCGACCTGAAACTTTATGCGAGCTATTATATAAAAGGGAACGTTAAAAAACAGCTTGTCTATAAAATTCAGCCAATCAATGTGGAAATGGATTCCGCCCACATTGACAAGCTCTATGTTCCGCTTGAACTTAAAATCAGACGCGAGAACAATTCCTACATTGTAAAGGGTGAGTATTATGTATCTGAAAACGAAATAAGCTTTGACGGGCCTTACGAGATTGAAAAGACCATAACCAGCCTTCCGGCCGTAATACGGACGCAAGCCGGTACACTCACTCTGACAAAAAACGGGAATTATACGCTTGAAGACGGTGAGACACAATACGCTTACTTGATTTCACCGATCAAAAAGGCACATGAATATGTGAACAAACTCAGCGTCGAACAAACATCTAAGACTTCCGCCGTATTCAACCTAAGCCTGGAAGACCAAGACATAATACGGAGCATCGACTACCTGAACCAGCTGGTAATATGCTACAACCGCCAGGCTAACGAAGACAAGAACGAAATAGCCGTAAGAACCGAGGCTTTCATCAACGACCGTCTCGTAAAAATAGATGCGGAACTTAGTTCCACTGACGGTGCCATGGAGAGCTACAAGAAGCGCAACAACCTCATGGAACTTCAGCTCAACGCCATGACGACGTCTGAAAACACATCCACTTACAGCCAGAAACTCAATGAGGCGAACACGCAAATAGCTCTCATCGGCAGTCTCATCAATTTCGCAAACCGTCCGGGCAACAAACACCAGGTACTCCCGTCAAACATCGGTTTGCAAGACGAAGCTTCCACTTCATTAATCAACGAATACAACAAAATAGCGCTTGAACGCAACCGTCTCCTGCGGACAGCGTCCGAAAGCAGTCCTGTCGTAATAGAGCTTACATCGCAGCTTGACGACATGCAGGCAAGCATACAGCAAGCGCTGGAACAAGCCCGCAAAGGTCTCGTCATACAAAGAAACGCCATCAGCGAGCAGCTCGGGCTTTACAACACCCAAGTGACAAAGGCCCCCGAACAGGAGCGCATCCTCACGCAAATAGGAAGGCAGCAAGAAGTAAGGTCAGGACTTTACCTCATGCTGCTGCAAAAACGCGAAGAAAACTCCATATCACTCGCTGCAACGGCTGACAAGGGAAAATTAATTGAAAAGCCGCAATTCAACAAGAAGATAAGCCCCAAGGGCAGCATCATACTGCTGGCGGCATTGGTAATAGGCATCGCCATTCCGTCAGGCATCCTTTATATCATCAGCTTCTTCCGCTACAAGATTGAAGGACACGAAGATGTTGCAAGCCTAACACAACTGCCCATCATTGCCGACATTGTCGTGGCAAGCGATACGGCGAAAACGAGGGCCGACATCGTTGTGCACGAGAACCAGAACAACCAGATGGAAGAAATATTCCGCTCGATGCGCACAAACATACAGTTCATGCTGAAGCCGGGGCAGAACGTCATACTGTTCACGTCCTCAACGTCAGGCGAGGGAAAGACTTTCACCGCCGCCAACCTGGCGGTAAGTTTCGCCCTGCTCGGCAAGAAAGTCCTGCTCATCGGCCTTGACATCCGCAAGCCGAGGCTTGCCGAACTGTTCCGCATCAACAATTACACGAGTGGCATCACCAACCTGCTTACCATGGCCGACCCGCAATGGAACGACGTGGAAAGGCAGATTGTACCTTCTGAAATAAACGACAAGCTCGACCTGCTCATGGCCGGCCCCGTACCGCCCAACCCGGCCGAACTCGTTTCACGCCCGACCCTGGAACAAGTGATTACACAACTCAAGCAGCATTACGACTACGTGCTGATTGACACTGCGCCAGTAGGACTTGTCACAGACACGCTGCAAATAGGCAAGCTTGCCGACATTTCCATATATATATGCCGCGCCGACTATACACCGAAAGCATGTTTCAACATCATCAACGGCCTTGCCGAAGAAAACAAGCTGCCTAATATGTGCATAGCCATCAACGGTATAGACTTGTCCGAAAAGAAATACGGCTATTATTACGGCTACGGCAAATACGGCAAATACGGCCGTTACGGCAAGGGCAGCAGCTACGGGCATTACGGCAGTTACGGCGAATATGCCAACAGCCATTACGGAAATAAAAACGACAATTCAATCAAGAAATAACATCACACACAATCAGTATCATGACTATAGCAGTAGACTTTGACGGCACGATAGTTGAGCACATGTACCCGGAGATTGGCAAGGAAATCCCGTTCGCCACCGATACGCTGAAAATGCTGATTGCCGACAGGCATAAACTGATACTTTGGTCTGTACGTGAAGGAAAGCTGTTGGACGACGCTGTCAACTGGTGCAGGGAGCGTGGCGTAGAGTTTTACGCCGTCAACCGCGACTACCCGGAAGAACGGGGCATCGAAAACAACAACCATTTCTCACGCAAACTGAAGGTGGACATGTTCATCGACGACCGCAACATAGGCGGACTGCCCGACTGGGGGACAATATACATCATGATAAAAGAACACAAGTCATATTACGACATCATGATGGAACGCCTTGGAAATGCGTCCTATGACAACATGCCCAAAAAGAAACGCTGGTGGCAGAGATAACCGCTTGACTTTCATTCCATACCTTGCACGGTATGGAATGAAAGGAATTGTCGGAAGTTAACAGGAGCCTCACGGCCGTATGGAGACGACGCACAACGGCTTGACAAACAGCAGTCAAACATTCGTCCGTCAACTCCCTCAACTCCGGAGCAAGGCGTCTGACTCCCGATAATTCCTTTTTTATTTTCTTCACAGCAATCATGCACTTGCTTTATAATTTGTCTTAAAAACATGTCTGATTGTCGCATTGTGCGGCAAACACCATCACTGCAAACCTGTAATAATTGCAAAAACACTATCTTTGCATAAAAATTAATCAAAACTAAAGAACCCAAAAATCACAATGATGAAGCATTCAGGCATTTTACTGGCACTATGTTGCATGCTCGCATTCAGCACGGCACCATGCAAGGCTGCACACAATGCGGAAAACTCCGCGCAGGGCGACACCGGCGGAGCATTTTACACGGGGAAATACAGAAACCTTTTCAACGAGTTTCTCGGCATAACCCAAGCCGAGACCGACAAGAGGATTATGCAGGTATGGGAGCATTTCTTCGTTGGCAAGGATACTAAAGTTTACTTTGAAGACACTGACAGCACGGCATACATTTACGACACCGGCAACAAGGACGTAAGGACTGAAGGCATGTCATACGGCATGATGATATGCGTGCAGCTGGACAAACGCGCCGAGTTCGACAAGATTTGGAGATGGACAAAGCAGCACATGCTTTACACTTCAGGCAAGTGGAAAGGCTATTTCGCGTGGCAGTGCTATCCCGACGGCAGCAAAATAGGCGGCGAACCGAGCTGCGCTACCGACGGCGAAATTTATTTCATCACCTCACTGTTCTTCGCGTCACACCGCTGGGGAGACGACGGAGCGTTCAATTACGGGCGCGAGGCGCAGCAGATACTGAAAAACGTCATGTCAAAAGACGGCTCTAACGGCATTTTCAACATGTTCGACGCCAATTCAAAGCTTGTAAGCTTCGTGCCCGACGAAAAATCGTGGTGGTTTACAGACCCGTCTTACCAGTTGCCGGCATTCCTTGAACTGTGGGCAGAGTGGACTGATACAAACAAGGACTTCTGGAAGCAAACGCCCGACGCCTCGCGCCAGCTGCTGTGGAACTCGTCGCACCCTGTCACCGGCCTTTTTCCCGACTACTCCGCCTTCGACGGCTCGCCGCTCCAGCCAAAATGGAAAACCGACTATGACGCAAAACGCTACCAATATGACGCCACAAGGTGCGCAATGAACATAGGCATGGACTACAACTGGTTCGGCAAGGACAAGGCCCGGCAGACTGACATGATGACACGGCTGCTCAAATTCTTCAAAGAGGACGGTTTCACACACGGGCAGTTCAACCTTGACGGCACAGAGCCTACCGGCGGCTATACCGAAGGAATGGCCGGAGCCAACGCCGTAGGTGCATTCTGCCTGGAAGACAAGGCCTTGGCCAAGGAATACGTAAAACGACTGTGGGAAACCAAGCCGCCCACCGGGCCGCTCCGCTACTTCAGCGGCATGGTTTACACACTGTCAATGCTGCACGTCTCGGGTCAGTTCAGGATATACTGAACCGCCTGTCATATATTTGAAAAACACAGGCCATGCCTCCAATAAAGATGGAAGCATGGCCTTTATCCTGAACACACAAACAGGGCTTTAGCCTGTAATGTGCCAACAACTTTTTACCGCAATGTCAAATTAGATAATACGAAACAACCATCTGGCTATTTTCCGTATTCGTCCTTTATTATTTTCAACGCCTTGATTGCCGCTGGGAAACCGACATAGGGCAAACATTGTATCACAGCCGCAGCTATTATCTCCGGTGTATTTCCAGCCTTCAATCCGCCATGATAATGCGATTGCAGCTGGCTGTCAGCTCCAATGGCCACAAGGATGCAATAAGCCAGCATCTCGCGTGTCTTCACATCCAAACCGCCACGAGTGTAAATGTCACCAAAACAATATGCCGTAAGGAAGCGTTCCACGTCCATCCCATGTCACCGGGCATTCCATTCATAACCGCGCTGATGCCTCCCGGATACAGGCAATCCTGTATCTCCGCTCCCTTTTCATGCCTGTTGCTTTCGGTTACACGTCCTTCGCTTTCCAAGGGCAACGCCACTCCGCGTTCCTTAAACACTTCGTTTACCGTCCCCACGGCATTAAGCATCTTCGGGAAACCTATGAACGGCGCGGTAAGATACATCGCCTCACGAAGCTCCACAGGCGTGACGCCCACATTGAGCGCGGCGTTTGAATGAGCCTTTAGCTGCGGAAGAGTCTGCATTGCTGCAAGTGTAACACAAGTTATCAGCTCACGTTGCTTGACAGTAAGCTCGCCAACGGAAAACACCTCGCCGAAGATGAACTTCTGCAAAATATCCATCATTTCCGGGTCTGTTCCATTCCCTGTAAGGGCTTCTCCACCGAAAAGCCGGGTGTAGTTTTGCTTGCAAAGTTCTATTCTATCCATATCTGTTCCTATTTTTACATTTTCTTCACCTTGAGCCTGCGACAATAATACAGTCACAAAAGCAAAAAACAACATCAATAAATTACGTTTCATTTCATCTACTATCTTGATTTACAAGCTTTTACCCAACCTGTAAGCCTGCCCGGCATAAACGGTGTCCCTCACAGAGCCTGCCGTCCACACGCCTGAAGCCACTACCTCGCCAACGCTTGTCCATCCGAGATAGTCCATAAGCGTATGGTAATGCATCAGCATAGGCTGCGCTTCCTTCTCCGCCGTGTCGGCATACGTCATCAGGAAGGCGGCCTTTTTCGCGCTTCCCTTTATCTTTCCGTTTATTGCATAGAATCGGTCTATCACACGTTTCATCTGTGCCGACACACCGAAATAATACATAGGCGTGGCAAACACCACCATGTCTGCATCAATCAAATGCGGACGCAGCACATCGAAATCGTCTTTCAACACGCACGGCCCGTCCATTCCGCACCTGTTGCAGGCACGGCACGGTCCTACTTCGCGCATCGCGCAATCAAAGCGGAACACCTCGTGTCCCTGCTCTTCGGCACCCTTGATAAACTGTTCGGCCAAATATGCCGAATTGCCGTTACGCCTCGGACTGCCTGTCAATACAACTATTTTCATCTTCTTTCCGTTTTTTGTCTTGTCATCATCAATACCGCTTACGGCTCTCACGATGCCTCCGCCAAGCACAACGCCGCCCACCGTGGCGAGAACCGATTTTTTTATAAACTCGCGTCGATTCATAACTGCAATGTTTTTACGCTCCACAGGAGTTGCCGCATCGGTCTCCGCCCTACTTCAGCGACAGCCTTACGGTAACTCCGTCACGGCCAAGCGCAGCCTTAAGTTCGGCCTGCGACACGCCGTCAACCTTGCCAAGGCGCGTGAAGTTCCATGAGTTTGTGTCATAATATATCACCAAAAACTTGCCCTGATACAGGATTATGTCGCCTGCCGAAGTTGTTGTCTGCCTGTCGGTACGCGGCAGTTCTGTCCCTATAGGGCCTACTTTCTCCATGTTCGCGTAGTCTTCCATCTCGATTGTCACGTCGCCTTCGGCAAGCAGTTCGAGCAAAGCCCGCGCCGAAACGTTGTCTTCCATTGTGGCGGTGAATGTCTTTCCGCCGATGTAAAGTTTCATCTTGTCCGTTTTCATAACTTTTTCTGTTTTATGTTCTTGTTTTTCCGTTGCCGTACCGGCATTGCCTGCGCACGCCGTTGTAGCAGATGTCAACACCATTAATGCGCCAAGCAGCAGCCCCGGACTAAATATCCGGGCGAAGCCCTTGCGACAATTATTATTCTTTTCCATGACTTTATATATGTTGTCTGTAAAATGTTTGTACACCTGACAGCCTTGTCATTTGCCCATAGTTTCCTTTACACGCGCCAGCAAGTTCGGTATGTCGAGGTGCTGTGGACACTTGGCAAGGCACTCACCGCAGCCCACACATGACGAGGCAGGGTCGCCTCTCTGCACCGGCGACATGGAAACGGTATAGTCGGCCATCGCCCTCTTCATGTCGCGGTGAAGCAGATAGTTGTTATAAACGTATGCAAAGATGTAGCCGATGGCCACGTTGTGCGGACACGGTATGCACTGGTAGCAGCCTGTACAGTCTATATGCCCCGGCGCATGGCGGTAAGCGTAGATGGCGTTGCCTATGGCTTCGCGCTCGGCAGGCGTCAGCATGTTAGGTTTTGCCTTGTAAGCGTACTTCAGGTTCTGCTCTACGTCGGCCATGCTGCCCATTCCACTGACGGCGACGCTTACCTCGGGAATATCCCAAAGGTAGTCCAACGCCCATTCAGCGTCGGCCTTATGCACGCCGGTTGACGCCAAGGCATCCTTCATCGTCTGCGGCAAGTGAGCTAAAAAGCCAGTGCGCACAGGTTTCATCACGGCCAGTCCCATGCCGTTTGCCGCCGCATACTTAGGCCCTAACACGCCAGCCTCGTATTCATAGTCAAGGTAATTGTGCTGTATCAGGCAAAAGTCCCACGCCGGAGTGTACTCAACCACCTTTTTAAATAACTGCAAACTGTCGTGGAACGAGAAGCCCATGAAGCGTATCTTGCCCTGCGCCTTGAGGCGTTCCATCTTTTCTATGAGCTTGTAAGGCAGCACATAGTCCTTCCATGCGCGGTGCATTATCATGTGGATGTGGTAAAAGTCGATGACGTCAGTGCCGATGGCACGGCGCGACTGGTCAAAGAACTTCTCGAAGTCGTCGGCGCTCTGCATCTCCCACCACGGCATCTTCGACGTTACATACACACGGTCGCGCCAGCCTCCGGCCAACGCCTTGCCCATGGCCTGCTCGCTCTCGCCGCCCATGTACACACGCCCTGTGTCGATATAGTTCACTCCGCCCTCGATGGCACGGTGTACCATAGGCGTAGTCTGGTCGAAATCCACGTGTCCGTTTTTCATCGGCAGGCGCAGCATGCCAAACCCGAGAGCCGACACTTTTACGCCGGTGCGCCCCATGGGGCGGTACTGCATCTGTGGGTTATAGTTCAATATGCCCGACGCCTCGTCGGCCTTTACGGCCTGTTTTCCGGCCTCATGCGCCACGGCACGCGGCCCGGCAACCGTTCCGAGGGCTGCGGCCATAAGCCCTCTTTTTATGAAATCACGTCTGTCCATTGTGCGTTTGCTTTGTTTTTGTTATGCTTCCAATCCCTGTCAGTCAATCCCCAAGAGCCGTGCCGGGTTGCGGCGTACAAGCAGGTCGATGTCCGCCTGCGGCAGTCCGGCCAAGACAGAACTTTTAATGAAGTCCCTGCGGTTTATTTTCATATTGTTTTTCATTGTGCCTAATGGTTTTCAGATGCAAAGATATTGCATAATCAAATAAGAGTCTGTAACAAAATCACGGAGCTTTCAAACCATTTTACGGATAATTATTTTTCAATGTCACCATAATGTTACATTGACAGCGAAACACACCAAATGCTTACATATTGATTTCGGTTGACGTCATGACATCGGCTTATTTCAAAACAAAAAACATTTGGCTGTAAATAACGCAAGGAAACGTGTGCAACGGCAAATCGTTAACTGACAAGCTGTTACACCGAATGCCTACAATGTGTGCATCATTTTCGGCTATTTACAACGTAAAAGGTGACCTTTTGCGTTCTCATTGACCGTCTTTTAGGATGTCAAAAGCCGCCTTTATGAACGCAAAACATATCCTTTGACAATGCAAAAAGCATGCTTTCAGGCACCAATCCGCCATGTTTTACAGCAAAACAAGCCACATTCGGTTACAAAAAGGACAACTGGCGGAACCGCGTTTTTTCTATTTCCGCAGTTCCGCCGGACATTTTCCAAATGACGTTTTGTAATGTTATGTCGCACAATTGCGTCTTTATGCAATAACGGCAAGCCGCAGGCGGCTGGACAATCAGCCAAACTTCCGAAACACAAACCTCACGATGAGGAAGTTGGTTGGTATGGCGACGCAATACACCGGCACAGGAGCCAGCACGGCACTTACGCCCAACCAGATGAAAAGATTTAGCAAAGTGATTTGCAGAAGGTAGTTGAACGCATGGGCAAAGGCGAAGCCTATGCCGTTCTTCACAGAGCGTTTCTTACGGAAAGTGAAGCGCGCCGACAGCAAATAGTTGGCCACAAAGCTGACAACATAGCCGATGGTATAGGCCACGCTGACGTTCATCACGCCATGCAGAAGCCAGTAAACACCGTAATGCAAGGCCGTAGCCACAACGCCAACGATGCCGAAACGCAACACTTCAAATATCAAATCACGCTTTAACAACATGCAATATCCACTTATTATGGCCGCAAATATAGCGCAAATAAACCAAAAAACAAAATGTGGAATGTTTTATCTTAAAACAAGTTAAAACGTGTTTGGTTTCACGACCTTTATCCGTTTATAGTACAGAAAGCTGATTATGGAACAGGCAGAGTTTGAACATATAGCCGCACGCATAAGGCAAAAAGCCGTTGCCACAGCCATAGCCTTCTCGGCGGACGGCGACGAAGCGGAGGACATCGCACAGGAAACGATGCTGAAGCTGTGGACTCTGCGTGCCGAAATCAGCGACCCTACGCACGCCGAAAAACTGGCATCGTGCATAGCGCACAACCGCACAATAGACAGCCACAGGCGACAACACACCGTTCCGTTGGACACAAGCCGAAGCATAATGGACGAGCGGACGGCAAGTCCAGAAAAGGAAATTGAGGACAAAGAAAACATGGCATGGCTGGCCGGACGACTGGCCGCGCTGCCCTCGAAGGAGTACCAGATACTGCACCTGAGGCAGATTGAGCGCAAAAGCCACGACGAAATAGCGCGCATAGTTGGCGTTGAGAAGTCGTCGGTATCAACCATGCTGGCACGCGCAAGGGCTAAAATGCTTAACGATATAAGAAGAAGGACAAGGCAATAATATGGAAAAGGACATACATACACTCATCAAACGCTTCATGGCCGGACAGACTTCTATTGAAGAAGAAGACCGGATAGCGGAATATCTACGCACGCACGACGTGGGCGAAGACCTGCAGCCGTACAAGGAAATGTTTGCGTGGTTCGACCAAGGGATGCCTCTTGGAAGTCAACAAGAGGACGAGGAGACAAGTCTACGAGGGGACAAGTCAACGAGGGGACAAGTCAACGAGGGAACAAGGACGCAAGACAAGCCCCGCATTTCACACAAACTGCGCTACCTGTTCACCGCCGCAGCCGCGGCCATCGCACTGCTGCTTGTCCTTACATGGCCAAAAGCAGAGCAACAACAATTGGCCGATAGTACGCCAACCCCAAGCCTTCCGGCAAGTCCCAAACCACAACCTGCGGCCGACACGCTGACCGCCGACACCGCAACGGTAAGCACACCTAAGAGAAAGAAACGCCGCCGCAGCGTGAGAAGGGACATGTACAAGCCTATGCCTCCAAAGGTCTACATAGCCGAAGCGGCACAAGACACCATAAGCAAGGAAGCCGAAATGATAGCCGAAGAGAAGATAAAGGAAGCCGAAAAACGGCAGGAGGAAATACTGAACGACATTTACAATGACTACAGACGCATGGAGGCAGGAATAGAAATATACCTTACCGCCCTTGAAAATTACGACGTTGAAGAAGAATATTATTAAAAACAGGACAGATATGAAAGCAATAAGACTGTTAATCACGACGCTGCTCTGCACCTCAATGCCGGCTGCAATGAGCGCACAGGAAAACCTGAAAAAAGCCATCGAGAACTTTGTAGGCAACAAAGACCTTGTAGAATACATACACACAAGCAACTTCATGGAGAACAGCGGCCCGGAAAACAAGGTTTCATCCTTCTGCGACCAATATGTATTCGAACTGCCGATGAACAAGAAAAAGGCATTCGCCCCTATAATCTCCGCTTTCAACAAGGACAAGAACACTGCCTACAACGTTTACAGCAGGGACGCAGGGATAAACGACGAGACCTTCGTCACAATAGCCTACGGGCAGAAACTTGACAAGACCATGGAGTTCGGCGCACACAAGGAGAGGAACTACCGCGTAATGCTCGTGCAAGACCGGCAGGACAGTCTGCGGCGTTACTGCTACGGAATAGTGTGGAGTGAGTACAAGAAGGACAACAAGCTCTGCGGTTCAATCAGCATTATCTATGGCCTGAACCCACAGAAAGTGAGAAGAAGCACTTACTACGGCGACCTGTCGTCGCTTGGAAATCTCGACCTTAGCGGCCTTGAACAACTGAAGGAACTTGACAAGCTGAAAGACCTCGACAAGCTAAGCGAACTTGGAAACGGCACATACGTGGTAATGAACGGCGACACATTGGAGAGCAACGAGATAAAGACAAGCACCGACTTCCTCAGGCGTTTCGGCAGTCTTAGGTCAACATTCATGAAATCGCTCAGCCATCACCAAACCGATATAAGGGCGGTATTGGTTAGCAAAATACAGGAGCTGTGCCGCTCGAACGGCAAACTTCTCAACAGCGATGAACGCCAGCTCTGCACCAACAGCTTGAAGGAAATGCAGAAAATGGAGTCTGACAACTACATAAGAGGTCTCTTAGACCTTGCCCTGTCGAGCCTCAAGAGATAACACAATACTCTCTCTAATTAAATAACCGACGGAAGTCCGCGACGCTGCAAGCCGGCATCGCGGACTTCACTGTTTACCGGCTATTCTGCAAAAGGGCACATTTCACCTTCCGAAAGGCCATCTTTTACACTCCAAAAGGCCACCTTTTGCAATGCGAAATACGGCCTTTCACAAAGCCTCTGATTTACAGGCACTTGGCAATAAGACAACAACGGTGCTCCAATTTTCATTTTTAATTACCATCTTTGAATAAGATAAGCGGCACCTCGGCAATGAAAATAAAATGTCGTTTCACGCCTTTTTATTTTGCATTGCGCTCGGTTTGCATTATCTTTGCCGCCAAATATACGGAATTTATGTGTGGAATAGTTGGATATATAGGCTCAAGAGAAGCCTATCCGATACTTATCAACGGACTAAAACGATTGGAATACCGCGGCTATGACTCTGCCGGAGTAGCCTTAATCAACCCCGAAGGGCAGCTTAATGTGTATAAAGAAAAAGGCAAGGTGAGCAACCTTGAAGCCATAGCCGAACAAAGAGACACGTCCGGCTGCATAGGAATAGCGCACACACGGTGGGCAACCCACGGCGAACCTTCAGCCGTAAACGCACATCCGCACGTGTCGCAGAGCGGACGACTGGCACTCGTACACAACGGCATTATCGAGAACTACGCAAGCCTAAAGGAATATCTTAAAGGCAAAGGCTACACATTCAAAAGTTCCACCGACACGGAAGTATTGGTGCAACTCATAGAATTTATGCAGCACGAATACGGCAAAGACCTTGAAGGCGCGGTAGTGATGGCTCTGCGGCGAGTCGTCGGAGCATACGCCATAGCCGTGATAGACAATGACTGCCCGGACAAAATCGTAGTGGCAAGGAAGAGCAGCCCGGTTGTAATCGGCGTGGGCGAGGACAACAAGGAGTTCTTCATCGCGTCTGACGCGGTGCCTATCGTGGCCTACACCAAGCAGATGGTTTACCTCAACGACAACGAAGTGGCACTGCTGAAAACAGGCAAAAAAATTGAAATCAGAAACCTCGACAACCAGGAAATAACGCATGACGTGAAAGAGGTTGACATCGACCTCGAGTCGCTTGAAAAGGGCGGCTTCGACCACTTCATGCTGAAGGAAATCTACGACCAGCCCCGCTGCATAGCCGACTGCATGCGCGGACGCCTGCTGCTGAAAGAAAAACGCGTGGTATTGAGCGCCCTCAACCTGCACCGCGACGAACTTGTAAGCGCACAGAGGTTCATCATCGTGGCCTGCGGCACGTCGTGGCACGCCGGACTTATCGGCAAACAGCTCATAGAACAGTGGGCGAAAGTGCCGGTAGAGGTGGAATACGCTTCGGAGTTCCGCTACCGCAACCCCGTCATACTGCCGGGAGACGTCGTAATAGCTATATCACAGAGCGGCGAAACCGCCGACACGCTGGCGGCATTCCAGCTGGCAAAAGAGAATAATGCGCTGTGCTTCGGCATAGTGAACGTTGTCGGTTCGAGCATTGCGCGCGCATCTGACACCGGCATATACATCCACGTAGGCCCTGAAATCGGCGTGGCATCGACCAAGGCTTTCACAGGACAAGTAACCGTTCTGACGCTCTTCGCCCTCGCCCTCGCCCACGAGAAAGGCACCATTACCCAACAGGAATACGAGGAAACGATAGCCGAACTCGCCAACATTCCTGACAAAATCAAGGCTGTATTGGCAAAGGACGACGAGATAAAAGAGATTGCCCGTGCACTGACTTACGCCGAGAACGCCCTTTACATGGGGCGCGGCTTCAACTATCCCGTAGCTCTTGAAGGGGCACTGAAACTGAAGGAAATCAGCTACATACACGCCGAAGGTTACCCGGCAGCGGAGATGAAGCACGGCCCAATAGCGCTGATTGACGAAGACATGCCCGTACTTTTCGTGGCAACCCATCACCAGCTATACAAAAAAATACTAAGCAACATAGAGGAAGTGAAGGCTCGCAACGGCCGCATAATATCCGTTGTGACCGAAGGAGACAAGGCCGTAAGCGGCATATCAGAAGCGACAGTGGAAGTACCTCCTACCCTCGCACCGCTTGCTCCGCTGCTCTCCGTCATCCCATTGCAGCTAATTGCCTATCACGTAGCCGTTGAGAAAGGGCTAAATGTTGACCAGCCGAGAAACCTGGCAAAGTCAGTGACGGTAGAATAAGTGGAAAGGTGAGAAGGTGAAAAGGTGAGAAAGTGAGGAACCAACATATATTAAATTAAGGTATTGGTATAAATTTACTTTGCCATCTCTGACTACTTTAACTACAAAGAACAACATGACAAAGAAAGATTTAAGGATAACATTCATGGGAACGCCGGAGTTTGCAGTAGAAACTCTGCGCGCATTAGTAGAAGGCGGATATAATGTTGTAGCCGTAGTGACGCAACCAGACAAACCCGTAGGCCGCCATCAAGACACTCTTCAGCCGTCGGCGGTGAAGCAATACGCCGTAGAACAAGGCCTGCCTGTGCTGCAACCGGTGAAGATGAAAGACCCGGCATTCGTCGAAGAACTTAAGAGTTACCATGCCGACCTTCAAGTAGTGGTGGCCTTCCGCATGCTGCCGGAGGTAGTATGGGCCATGCCCCGCTTCGGAACATTCAACGTACACGCCGCCCTTCTGCCGCAATACCGCGGCGCGGCACCCATCAACTGGGCTGTAATCAACGGCGAAAAGCAGACCGGGGTGACGACCTTTTTCCTCGACCACGACATCGACACGGGACGCATTATCATGCAAGAGCCGTTTGAAATAAAGGACGAATACAACGTTGAAGACGTCTACAACGGCCTCATGAGGCTTGGTGCAAGCATAGCGCTGAAGACCATCGACAAGATAATAGAGGGCGACGGACACGTTGACTCGCTGCCGCAGGAGGACATGATACCCGTGGGACAGGAACTGCACAACGCCCCAAAGATATTCAAGGAGACATGCCTCATCGACTGGAACGCGACGGCAAAGCGCGTGCACGACTTCGTAAGAGGTCTCTCCCCCTATCCCGGCGCATGGACAAACATGACCGGTCATGACGGAAAAACCACCGTATTGAAAGTCTTTAAGACGACACTTACCTCCATTCCTTGCAACGGAAGGGATGCCGGAACGATAATGGTGTTCAACGGAAAGCTGCTTGTCGCCACGGCAAACTGCTGGCTGCAGCTTGACGAAATACAGCTAAGCGGAAAAAAGAGGATGGACGCCAAGGCTTTCCTCAACGGCGTAAGGGACATTGAAAATTTCTGTTTGAAACATTCGGAAGTCAAATAATTAAAGAAGTTAGAGAAGTTAAAGAAGTTAGAGAAGTTAAAGCCAAATGCTTTGCTTCTTGAACCAAGTCGATGCTTTACGGAATAAGGCAAATGTCTTTAACTCCCTTAACTTCTTTAACTCCGTTAACTCCTTACTCCCTCCAACTCCCTTAACTCCTTTAACAACTCAAGAACATGTACGAAAATTTAAACGACAAGCGAATAGCCGTGCTGCTTTCAGGCGGCGTTGACAGTTCAGTTGTGGTGTACGAGCTGGCAAGACAGGGGCTGCATCCCGACTGTTTCTATATCAAGATAGGGCCGGAAGAAACGGAGGAATGGGACTGTTCGAGCGAAGAAGACCTCGAGATGGCTACCGCCGTGGCTGCGAAATACGGCTGCAAGCTGACCGTTGTCGACTGCCACAAGGAATACTGGGACAACGTTACGCGGTACACAATGGACAAGGTGCGCGCCGGACTGACACCCAACCCTGACGTGATGTGCAACCGGCTGATAAAGTTCGGCGCGTTCGACGAAAAGGCCGGACACGAATACGACCTCATTGCGACCGGACACTACGCACAGACGGAAGTCATCGACGGCATGAAATGGCTCACTACAAGCCCCGACCCGGTGAAGGACCAGACAGACTTCCTCGCCCAGATACACGGCTGGCAGCTGAAGAAAGCCCTCTTCCCGATAGGCGGAATGATGAAAGAGGAGGTGCGCGCAATAGCCGAACGCGAGCATCTTGTCAACGCAAAGCGCAAAGACAGCCAAGGAATCTGCTTCCTCGGCAAAATCAATTACAACGATTATATTCGCCGTTACCTCGGCGAAAAGCCAGGCGACGTGCTCGAACTTGAGACCGGCCGCAAGATAGGACAGCACAAAGGACTGTGGTTTCACACCATCGGACAGCGCCACGGCCTCGGCTTCGGCGGAGGCCCCTGGTATGCGGTGAAAAAGGACATGGAGGCAAACATCCTTTACGTAAGCAAGGGTTACGAACCCATGACGGCGTATAAAAAGGACCTCAACATGCACGGCTTCAATTTCCTTACATGCGACCCGTGGGGCAGTTCCGAACCAATTAGCGTGACGTTCAAAATCCGCCATACCCCCGAATTTCACCACGCGACGCTCGAACGCACGGGTGACGCCTCATTCGCAGTACACTCTGACGACCTCATCCAGGGCGTTGCGCCAGGGCAATTCTGCACGGTTTACGACGAGGAGCACCACAAGTGCATCGGAAGCGGGGAAATCTGCGTTTAAAGGTGAGAAGGTGAAAAAGTGAGAAGGTGAGAAAACAAAGCATTTGTACTTACTCCTTTACTCCTTTCCTACTTACTACTTAATAAAAAACAAATGAAAAACTTTGCGGCAATTGACTTCGAGACAGCCAACCAATATCCGTCGAGCGTGTGCAGCGTAGGCGTAATCATTGTGCGCAACGGCGAGATTACAGACAGGTATTACAGCCTGATACGCCCCGAACCCGATTATTACAGCCGCTTCAATACACGCATACACGGACTCACAAATGAAGATACTGACGGAGCGAGGGTGTTTCCCGATGTATGGGCCGACATCGAGCCGCTTATCAAGGGACTTACCCTCGTAGCCCACAACAGCCCCTTCGACGAAGGATGCCTCAAGGCCGTGTTCCGTGTTTACGGCATGGACTACCCCGACTACACGTTCCGCTGCACCTGCCGCGCATCCCGAAAGGCTTTCGGCAAGCGTCTGCCCAACCATCAGCTGCAGACCGTCGCCGCCGCATGCAGCTATGACCAGGCACGCCACCACGACGCACTTGCCGACGCGGAAGCCTGCGCCGCAATAGCGATGAAAATCCTCTGACGGGGTAAAAAGCAAACATCTAATAATCAAGACGTTACATACTGTCTTACAAAAGGCCACCTTTTACACGGTAAAAGGTGGCCTTTTAGCATGCAATTGACGGTCTTTTGGAATGCGAAAGACCGCCTTTTGCAAAACGGCTGCAAACGACCGGCATGCCGCCAAGTCATATTCGTCGATAAAAGCAAAGGTTTTCAGCAAAATCATTACTAAATGATAAAGTTTTTATCAAAAACGTTTGCCGTTTGAAAGAAAAGCCATATATTTGCAGACAAAATATCAAACTGACGATTATGAACAATATGTTTTTCGCATGGTGGTGGTGCAACTCAAGATTGAAGAAGTCGTGAGTTACACAGCCGTGTGATTGATTGAAAGATACAACCGGGTCTGTCGTTCTTACGGCAGACCCGGTTTATTTTTTGCCTGACGGCAAAGCACTACGGCTGCAAGGCCGCAGCAGACAAACAAAAAGAACTTAAAAAAACAGAATACTATATGAAATCAATGGAAGAATTGCAAAAGGTGCTCAACCATGAGACCCTTACGCGCGAGGAGGCAAAAGGCGTATTGTTCGGCATTACGCGCGACGACTATCCGCAGGAGCAGGTCACGGCACTGCTCACGGCGATGCAGATGCGCGGCGTAACGGTTGACGAGCTGCTGGGACTGCGTGACGGTGTGCTGGAAACAGGCGTGCCGGCCAAGCTCGACTGCGGCCGCTACATCGACGTGGTGGGCACCGGCGGCGACCGCAAAAACACGTTCAACATATCCACCTGCGCATGTTTCGTCATTGCCGGGGCAGGCTACAAGGTGGCCAAGCACGGCAACTACGCCGCAACATCAACAAGCGGCGCGTCGAATGTAATCGAAGCCCACGGCGTGAAATTCACCGACGACATCGACAAACTTAACCGCTCAATCAACAGTTGCGGCGTGGTTTACCTCCACGCACAGCTGTTTGCGTCGGCAATGAAGCACGTAGGGCACATACGCAAGGCTCTACAGTTTCCCACATGCTTCAACCTTCTCGGCCCCATCGTCAACCCGGCGCGCCCGGAGTGCCAGCTGCTCGGTGTGGCAGACCTCAATCAGATGCGCCTGTACGGCGGCGTTTACCGCAGGCTCGGGATTGATTTCGGCATAGTAAACAGCCTCGACGGTTACGATGAAATATCCCTTACGGGCGACTTCAAGGTGATGACGAACAGCTACGAGAGGGTGTTCCGCCCTGCCGACCTTGGACTTTCCACGGCCACGCAGGCCAACCTCTGTGGCGGAAACACCGTTGGCGAGGCCAAGGAAATATTCGACAGCGTACTTGAAAACAGGGCATTGGCCGACAGGAAGAACGCCGTACTGGCTAACGCAGCATTCGGAATACAGGTTGTCAACGGGGCGCTGACAATAGAAGAAGCCTTGGCCGCCGCCCGTGAATCGCTTGAAAGCGGACGCGCCCTGGCCGCATTCAGGAAGTTTGTGGAGATAAACTCATGAAAAAGTGAGAAGGTGAAAAAGTAAAAAATTGAAAGGAGTAAGGAGAGTAGTAGTAAGGAGTAAAGTAGATTACCCTTACAGGCGGTTCTACTTCTCTACTCCTTCTCTCCTTACTCCTTCTCTCCTTAAAAACAAAAAAGATGAAAGACATTCTTGAAGAAATAGTTGCCAACAAGCGCATCGAGGTGGAACGAATAAAAAAGGAAGTGCCCGAAAGCACACTGCGCGCCGCCGTTGAACGGCTTGGCGACACACCGCAGCCCTCGCTTAAGGCCGCGCTCATGCAGTCGGACACGGGCATTATAGCCGAGTTCAAACGCCGTTCGCCGTCAAAGGGCTGGATTAACGAGGGCGGACTGGCCGCTGAAATACCGATAGCTTACCAGCAAGGAGGAGCCGCAGCGGTAAGTATCTTGACCGACGGGAAGTTTTTTGGAGGCGCTGACGAATATATAATAGAAGCACGGAAAGCAGGAGTCACACTCCCTGTGCTGTACAAGAACTTCGTCATAGACAGTTACCAGTTACTCCAGGCGCGCCTGTGCGGTGCTTCAGCCGTGCTCCTTATAGCGTCTGTTCTCGGCAAGGCTGAATGCAGCAGACTGACAGACGCCGCCCATGAGCTTGGCCTCGAAGTTCTGTTAGAACTTCACAGCGAACGCGAACTCGACTATGCCGGACTGCAGGTTGACATGCTCGGGGTGAACAACCGCAACCTCGGCACGTTCATTACCGACGTAAACAACTCGTTCAGGCTGGCTTCACTACTTCCTGAAGGCGTATGCAAAGTGAGCGAAAGCGGCATTTCTGACCCCGAAACAATAGTAAAACTGCGGCAAGCGAGCTTCAATGGCTTCCTCATTGGCGAGACATTTATGAAAAACGAACGGCCGGGCGACGAGCTGAAACGCTTTATCGGCGAGGTGAAAAGACGGCAGAAACGTAATGAAAGAAACCATCTCACCATAAAGGTTTGCGGCCTGACGGATGCCTGGAACGCGCTCGACATAGCCGCACTCGGCGTTGACATGACTGGATTTATATTCTATGAGGGCAGCCGGCGGCATGTGTCGGCAGAACGGATGGATGCCGTTTGCACTGCTTTTGACCGGAAGTTAAACGGCAGGGAAAGGCCGCTTAAAGTGGGAGTGTTTGTCGATGCCGATACCTACAGCATCGTTTCGGCCGTAAAGCGGTATGCACTTGACTGCGTGCAGATGCACGGCAACGAGGACACAAACCGCCTTACAGAGATACGTGAGGCCGTCAATGCAGAGTGTGGACGCGGCATAAAGATAATCAAGGCGATTGCTGTGGCGTGCTGTGCCGACGTGGAAGGCAGCGCGGAATATGCAGGAACGGCGGACATGCTGCTGTTCGACACCAAGGGCAAGGCCGCCGGTGGCAACGGCACAAGGTTCGACTGGAGTCTGCTTCGGGCATATTCAGGCTCGTTGCCGTTCCTGATTGGCGGTGGCATCAGCCCCGATGACGCTGCTGACATACGGCGCTTCGACCATCCGCAGTTTGCTGGCATCGACCTAAACAGCCGTTTTGAGACATCTCCCGGAATAAAAGACATTACCGCGTTGACACACTTCATTGAGGAGGTGAGAAAGTGAATAGGTGAGAATGTGAGAAAAGTTGAGGAGTTTTATTATGACGTTAAAATTAAAAACGACAAGGACATGAACAAGATAAACGCATTGTTTGCCGCGGATAAAGGCCGCAAACTGTTTTCGCTTTACTTCTGCGCAGGCTGTCCTACGCTTGAAAGTACGGCAGAAGTGATAACCACACTCGACGGCAGAGGCGTTGACATGGTGGAGGTAGGCATACCGTTCAGCGACCCGTTGGCCGACGGCCCGGTGATACAGGCTGCCGCAACAGCCGCCCTGCGTAACGGTATGACGCTGAAAAAACTGTTTTCCCAGCTTGCCGGAATAAAGGGCAAGGTGAACATTCCGCTCGTTCTCATGGGATATCTGAACGTCATCATGCACTACGGTTACGAGGAGTTTTTCAAAAGTTGCGCCGAATGCGGAGTGTCAGGGACAATCATACCCGACCTGCCCTTTGACGACTATCTGACCGAAATCAAGCCTGTGGCCGACCGTTACGACATCCGCGTGATAATGATGATTACCCCGGAGACGGACGAAAAGCGCATACGCTTCATCGACGAGCATACCGACGGCTTCATATATATGGTGTCATCGGCCAGCGTGACGGGTGCCCAAAGCAGGTTTGACAATGACAAATTGGACTACTTCAACCGTGTAAACGGCATGCGCCTGCGCAATCCACGCATGATAGGTTTCGGCATATCAAACCGCCAGACGCTTGAAAGCGCACGCCGGAATGCCGCTGGAACGATAATAGGGAGCAAGTTCGTGAGCCTGCTTAACGAGGAGAAAGACCCTGGCAAGGCATTAGACAGGCTTATGGAAGAATTAAGTTGAACGTTTATCAGTTACAAATATGGCATATTCAGTTGACGGAAAAGGATTTTACGGAGAGTTCGGCGGCGCGTATATACCCGAGATTCTCCACAAGTGTGTGCACGACTTGCAGGACGCTTACCTGCCAATCATCGAGAGCGACGGCTTCAAGCAGGAGTTCCGCAGCCTGCTGAGGGACTACGTTGGGCGGCCTTCGCCGCTGTATTTCGCCCGGAGGATGAGCGAGAAATACGGCTGCCGCCTGTATCTGAAGCGTGAAGACCTTAACCATACCGGCGCACATAAGATTAACAACGCCATCGGACAGGCACTCATCGCACGGCACATGGGCAAGACGCACGTCATCGCCGAGACCGGCGCTGGCCAGCACGGAGTGGCTACAGCGACTGCCTGCGCCCTGCTCGGAATGGACTGCAAGGTGTTCATGGGCAAGACGGACATAGAGCGTCAGCACGTAAACGTTGAGCGCATGCGCATGCTCGGGGCGGAAGTCTGCCCGGTAACGACAGGCAACATGACGTTGAACGACGCCTGCTCGGAGGCCATACGCTACTGGTGTTGCCATCCTTCCGACACGTTTTACGCCGTCGGTTCAACTATGGGTCCTCACCCCTACCCCGACCTTGTGGCCAGGATGCAGAGCGTAATATCGGAGGAACTGAAGTGGCAGTTGCTTGAAAAGACTGGGCGCGACCACCCCGACTGCCTCATAGCATGCATCGGCGGAGGCTCCAACGCGGCAGGAACAATATACCATTATGCCGACAACGAGCGCGTGAGGATTATCCTCGCAGAGGCCGGAGGCTGCGGAATACACAGCGGCCGCACCGCGGCGACGCTGCACTGCGGCACCACCGGAATACTGCACGGTGCCCGGATGCTCGTAATGCAGACCGAAGACGGCCAGATAGAGGAGGCGTTTACCATATCGGCAGGTCTTGACTATCCGGGCGTAGGCCCCATGCACTGCAACATGGTGGCGCAAGGGCGTAGCCAAGTGATGGCAATCAACGACGACGAGGCAGTGCGCGCAGGCTACGAACTGACGCGGCTCGAAGGCATAATACCGGCAATAGAGAGTGCACACGCCGTGGCTGTGCTCAACAAAGTGAAGTTCAACGCCGACGACGTGGTGGTGCTCACCGTAAGCGGACGCGGCGACAAAGACATCGAGACATACCTGCGCTTCGGCTGCGAGGCGTGAAGACAGGCACCGGCACTTATCCGTTCAAATAACAACAAACATCATTATGACAAGGAAATTCAGTTATTCAGTACATACAAAGACAGCCCTTGCCGACATGTACACACCCGTAAGCGTGTACATGAGGCTGCGCGACATGGGGGCGCAGAGCGTCCTCATGGAATGTTCCGACTACCACGACCGTGCCAACAGCCGTTCGTTCGTTTGCGTGAACCCCATCGCCAGCGTGTCGGTAAGGCGCGGACGTGTAGAGTTCTTTTACCCTGACAGGACATCGGGCACGGCTGAGATAAGCGGCAGTTACACCTGCGACGCGGCCATCAACGACTTCATGGCCTGCCTCGACATAACCGGCGACGCGCTTGGATGCTGCGGACTTTACGGCTATACGGCGTTCAACGCCGTGAGGTATTTTGAGGACATTGACGTGAAAGACGGCGGCATGGAAAAGAACGACGCTCCCGACATCTGCTACATGCTGTTCAGGGACGTGATAGCATTCGACCATTTTGACAACCGCATGACTGTATCGACACTCGCAATGCCGGGCGACGACGTGACCGGGCACACCGAACAGCTGATGCTCAGGTTAAGCCGTGGCAACCTGAACGTATATCCGTTCAGGAGGACGGGCGGCATAACGTCGCCCATAACCGACGCGCAGCACAAGGCGAACATACGCCGCGGCATAGCCCATTGCCTGCGCGGAGACGTTTTCCAGGTAGTGCTGTCCCGCCGTTTCATTCAGGAATACGAGGGCGACGACTTCGCCGTGTACCGCGCCCTGCGCAGCATCAACCCCTCACCCTACCTGTTTTACTTCGACTTCGGCGGCTTCCGCCTCCTTGGCAGCAGCCCGGAGACCCACTGCCGCATAACCGGACGCAGGGCGTACATCGACCCGATAGCCGGCACCATGCGGCGGACAGGCGACGCCGAGGCCGACAGGAGAAATGCCGAGGCGCTGCTCAACGACCCGAAGGAGAACGCCGAACACGTGATGCTTGTAGACCTGGCGCGCAACGACCTGAGCCGAAACTGCCATGACGTGGCCGTAGAACTGTACAAGGACGTGCAGTATTACAGCCACGTGATACACCTTGTAAGCCGCGTGGCAGGCACGCTCAACGACGGCGCAGACCCTGTAAAGGCGTTTATCGACACATTCCCGGCCGGTACGCTTAGCGGCGCGCCGAAGGTCAGGGCGATGCAGATAATCAGCGAGCTTGAACCCCACTGCCGAGGCGCTTACGGCGGATGCGTAGGCTTCATAGGACTTGACGGCAACCTGAACCAGGCCATAACCATACGCACCTTTGTCAGCCGCAACGGCGAGCTGTGGATGCAGGCAGGCGGAGGAATAGTGGCCGACAGCGACGAGGAGCGCGAACTGCAGGAGGTAAACAACAAACTCGGCGCGCTGCGCCGCGCCGTAGAGATGGCCGAGAAGATATGATTAATGTCCAATAAAAAGTTTAAGACGATGAAAATAGCGGTAATCGACAATTATGACAGCTTTACGTACAACCTTGTACACATGCTTAAAGATACGGGGGCGAGCGTCAGTGTGTTCAGGAACGACCGTTTCAGCCTGCCCGACATAGAGCCGTTTGACAGGATTGTGCTAAGCCCCGGTCCGGGCATACCCGACGAGGCCGGACTGCTTTTGGACGTAATCAGGCGTTACAAGGGCGTAAAGCCCATTCTCGGAGTGTGCCTCGGACATCAGGCTATAGGGCAAGTGTTCGGCGCACGGCTCACCTGCCTTGACAAAGTTTTCCACGGAATAGCAACGGAAGGCACGCAATTTGGCACAGAACCCATGTTTGCAGGCTGTCCGCGCCGCATCGTCATGGGGCGCTACCACAGCTGGGTGGTTGACCGCGCCACGCTTCCGCCATGCCTTGAAGTCACCGCCGAAAGCGACGAGGGGCTTATAATGGCCATGCGGCACAAGGATTACGACATACGCGGAGTGCAGTTCCACCCCGAAAGCGTGCTTACTCCCGACGGCCGCCGGATGCTCGACAACTGGGTGCATGGTTACCGCCCATAAAACCACCAATTACAATACGTTTTGCGAAAAGTCATCTTTTAGCGTGCAAAAGGTCATCTTTTACGCGCTAAAAGGTGGCCTTTTGCGCGCCAATATGCCACCTTTTGCAAAGCCATTGATTTTCAGGCACTTTCCCAATGGCCGCAACAGCCGCTGCCGTTATGTGCATATTCGCTGATTTTACGGGAATAAAAGAAGCCTTTGCAACAACTTCGCAAAGAACCACCGACAAGGCATTTGGCTTTAACTCCTAACGAAGCGAAGCGGAGTGATAACTTCTTTAACTACTTTAACTCCAAAAATGAATACCCGTTTTGCGGATATTCATTTTATTATCTCGTTTCTCTCGTTTTTATTTTACACTTCTCTCGATTTGCATTATCTTTAGATAAAATAAGCTGCATCTCGGAATTGAAAATAAAAACTCGTTTCTCTCGTTTTTATTTTGCACTTCTCTCTATTTGCATTATCTTTGTAATGCGCAAACAAGAGTTCGGATGAGGAAGCGCTGACCTTTTGGCATGTTTGCCTTGAATTAACTTGAAAAACGTATGCAATACGTCATTTTGCCTGAAGAAAAGACACGCAGAGCGTCGTTTTACTTAGCAATGGAAGAACATGTGGCACGCCGGTTGCCAGCCGGCGACTACTTGTTTTGTTGGCAGATTGAGCCTTCAGTGGTGTTCGGTCGCAACCAAGTCATGGCCAACGAGGTTAACACGGCGTACTGCCGGGACAACAACATCGGCATGTTCCGCCGCAAGAGCGGCGGCGGATGCATATACGCCGACATGGGCAACGTGATGTTCTCATTCATTACCGACAGCGACAACGTGGGCCTTACGTTCAACCGTTACATTAACATGATGGTGTTGATGCTGCGCAAAATCGGCGTAAAAGCCGCCGCTACGGGACGCAACGACATCGTGGTGGACGGCCGCAAGGTGTCAGGCAACGCCTTTTACCACCTTCCCGGACGCAGCATCGTACACGGTACGATGCTATATGACACCGACATGGACAACATGCTGCACGCCATCACGCCGCCTGACGCCAAACTTGAGAGCAAGGGCGTGGAGAGCGTCCGCCAGCGCATAACTTTGCTGAAAGACCATATCGACATAGGTGTAGACGGACTTAAGGACGGCATTATGCGCAGCCTGTGCGACGGAGAATACGCCTTGAACGCAGGCGACGTGGCCGAAATAGAAGAACTTGAACGCAACGAGTACCTCTCACAGGCATTCATACAGGGCAAAGACCCCATGCACACCATTGTGAGAAGGCGCAGGATAGACGGCGTGGGATGCATCGAGGCCTCCGTGGAAGCGAAAGGCGGCGTGATAAAAAGCGTCGGCCTTACGGGCGACTTCTTCGCCACCGGCGACGTGGACGCCATGCTGCACGGCCTGGAAGGCGTTGGCACAGACTGTGAGTCAATATCGGCGGCGCTGCCCGAAAGGGTTGACAACATCATCATGAACCTGCGGAAAGACGACCTCGTGAACCTGCTCGCCGACAGTTGAAACGGTAGGCGGCAAATGGAAAACGAACAATCCCGATGCTAAAAGAAATGGATTTTTCACCCTTGATTCTTGACTTTTAACTTAAATAAATAATGTATGGAAAACAAAAGAACCTGTCTTTATGACAAGCATGTGGCCTTGGGCGCACTGATGCAGCCCTTCGCCGGTTTTGACATGCCTATACAGTATTCGTCAATCATCGACGAGCATAACGCCGTGCGCACGCAGTGCGGCGTGTTCGACGTGTCACACATGGGCGAAGCCGTAGTTACCGGCAACGACGCAGAACGCTACGTAAACCATATTTTCACAAACGACGTTAGCCGCATTAATCCCGGGCAGGTGCTTTACGGCATGATGCTTTATCCTGACGGCGGTACGGTTGACGACCTCCTGGTGTACAAGATGGCTGAAGACAAGTATTTCCTTGTCATCAACGCAGCCAACACCGACAAGGACTTGGAGTGGATACGCAAGAACACCGACGGCTTCGACGTGTGCATAGAGGACGCTTCGCCGCGCTACTCGCAGCTCGCCGTACAAGGGCCGGAAGCTGAAACGGTAATGGAACAAGTGCTTGGCATAAACTGCAAGGAGCTTGTTTTCTATACATTCAAGACCTTGACAATGGCCGACGGACAAGAAATCATCGTCAGCCGCACAGGCTATACCGGTGAGGACGGCTTTGAAATCTACGCCGATGCGGAAACAATCTGCATGTATTGGGACAAGCTCGTCGGCAGCGGAAAGTGCAAACCGTGCGGACTCGGATGCCGCGACACACTGCGCTTCGAGGCCGGTCTGCCGCTGTACGGCAACGAGCTTAGCGCCGACATCAGCCCCGTAATGGCCGGTTTGAGCATGTTCTGCAAGCTTGACAAGCCTGAATTTATCGGCAAGGATGTCATTGTTGAACAGAAAACGAACGGCGTAATCCGCAAGGTTGTCGGCATAGAGCTTGAAGGACACGCCGTTCCGCGCCACGGATACGCCGTATTGAGCGAGGGGAAAGAGGTAGGCATGGTTACCACCGGCTACCAGTCAATCTCCACGGGGAAAAGTGTCAGCATGGCATTGGTTGATGCCGCATACGCAAAACTCGGCACCAAGCTCGACATACAGATACGCAAAAAGACATTCCCCGGCATCGTGGTTAAGAAAAGATTTTACGAAAAGCATTATAAAAAATAAGGAGGGAAGGAATAAGAAGTAAGGAGAGAAGGAGTAAGGAGAATAGGAACAAGAGAATACTACCAGCAAAGGTAGCGGCTTCAGCTCCTTAACGAGTGAAACGAAAGGCAATTTCCTTAACTCCTTTAACTACGTGAATACCCTCCATTAATTACAAGATAACAATTAAAAAACAAAAAACATCATGGCAAAAGTTATTGAAGGACTCTACTATTCAGAGTCACACGAGTACGTTAAGGTTGACGGAAATTATGGCTACATCGGCATAACAGACTATGCCCAGAACGCCCTTGGCAACGTGGTTTATGTTGACATGCCCGAAGTTGACGACGAAATCGAGGCCGGAGAAGAGTTCGGTGCGGTTGAAAGCGTCAAGGCTGCCAGCGACCTTAATTCCCCGATAAGCGGCAAAGTGGTGGAAGTCAATGACAAACTGGAGGACACTCCTGAACTGCTCAACCAGGACGCATACGCAAACTGGATAATCAAGGTAGAACTGTCAGACACCTCCGAACTTGACAATCTCATGGATGCAGCAGCCTACGAGGCGTTCTGCAATAAGTAAAATTACCGCAAAACCGCATAACCCTATAACCGCATAACCTTAAAATGGCATTCAAGTATTTTCCACATACACCTGAAGACATCAACGAAATGCTGTCCCGTGTGGGTGTGAAGACGCTCGATGACTTGTTCGCAGACATCCCGGAGCAGATACGTTTCAAGGGAGATTATGACCTGCCGACGGCCATGAGCGAAATTGAGGTAAGGCGTTTCTTCGACGAATTGTGCCGGAACGACAGGCAATTCGTATGCTTCGCCGGTGCCGGAGTCTACGACCATTACACTCCGTCGTTGATTCCCTACATCGTGGAACGCTCGGAATTCCTCACAAGTTACACTCCCTACCAGGCTGAAATATCACAAGGCACGCTGCAATACATCTTCGAATACCAGTCGATGATGACGCGCCTTACAGGCATGGACATATCCAACGCCTCGATGTATGACGGCACAACGGCCACAGCCGAAGCAGTGATGATGGCGAAAGCGGCTGCGAAAAAGGCCGACACTGTTCTCGTGTCAGACACCGTTGACCCGAAAACCGTAGCCGTAGTCAAGACTTACGCCCACTTCCACGGTGTCAAGATAGAGACCGTAAAGCAAGAAAACGGAGCCACGGACTTGACCGAACTGAAGCGCAGACTTGGCGAAGGAGGCATTGCCGGAGTAGTAGTGCAGCAGCCGAACCGCTACGGAATAATCGAAGATTACAGCGGACTGGCCGATGCCTGCCATGAAAACAAAGCCCTGCTCATAATGAACTCCGTCGCCGCTGACCTCGCCCTGCTGAAGACTCCGGGCGAATGGGGAGCCGACATAGCCGTAGGCGACGGCCAGTCGCTGGGCATCCCGATGTCGTTTGGCGGCCCTTCGCTCGGCTATATGTGCTGTACGGAGAAGCTGATGCGCAAGATGCCGGGACGCATCGTAGGCCAGACGCGCGACAGCAACGGCAACCGGGCGTTCGTTTTGACGCTCCAGGCGCGCGAACAGCACATCCGGCGTCAGAAGGCAACATCCAACATCTGCTCGAACGAAAGTCTTATGGCGCTGTATGTAACCATTTACATGTCAGTAATGGGCAAGCAAGGACTCAAGGAAGCGGCGCAACTCTCATACGCAGGGGCACACTATCTCTGTGACGAACTGCTGAAAACAGGGCATTTCCGCTTGTCTTTCGACCGTCCGTTCTTCAACGAATTCTGCGTGAAATACGACGGCGACGTTGACGCTTTGCGGCAAAAATTAGAGGCCAACGGCATACTCGGAGGCGTCAAGACGGCAACAGACGAAATCATGTTCGCTGTCACCGAAAAGCGCACAAAAGACGAGATAGACCGTCTTGTAGAACTGTGTAAATGATGAAATGCAAGGCAACAAACCCTTAACCTTAAGAAGATGAACAACAAGTTATACGGGAAACTGATATTCGAGCTGTCCCACAACGGGCGCAGAGCCTGTTCCCTGCCTGCCAATACATACGGAAGCTATGAGCTGCCCGAAGCCATGAGGCGTGCCGAAGACGCCGAACTGCCCGAATGCGACGAGCTTAGCGTTGTAAGACACTACACAAACATGAGCGGCAACAACTTCGGAGTGGACAACGGTTTCTACCCCCTGGGCAGCTGCACGATGAAATACAATCCCTACATCAACGAGGAGATGGCCGCAAGAAAGGAGTTTTCGGCAGCGCATCCGTTGCAGCCCATCGACACGTGTCAGGGCGCATTGGCCGTTTACTACAACCTGCAAAAGTCGCTTGCAGCCATCACCGGCCTGTCTGAATTCACCCTAAACCCGTTTGCCGGAGCACATGGCGAGCTTACAGGACTGATGGTTATCCGCGCATACCACGAGAGCCGGGGCGACATGAAGCGCACGAAGGTAATCGTGCCCGACTCCGCCCACGGCACAAACCCGGCCTCGGCGGCAGTCTGCGGACTTGAAGTCGTTGAGGTGAAAAGCACCGCCGACGGCACCATTGACATAGAACACCTGCGTGAATTGCTTGATGACACCATCGCAGCGATGATGATGACCAACCCGAACACCCTCGGACTGTTCGAGCCGGGCATACCTGAAATTGCCGAAATGGTGCACAACTGCGGCGCGCTGATGTACTATGACGGAGCGAACCTCAACCCCATGCTCGGCGTTTGCAGGCCGGGCGACATGGGGTTTGACGTGATGCACATAAACCTTCACAAGACTTTCTCGACCCCTCACGGCGGAGGTGGCCCCGGAAGCGGCCCCGTTGGCGTGAGAGCCGGTCTGGAGCAGTTCCTTCCAAAGCCGCGCGTCATTAAACGCAACGACAAATTCGAGGTTGAGACCGGCGGCGAAGGCAGCATCAGCGTGGGTGCATTCCTCGGCAACTTCTGCGTGGACGTGAAGGCGTATGCCTACATCCTGACCCTCGGAAAGGAAAACCTCAAGATGGTAGGACCGCTCGCAACGCTCAACGCCAACTACATAAAGGAAAGCCTGAAAAACGTGTACGAACTGCCAATCAAGGGGCTGTGCAAACACGAATTCGTGTTCGACGGACTGCATGACAAGAGCACCGGCGTAACGACAATGGACGTGGCAAAGCGCCTGTTGGACTTCGGCTACCACGCTCCGACGATTTACTTCCCGCTGCTTTTCCACGAGTCAATGATGATTGAGCCGACCGAAAACGAAAGCAAAGAGACCATCGACGGCTTCATCGACGTGATGCGCGAGATTGCAAGGGAAGCAAAGGAAGAGCCTGACACCGTGAAGAACGCCCCGAACAACGCCCCGATAGGCCGCGTTGACGACGTTCTGGCGGCTAAAAACCCGATATTGAAGTTTTAATTTGCGGTTTTACGGTTGTGGGGGGTTAAGGTTATACGGTTTTGAGGTTATTGGGTTATACGGTTGCAAAACATGAGATTGCATAGAAATATCGATTAACAAATGCGACCGCAAAACCTAATAACCACACAACCGCATAACCCTACAACCGTAAAACCCCATAACCGCAAAACCGTAAAACCCAAAAACGATGCAAACAGACCTTATTATCATAGGCGCAGGCCCGGGCGGATACCACACGGCGGCATACGCCGCACGCCAAGGACTAAGCGTAACTATCATTGAAAAGGCCGATGTCGGCGGCACCTGCCTCAACCAAGGGTGCATCCCGACGAAAGCACTTTGCCACGACGCTGAAGCCATCGAAGCAGCCAAAAGAGTGTGCGGAGAAAACGTGCCGGTAGACTTCGCCAAGATTTCAGAGCGCAAGCGCGACGTTGTAGAAAAGCTGCGCAACGACGTTGAAATGCTGATGACGCAGCCCGGCATCACCCTTGTACGCGGCAACGGAGTGCTTACGGGCACTAACACCGTAGCTGTAGGCGGAGAGGAATATACAGCAAAAAACATAATCATCGCCACAGGCTCGCGCCCGAAGACACTTCCCATTGAAGGCATCGGCCTGCCCGGCGTGCTCGACTCAACCTCGCTGCTCGCCACCGACACCGTTCCCAACCGGCTTTGCATCATCGGCGCAGGCGTAATCGGACTCGAGTTCGCATCCGTGTTCAAAAGTTTCGGCAGCGAAGTAACCGTTGTCGAATACATGAAAGAGTGCCTGCCGCCATACGACGCCGACATATCGCGCCGCGTGCGCAAGGCTATGGAGAAGCGCGGAATCAAGTTCGTGATGCAGGCCGGAGTGACCGGCATCAGCCAAACCGACGGCCAGTTGCAGGTAAGCTACGACTGCAAGGGCAAGCCCGGGACTGCAACCGCCGACGCAGTGCTCGTTGCCACGGGGCGTGCGGCCAACATTGAAGGCATCGGGATTGAAGCCGCAGGCATAAAGACGGAGCGCTGCTGCATAACCGTTGACAACAACATGCAGACCAACGTGCCCGGCATTTACGCCATAGGCGACGTTAACGGCCGCTGCATGCTCGCCCATGCGGCCATCATGCAGGGAATGCGCTGCGTGAACCACATAGCGGGACGCACCGACAACATCAATTTGGAGATTATGCCGTCGGCCGTATTCACCAACCCCGAAGCCGCCGCCGTAGGACTTACCGAAGCCCAATGCAAGGACGCAGGCATTGAATACACCGTGCGCAAAACGCCTTACCGCGCCAACGGACGCGCCGTAGCCGACGAAGCCGACGGCGGTCTGCTGAAGCTGATAACCGCAGGCGACGGCAAGATTATAGGCTGCCACGTGTGCGGACTGCACGCCGCCGACATCGTTCAGGAGGCCACAGCCCTTATGGCTACCGGCTGCACTTCAGAGCGTATGCACGAAATAACACACATACACCCGACCATCGCCGAACTGCTTATTGGCTGACGCTTACGCCGGAGCATAACAGACACAATGCAAAAGGCCACCTTTTACAATGCGAAAGGTGGCCTTTTGCATTGCAATATACCGTCGTTTAC
>USHW01000001.1 GCA_900554545.1 uncultured Prevotella sp. | reverse complement strand
CGATGTGCTCAATTTTATGTTGCTGAAAGGCCATCCAACAAAACTGCGGAAGACCCTCAATTGAAATTCATCCGCAAATCTGTTGGATTATTTTAAGTTCTCAAGTCAGGCCGTCGGTAACTGTCATGCCGCACTACGACGCGGCATCCAGTACATTAATCCAATACTATTAACATCGTCCGTGCGGATTTGCAATCCGCACTTGGCTGTCTTGAAAAGGCGGATTTACAATCCGTTGCCTGTCGCGAGACTTATCATTATACGGGATTACAAATCCCAGTTTTACCTTGCGCAGATTACAAATCTGCGCGGACATAGAATGTTTTGTATTCTTAATGTTCTCTGGATGCCGCACCGTAGTGCGGCATGACAGTTACCGAGTGCCTCGTTTGACATTAATTTTGTACGATTTTATAATCGTTTTCTCATCCAACAGATTGTCGGATGAACCGCATATCACATTACGCATAAACCTACCCGGCCTCGCATCACTTGGCCAAACAGAACAACAATATGTAATAAACAAGCAGCGCAACAACCAAAGTAGCCGTGCCCAACCCGACAGCTCCAAGCCACGACAAGCCCAAAGCAATCTGCCAGAACTTGACGGCGCAGGCCATGAAGACAACGCCTGCCACCATGTCTACATTGCCCCACTCCTTCATGCGGTACAGCCGGACAATGACAACGGCCAACGACACGAGCGCGACAAGCGCACACAGCACGGCCAGCAACGCCTCCGTCTGCATCTCAAAGGCTTCGATAAAGCCGATGACAGCCACCGTTCCGCCTAATATCAGCACCCCGTCATACCATCGCCGGGGCAGTCCACGCAGCCACCTGTATGCCTCTATGCCGCCCGAAACAGCAATAATTATGCCATACTGTACCACGACCGGTACGTCCAAAGCGTCACATGCAGCATAAAACAACTTTAATGCTGTGAAAAGGACAACAAGCCCAGCCACGACAACAGCCCATGCCTTAGTCTTATTGCGCCGCCGCATAACGGCAATTGCCCCCAATGAAGCCACAAGCAGTACGCCCCAGACAATATTCAAATCAATTCCAAACATTATACAAGTATTAAATCAAGATTATAACATTCACGCCCGACCGATGCCCCACCCCGGCAAATCCGCAACGCCTCCACAGCCCACTAAAAGCGGCAAAAAGTCCTCGCCGGCATCCAAGCATCCTGCATTAAACAATACAAAAGTACAGAAAAAAGCAATATCCCCTCCATTTCCGCCGGATAAATATCAATTATCCGCAACAACACCGTCCGTCAATCACAAGCCGCCCAACCGCCGCTTCATAACTTCCTGATAATCAGCCACGTTATAAAAGGCCACCTTTTACCGTGTAAAAGGTGGCCTTTTAGCGTGTAATTGACGGCCTTTTGGAATGTGAAAGGCCGTCAATTAACACAACACAGCATTACAACGATGAACACCGAAATAAGAACAACGAACAAACACTTGTACACATTGCGCTTTTCAAGCATTCGATGACGGATGAAGCTGTACATAAAATACAACCCGAGCAATACCGCCAATCCCATCACACAATAATCTACAATCTCGTCTGACAATGTATCGTCAAACATTGCAAAAGTACGCAAGGCAAAGTATGCCACTATGTAAACATAAATCAATACGGTATCAAGTCTGTTCATTTCACATTATTTTTTACATTCACGGTAAATCGAAAGAGCATCGTTGTTGCACTCTTCATACTGCGCCCAAGCAACAACGGTTAAGGCTAACGCCACATAAGGGCCGCCAAGCAGTGTAGAAGCAGTAGAAATGGCAAAGTTTCTGGCGCAAACGTTTCTCCTTGACTTATAAGCGGAAAGACAAGCATCAGCTGTTTGCGCTCTTGTTGACACTGGCAAATAGCGCTCATCGTAAGTCAAAATGGGCAAAACATACAACATTACGACTTTCTCATTGAACGTCAAATTGGCATTGCCTATGACTTCACTTTCTGTCAAAGACACTTCTTCATAATCTGCCAATGCCTTTATAAATACATAAAAATCATGGCTGCAATTCTTTTTCACACTGCTTAACAGGACCTCTATGTCACCGTTGAAAATTTCTTCTGCCGACACAACAGTAGCTCTTGTTTCCATCGTCACGGCATCGTCAGCCGTCAAAACACCCTCCAGGTTGGTCTTGACACCTTCCACAAACCTTGCAAACCTTGAAGAGTCGGCAGAAGAGCCACTATTTCCGGCTTCCATGTCCGCCAGCAAACTATCAACCAAGGCTTGATTTACTTTTGCGAAATTGGCAAGGACAAAAGCTTCATCCGATGTATTTACACCAATTTCACTGTCTGTAATTGCATTGCTACAACTGCTTAGAGAAATCATGCAGAAAACTGAAAAAACTACAAAACATGAGAACAAGACCGCTGTTACCAATGACTTTAATCCTAAATTTTTCATGGTAATAAAGTTTTAATTTAACAAATATGATGACGAACACTAATATACATTTAACATTTTCACAACCTGCACCACGCCGTCAACAGCCACATAAACGGCATATTCGCCACTTTCGCAGTCAGAAAAGTCGCACTCCAACAGCTCGTTGGCCGACATGTCGAACGTCTCATCCATGACGGTCTCGCCGTCTTTGGTTATCAGAACCTCGACATTCTCTGCCGCATAATGAAACCATAAGGTAAACAATGCGGATGCGTCATTATACGATGAAGTAATAGCATCACCATGATAAGGAGCTTTACGCACATCCACATTATTTCTAATAACCGTTCTACGCACACGAACCTGGCTTTTCTGTTCTTGTGCATTTGCTTCAACAAGGAATGGGCACATTAGCAAAAAGCCCATAAGAATGATAAAAATTCTTCTCATAAAAACACGATTTAAGCGTTAAACAATCATTTTATCACTACCAAAGTTATAAAAATAATATTCTATCTTCCAAATTTTTATCGAATTATTTTTTGCCTGCGTCACATCTCAAATTTACGCATAACTCATTGACTTTAAACACATTAAATACCATTACAGCAAAAACCGAGCAATGAAAATGTGACACTTTTGTTTAAAAATTAAACGCATAATGTTTTATTTTTTTGCCATAAAGCAATTTGTTTTGTATTTTTGAACACATAAAATAACATGTCATGAAAAATATAATCATACTACTATTTCTCATTGTAACAGTCTTTGCAGGATGCAAAAACGACAGTCCGATATACACCCGGTTAGAAAAAGTGGACCGTCTGCTGACGAAAGAGGAAAACGACTCCGCCTTAGAAAGGCTTATGAGTATAGATGTAAACAGCATAACAGAAGACAAGGACAGGGCATATTACTTCCTATTGTTCACCGAAACGCTTTACAGGCTGCAACTTCCGACATATTCCGACACAGCCATAAACGCCAGCATAAAGTATTATCGGCAATCAAACAACAAGCGAAACCTTGCAAGGGCACTATATTATAAAGGTATGATGGCAAGCGGACGCGGAGACATCAAAGAGACCGTAAGATATGTAAAAGAGGCCGAAATCATTGCTGGAAATGTCGGAACAACCTCGTTGCTCAACTACATATACATCAATCTGTCTACTATAAACAGCCGCGTAGGCAACTATAATACAGCTTTAACTTATGCAAAAAAGTCTTTGGAAATAGCCAAAAGGCAAAAAGACCAAAGCATGATATGCCTTTCATTTGAAAAAATCAGCAACGCTTTCGCAGGCATAGAACAGCATGACAGCGCACTATTTTACGCGAAGAAAGCAATACCTTATATAAAACATCTCTCAAAAGAAGAAAGGGCGACAGTTTTATCGAATATCTCCGCAAGCTATTTCAACCAAGGACAGGTAGCCGAAGCCGAGCGATATATAAAGCAGTCGATGGCCGTTGAGCCGACACCATACGCCTACTACATTCTCGGCTCAATATACATTGAACAAGGGAAGAGCGCGGAAGCCACGGCGCTATGGGACAAGGCAATGAGCACCGGCTCGCCCGAAATACGCGCCGAGACCATGCTTTGGACGGCCGACATGAAGAAAGAGGCCGGAGAATACCGCGAGGCGGCGGAGCTTATGGCAAAGGCCGAGGCCCTGAACGACAGCATAAGCAAGCGGAAAGAGACTGAAAGCGCACTGCGGCTGCAAGCCTTGACGGAGCGCGCCGAGGCCGAACGCAAGGCCGGGCGGCGGCTCACGGTAGCCATGATAACAATGCTCGCCATAGCGTCGGTGCTGATAACGCTGGCCGTCCGGCTGCATAAGAAGATGAACATGACGAAGAAACAGCTTGCAAGCATCGAAGAACTTACCGGCAAATACCTGCAAAAAATAAACGAGCTTAACGCCTCAAAGGCCGAGAACGAGAAGGAAATAAACAGCCTCAACCGCAAAATAACGACGCTGCGCGAGAAGCGCGCCGCAATAATCGGGCACGGACGGAAACGCTACGAGGAGATACGGGAAGGAGGAACGGTGGCCGCATGGAAAAAGGACGACTTCGAGGCAGCCATCGAGTACTGCCGCACCATAATGCCCGAAACGGTCAACGGCATAGAGAACAGCCGCAAACGGCTTACCCCATACAACGTGTTTTTCCTTTTACTGCCGCACATCGGCATCGCCGACGACGATATTCCGCACGCCATGAACATGACAAGAGGAGCGGCACGCACAATGAAATACCGCCTGAAAGACAAAGGAGCAAACTGAAACAGGTAAATACCCACGCCTGAACCAGCTGTGTTACTCACAGACGGC
Organism: uncultured Prevotella sp.; assembly: GCA_900554545.1. Lineage (GTDB taxonomy): Bacteria > Bacteroidota > Bacteroidia > Bacteroidales > Bacteroidaceae > Prevotella. The sequence goes on along the minus strand of USHW01000001.1, from coordinate 126,256 downwards.
AGGCATCATAAACACCGCATAAGGGCAAAAGGAAGCCGCGAAACGGTTTTAAGACATTCCGTTTCGCGGCTTGTATTGTCAGGCGAGAAGGCGCTTGACGATGGCTGAAATCACGCCGCCGTCGGCGCGGCCTGCCATCCGCTTGGTTGCCGTTCCCATCACGCGGCCCATGTCTTTCATGCCCTGCGCGCCGGTTTCGGCTATTATTTCCTTCACTGCCGCCTCTATTTCAGCCTCGGTAAGGGGCTTGGGCAGGTATTCCTCGATGACTGCCACCTGCGCCAGTTCCGCGTCGGCAAGGTCTTGACGGTCCTGTGCGGTGAACGTGGCGGCCGACTCCCTGCCCTGCTTCGCCAGCTTGGAGAGCAGCTTCAGGGCGTCGGCGTCCTCAAGGGTGTCGTTCGCTCCGGGAGCCGTCTTTGCCTCGAGAAACACTTTCTTAATATTGCGCAAGGTCTCAAGACGCACCTTGTCGCGGGCCTTCATGGCCTCCTTGATGTCGTTGCTTACTTGTTCGAATAATGCCATAGTTATTGAATTAAAGCCCCCTCCCATCCTCCCCGTGGGGAGGAGCTGATTACCTTATATTATATATTCCGCAAGTCCCCTCCCCACGAGGAGGACGGGAGGGGGCTTCCTTATGCAAACTTTATCGTGCCCTGCACCTTGCCGCCGTCTTCCGGCTCGGCTTTCTTCACGTTGCCCATGGCCTGGTTCTTTATTTCCTCAAGTTCCTGGCGTGTGCGTTTGTAAGTAGGCGTTGACTCGACGGATGATATTACGTCGTCGTTGTCGAGGTTTTCCTGACGGAAAATGAAGATGTGGGGGCGGCGTTTGTACTTCGATGTCTTGCCGTCGCCGCCGTATATGCGCTCGCGGCGCAGCTTGCGCTCGGCCTCGCGTTCCTCTTCCTCGGCGCGGCGCTCGTTCTCCTCCTGGGTATGTTTCTTGATGTGGCTGTTCATTCCGTCAACATCCTCTATGCCGAAGCCTGTCGCAAGGATGGTGACTTTGATTTTGTCGCCGAGCGCCGGGTCTTCAGCAAGTCCCCATTTGATTTCGAACTTGGTGTCGAACTTTGCCATAAAGTCGTTCACGTCGTTCATCTCTTCCATCATCAAACCGCCCTTCCCGGTGCTCTTGTCGCCGCTGAACGATATGCTTAGAAGTATCTTCTTGGAGTTGAATATGTCGTTGTCATTGAGCAGAGGGGAGTTCAGCGCGTCGTCGATGGCCTTCTTCACACGGCCTTCTCCCTCGCCGTAGCCGGTGCTCATGATGGCTACTCCGCCGTCTTTCAGCACAGTCTTGACATCGTTGAAGTCAAGGTTGATTAGTCCGTGCACGGTTATTATCTCGGCGATGCTCTTCGCAGCTACGCTCAAAGTGTCGTCAGCCTTGCCGAAAGCGTCAAGGATTGACAGTTCGGGATATATCTCACGCAGACGTTCGTTGTTGATGACGAGCAGCGCGTCAACATGTTTCGCCATCTCCTCAACGCCGTCAAGAGCCTGGTCAATCTTCCTCTCGCCCTCGAAACGGAAAGGTATCGTGACTATGCCGACGGTCAGTATGCCCATCTTCTTCGACTCGCGGGCTATCACCGGAGCGGCACCCGTACCCGTTCCGCCGCCCATTCCGGCGGTGATGAACGCCATCTTGGTGCCGTCGCCGAGCATTTTCCTAACGTCTTCTATGCTCTCCTCCGCGGCTTCACGCGCCTTTTCGGGCTTGTTTCCGGCGCCAAGCCCCTCCTTGCCGAGCTGCAAATGCACCGGCACGGGCGAATCGTTAAGCGCCTGATTGTCCGTATTGCACAACACGAACGACACGTCGTGAATGCCCTCCCTATACATGTGGTTCACCGCATTGCCGCCTCCACCGCCAACGCCGATTACCTTTATAATACATTCTTTCTTCTCGGGTTCGCCGAAATCGACTATGCTACGTCTCTCACTCATATATAAATATCCGTTAAATCTTGGTGAATTATCATATTTACGCTAACCTCCGGCCTTGCGGCAGGCATATTGTCAGTCTTCAGCCACAAGCCCCCTGATGAACGACTTGAACTTGTCAAAGCGTTTCTTCATGCTCTTGTTCTCGTTGGCCTGCTCCTCCTCACGCTGTGCCGCTTCCTCGGCCTCGCGCTTGGCAGCCTCTTCAGCCGCCTTGCGGCGCTTCTCCTCGATGGCGGCTTTTTCAGCGGCTGTGGGCACAACGCCAGGCTCCATCTCGCTTGCACTGCGCGGAGGCTGATGCAGGTCGACGGGTTTTGACGCCGGTTTAGACTGCTTGTCAGAACCGAACAGGTCGCCGGTATCAGGCGTTTCCTCACCGGCGCAGTTCATATCACCCTTCGCCAGAATGCCGAGCACGGTGTTCATGGTGCCGTCATGGGCCGTTATGCTGGGATTGCTCGACGTGATTGTCTGCGTTACGAACTTCGCAATGCGTATCTTGTCAATGTGAGTATGGTTGCGGAAGGCCTTGTCTATGTCCTTCATGTTCGCTCCTCCGCCGGTCAGGATGATGCCTCCCAGCAGACGGTCGGCATACTCCGACGGAACCTGGCACCACACATTCTCGATTATTTCAAGAAGCCTTCCCTCCACTATTTCAATGAACTTGCGGCTCTCAACGCTGCGTTCATCATCAATGGGGAGCATCAGCGAGTTGTCTATTTCGTTGTTCTCGGTGTATGCGCAGCCGTATCTCAGCTTCATCTTCTCGGCCACGGCCTCGTCCATCTGCAACGAAGCGATGTCCTTTGTGATATTGTTGCCGCCGAGGGGGATTACCGACAAGTGGCGCAGTATGTTCTTATAATATACCGATACGGTGGTAGTTCCGGCGCCAAGGTCAACTAGCACGCATCCCGAGCGCTTCTCAGCGTCGGTCAGAACGCTGTCGGCCAACGCCAGCGGAGCAAGATACATCTCGGCAATTGCAACGTCGGCAGAGCTGAAGCACTTGTTAAGGTTGCGGTAAAAAGCCTTCCTCCACAGTATGTTCAGGAAGTTTCCTTCAAGCCGGCTGCACTGTATGCCCACCGGGTCGAGCTGCAACTGGCTGTCAACCCTGTATTCCTGTGTGGCGGCATCAAGTATTTCCTGCTCCTGGTATGACATGTTGCGGTTGATGTCCATCAGCTCGTTGACCATCTCCTGCGACACAATCGTGTCGGCCGGAAGGTCTTTCACGATGATGTTCTTCACGCTCTGTATTGACTGTCCGCCCACACCCACGTAGACTTTGGATATTTCCGACTTCAACGCCAATGAGAGTTTCTTTACTATGTTGGCGATGCACTGAACCGTCTGGTTTATGTTGTAAACGATGCCTTTTCGTATAAAAGAAGACGAATCCTCCTTAACCACGGCAAGCACGGATATGCTTCCGTCGAGGTTTTTCTTTCCGGCGATGCCTGTAACCTTGGATGAGCCAAGTTCAATTGCCACGATAAAATCCTTTGCTGCCATACGCTTGTATATTTTGTTTTCCTTTTTTGTATTCTCTTCTATTCCTTCTTTTTGCATATTATCTGGTTGTCAAACTCAAGGTTGATGTACGAATACTTGTTCCATCCAGCCTTGCTGAGACCGTATTTGTAGAATTTCTTTAGCCGTCCGAGCTTCGTCTGCACGAAAGCCGCCGTCAGCTCCCTCCGCTTGCTTGCGTATTTCGCCTGCGGAAGGCTGCCTAAATAAACAATGTGGTCGCCCACCCGGGGCACCAGCTCAACGCCCAAGTCGGGGCGGATGTTGATTTGCACTATCTGGTTGCGCCAGAATTCGTCTTTCATTATCTCTGTGGCCAGGTTGACGAGATACATCCGCGAATACCACCGCGCTATGTTCCCGGTGGCTATTATGAGGTCTGACGTGTAAGTGGAGTTAGGCATTATGCCGCCGTGGTCGTCAAGGTAATAGTCCTCTCCGGCCATGTTCTTTACCCGCACGATGGGCAGCCGCTGCGTGATGCTTATGTTGACGCATCCGTCCTTGGTCTTGTAGCACTGGGCTTCCTTCACGAACGGGCTGTCCTTGAGCTTGTCCTCGATGTCGCGCGGATTGACGTCCTTCATGCGTTTCTTGAACGGATACAGCCTGTTCCGCTCCAGTATGCGCTTTATCTCGTCCGCGCTCAGGAAGCCGTTGGTGCTCTCGTCCTCGATGTTTATCGACACCTTGGTGCATACGGGATAGGCTTCCTTCGGACGGTTGAAGGAAATCATGGCCAGCACAACATATACGGCAAGTGCCGTGCAGAGTGCAAAGGTAAGTATCTTTTTCAGACGGAGCTTCATTTATCTATATTTTTCCACGAGTATTTTCTCCATTTGCGGCACATAGTTGTCAAGGTCGCCGGCGCCGAGGACTACAAGCACCTCGAAGTCGTTGTCCCTCACAAACGACAGCACATCTTCCTTGTGTATCATCGTCTTCTTCACACCCGGAGCGAGATTGTCGTAGATAAGCTTCGATGTTACGCCGGGGATAGGCTCCTCGCGGGCGGGATATATGTCGCAGAGCACCACCTCGTCAAGCAGGCTGAGGCTCTCGGCGAAGTCCTTGTAGAAGTCGCGCGTGCGGCTGTACAGGTGCGGCTGGAATATGGCCGTTATCTTCCTGTCCCTGTAAAGCTCGCGTATGCTCATGGCGCTTTGCCTTATTTCCTTGGGATGGTGGGCGTAGTCGCTCAGGAAAACGATGCGCTCCGTCTTTATCTTAAAGTCGAAGCGGCGGTCTACCCCCTTGTAAGTCCTCATGCCGTATTTCAGCTCTTCCGCCGTGCAACCGTTGAGCTGTGCCATCGCCATGGCGGCAATGCCGTTCTCGATGTTGATTGGCACGGGCTGGCCGAGGCATATTCCGTCAACCCTTTCTACGGGCGAAACGAAGTCGAACGTTATTTCTCCGTTCCTTATTTCTATGTTCTCGGCGTGGAAGTCGCCGCTGTCGCGGCTGTATTCATACACCTTCACGCCCGGCTGTACGCGCGGCCTTACATCCAGGTCCCTGTGTATTATGAGCGCGCCGCCCGGCTGTATCAGCTCGGTATAGTGCGCGAAGCTCTCCAAGTAAGCCTCTTTCGTGCCGTAGATGTCGAGATGGTCGGGGTCGGTCGACGTGATTACGCTCATCCACGGGCGCAGCCAGTGGAACGAGCGGTCGAACTCGTCGGCCTCGATTACCACGTAGTCGCTCTCCTTGCTCAGTATGTAGTTCGACGAGTAGTTCTTCGTTATGCCGCCGAGGAAGGCGTTGCAGTCAACGTGGCTCTGGTGCATTATGTGCGCGCACATGGCCGACGTGGTGGTCTTGCCGTGCGTTCCGGCCACGCACAGCCCTTTGTGGGCGCGCGTAAGCATGCCGAGCACCTGGGCGCGCTTCTCCACATCGAAGCCGTCGGCGCGGAAGCGGGCCAGCTCCTTGTGGCTTTCGGGTATCGCCGGTGTGTACACCACGAGCGTCGACTCGCGGTTGCGGCAGGCGTGGGGTATCTCGTCCACGTTCTCGTCATAATGGAGCAGCATGCCCTCCTGCTCCAGTTGAGATGTCAGGGCGGAAGGAGTCTTGTCGTAACCGGCCACCACCACGCCCCTGTGCAGGAAGTAACGGGCGATGGCACTCATGCCAATGCCGCCTGCACCTATGAAATATACTGCTTTTATGTCGTTCAGTTCCATTGTTGTTTATGAAATAAACACCCACCCCAACCCTCCCGAAGGGAGGGAGCTTGGTATGCTTTTCAGGATGCCAACGTGGGTGGATACCTTTATTTTTATTGCTCTATAATCAGTAAATCCGGCCTATCAGCCTATTCTCGTCTGCCTGTTTGCGACGCCCGCCCTCAAGGCATATCAGGCACCCTCCCTTCGGGAGGGCTGGGGTGGGTGTCATTTTCTTGCAAGTTCCACCACCTTGTCGGCAATGATGTCTGCCGAGTCGGGCAGAGCGAGTTTCTTTATGTTGGCTGCAAGCGCGGCCAGCCGCGCGTCGTCCTTCACTGTATTCAGCGCCGTCGCGATGGCCTTTTCGGGCGCTTCGGCATCCTTCACGTAAAGGGCGGCGTCCTTTTCAACCAGCGCCATGGCGTTCTTCGTCTGGTGGTCTTCGGCCACGTTGGGCGAAGGCACAAGTATTACGGGCTTGCCTATGAGGCAGAACTCGGATATGCTGCTGGCTCCCGCGCGGCTTATCACGAGGTCGGCGGCGCGGTAAGCGGCGCCCATGTCGCTGATGAAGTCGGTCACCTTGAGCATGGGCAGGTCGGTGCGGCCAGCCAGCCGCTCGTTGATTGAGGCGTTGTAGTATTTGCCCGTCTGCCAGATGAACTGCACTCCCGACGCCTTGATGTCCTCAAGATGGCTCATCACGCTCTCGTTCATCGTCCTTGCGCCGAGGCTTCCGCCTACAATGAGCACCGTCTTTTTCGTTTCGTCCAGCCCGAACGAGCGCAGCGCCTCGGCCTTCGTCATCTTGGTGTCAAGCAAAGCCTGGCGCACGGGGTTGCCCGTCTTCACGATTTTCTCCGCCGGGAAGAAGCGTTCCATGCCGTCGTAGGCCACGCAGATGCAGTCAACCTTCTTGGCAAGCAGCTTGTTCGTAACCCCGGCATACGAGTTCTGCTCCTGTATGAGGCACGGTATGCCGTGCTTGGCGCACTCGTTCAGCGTGGGTCCGCTGGCGTATCCGCCCACCCCCACGGCAGCCATGGGCTTGAACTGGCGTATTATCTTCCTCGCCATGCGCTGGCTTTTCCATATCTTCAAGAGCACGGCGAAGTTCTTAAACAGGTTCTTGCGGTCGAAGCCGCATATTGGCAGCCCCACAATCTCATAGCCGGCCGCCGGCACGCGCTGCATCTCCATGCGGCCGAGCGCGCCTACAAACAGTATGTCGGCGTCGGGATGCTTGGCCCGTATGGCGTTGGCGATGGAAACAGCCGGGAAAATATGTCCGCCCGTACCTCCACCGCTTATGATTATCCTTAGTTTTTGCTCCATTGACCTTATACCTTATTATTTGGCAAAAGTAATCAAATTTTTTCTTATACTACAATTTTAGCTGATATTTTTCCTGCTCGCCGTCAATTTAATGACAGAGGTCATAAGTGAAGAACGAAGAGTGAAGAGTGAAGAATTCAATACCGGTTTTACATTGTTTCGACAGTATCTGTCTTACAGAAGTTAACGACCCGGTTTCAAAAAGAGGTTCTTCCGGGATTTTGCGTGATAATTTAAGTTATAGTCTTAGCAGACAATCGCTTTTAAGTGAGGCACTCGGTAGCCGTCATGCCGCACGCCGATGCGGCATCCAGTGTATGCAATTAGCACCATTTTGTACATATTCGGTGTTTTCTGGATGCCGCATCGGCGTGCGGCATGACGGCTACCGAGCACCTCACTTAAATATTAATGAAAAGCAGGTTATAATCCAATATCATCTCGCAAAATGTCTGATAAGCCACAAAAGGTGGCAAATTGCAATGCAAAAGGCCACCTTTTAGCGTGCAAAACATGGCCTTTTACAAGCCAAAAGACGGTCTTTTGCAAGGTCGTTTGTAAACATCTGAAACCCAACAAGTTACAAACCGGCGCATAAACCGCCGCAAACCGTGCTTGAACCGGTGTCTGATTGCAAGCTTTCCGTTTTTCACTTTTCCCTCAACAGGTATCGAATTCTTCGTTCTTCACTCTTCGTTCTTCACTCATCCCCTCTCCTTGCCAAGAGGAAACAAACTGCTTACATTTTGTAAAAAGAGAGCGGCTGAGAAGTTAAACAACTTTCGTTATGTCACATAAACAGACAAAAAGATATACATTTGCAGCGCAGAAAAGTTGGTTTGCTTAATTTTGTGACACGAAAAAGATTTTTTATCATCAAAACATTTTGATAATTCAATAATCTTTCCGAAATTTGCAAAATGATAGTATTCAAGCCTTTCAGGCGCGGCGGCAAGGCCGGTTAACCCCTTGCGCGGCGGTGAAGGGTTACAAAATGTAAGCACAAACAAGCGAATGTAAAAACACTTGATTATGGCAGAAGAATTGGAAGTAAAGCATTTGGACGATGTCGTAGTGCGCTTTTCTGGCGACTCGGGCGACGGAATGCAGCTGGCCGGAAACATCTTTTCTACGGTGTCGGCCACGGTTGGTAACGGAATATCCACGTTTCCCGACTACCCGGCGGACATCCGCGCGCCGCAAGGCTCGCTGACGGGCGTGTCAGGGTTTCAGGTACACATCGCCAGCGGACGCGCCTACACACCAGGCGACAAGTGCGACGTGCTCGTGGCAATGAACGCCGCAGCCCTGAAGACACAGTACAGGTTCGCCAAGCCGCAGGCCACCATCATCATCGACACCGACAGCTTCGGTCCGAAAGACCTCGAGAAGGCCCAGTTCAAGACACCGGACTATCTCGCAGAGATGGGCATCGACAGCGACAGGGTGGTGGCCTGCCCCATCACACAGATGGTGAAAGACTGCCTCGCCGACAGCGGAATGGACAACAAGGCCGTGCTGAAATGCCGCAACATGTTCGCGCTCGGCATAGTATGCTGGCTGTTCAACCGCGACATAAAGTTCGTGGAGGCGTTCCTGCGCGAGAAGTTCGACAAGAAGCCGGCCGTGGCTGAGGCCAACATCAAGGTTGTCAACGCCGGGTTCGACTACGGACACAACGTTCACGCCAGCGTGCCGGCCACATACCGCATCGAATCGAAGAACAAGGTGAAAGGCCGCTACATGGACATCACCGGCAACAAGGCCACCGCATACGGACTCATCGCCGCAGCGGAAAAGGCCGGACTGAAGCTGTACTTAGGCTCATACCCCATCACTCCTGCCACCGACATACTGCACGAGCTGGCAAAACACAAGTCACTGGGAGTGATGACAGTGCAGTGCGAGGACGAGATTTCGGGCTGCGCAAGCGCCATAGGAGCGTCGTTCGCAGGAGCACTGGCCGCAACTTCCACTTCAGGCCCTGGCATCTGCCTCAAGTCTGAAGCCATGAACCTCGCCGTAATCGACGAGCTGCCGCTCGTTGTCATCGACGTCCAGCGCGGCGGACCGTCAACAGGACTGCCCACGAAGAGCGAGCAGACCGACCTGCTGCAGGCCCTCTTCGGACGCAACGGAGAGTCGCCCATGCCCGTGATAGCCGCCACAAGCCCCACAAACTGCTTCGACGCAGTGTACGCAGCGGCGAAAATCGCGCTCGAACACCTCACACCCGTGGTGCTGCTTACCGACGCCTTCGTGGCCAACGGCTCGGCGGCATGGAAACTGCCGAACATCGACGAGCTGCCGGAGATACACCCGCACTACGTAACTCCTGAACAGAAAGGACACTACACGCCGTACCAGCGCGACATGGAGACCGGCGTGCGCTACTGGGCGATACCCGGACAGGAGGGCTACGAGCACATCCTGGGCGGCCTCGAGAAAGACGGCAACACGGGAGCCATATCCACCGACCCGGAGAACCACGACAAGATGTGCCGTCTCCGCGCACGCAAGGTGTTCAAGATACCCGTGCCCGACGTCGAGGTTCTTGGCGACGCCGACGACGCCGACCTGCTGATTATAGGCTTCGGAGGCACCTTCGGCCATCTCTACTCCGCCATGACGGAACTGCGCAACGCAGGCAACAAGGTGGCTCTGGCGCACTTCAGCTACATCAACCCGCTGCCGAAGAACACCGCCCACGTGCTTACCAAGTATAAGAAGGTGGTTGTTGCCGAGCAGAACCTCGGCCAGTTCGCCGGCTATCTGCGCATGAAGATTGACGACTTCGCCCCCTACCAGTTCAACCAGGTTAAGGGACAGCCCTTCGTTGTGGAAGAACTTGTAAAGGCGTTCACTAAGATAATCAAGAGTTAAGAGTAAAAAAAGGAGTAAAGGAGAGAAGGAGTAGAGGAGTAAGTAGAAATGACCGCCAAGTTCAGATGCGGCATATCAGCCTTATCCGGCTTATCGGTCTTATCGATGAAAACCGCAGACAAAGGTTTTGGCTTTAACTCTTTCAACTACAATAAATCCTTTAACGACTAAAAACATACAAGCAATGAATTACACAGCCCAAGACTATAAGAAGGGACAACCGCGCTGGTGTCCCGGTTGCGGAGACCATTTCTTCCTCGCGTCCCTGCACAAGGCAATGGCGGAAATAGGCGTTCCGCCGTATCAGACAGCCGTGATTTCAGGCATAGGATGCTCAAGCCGACTGCCGTATTATGTCAGCACGTATGCCATGCAGACAATCCACGGGCGCGCCGCGGCCATTGCCACGGGCGCGAAAGTAGCCAACCCCGACCTCGCCATCTGGCAAATCAGCGGCGACGGCGACGGCCTTGCCATCGGCGGAAACCACTTCATACACGCCATGAGGCGCAACATCGACATCAACGTCATACTGCTCAACAACCGCATCTACGGACTGACGAAAGGCCAGTACTCGCCTACGTCGCCGCGCGGCTTCGTCAGCAAGTCGTCGCCTTACGGCACAGTTGAAGACCCCTTCCTGCCCGCCGAGCTGTGCTTCGGCGCAAGGGGCCACTTCTTCGCACGCGCCGTAGCCACCGACGCCGAAGGTACGGTAGAAATACTCAAGGCCGCCTACAACCACAAGGGCGCTTCCGTATGCGAGATTTTGCAGAACTGCGTAATCTTCAACAACGGCTGCTATGACTCCATTTACAAGAAGGAAGGCCGCGCAAAGAACGCAATCTACGTGCGCCACGGCCAGCCTTTGGTGTTCGGAGAGAACAACGAGTACGGACTCATGCAGGAAGGCTTCGGACTGAAAGTGGTGAAAATCGGCGAAAACGGCGTTACGCTGGACGACATCCTCGTGCATGACGCGCACTGCATGGACAACACCTTGCAGCTGAAACTCGCCATGATGGACAACGAACACGGATTCCCCGTAGCCTTAGGCGTTATCCGTGACGTGGAAGCCCCGACATACGAGGATGCCGTACACGAGCAAATCGAGGAGGTGAAGGGAAAGAAGAAGTACCACAACTTCACCGAACTGCTTGAGACGAACGACATCTGGGAAGTGAAGTAAGCACCTGCGGCAGGCCCCGTTTCCGCAAGCAGGCGCCGGAAAAGGCCGCCCGGGAGGGGCATGCGCAAGCTGTCACGCAACACATTGATTTACAACACATTGCAAAAGGCCGTCTTTTACATTACAAAAGACGGCCTTTTAGCATACAATTTGTGGCCTTTTATACGGTAAAAGGTGACAAATCGCATTTTTTCAGACAACTGTAAAAAAATCAGAATTTATTTTTTTGCTTTTCCTACAAAAAACGTTACTTTTGCAAGCAAACGTCAAACAACAGCCAAACATATACAAGCTGCGACGGGAAACACCGTCGGACGAAGTTAAAAAGTCCCGCTCCGCCCGCGGTGAAAAGTAAAAAACAGGGACGAAGACCACGTATCATGAAAAAAATCTACTTATTGTCGCTTTGGCATTGGCAGCCATTGGTGGGGGCAAAGTTTACGCCCAAGATTTAACAAACCACACTTATTACAACTTCGCCGACACAAAATGGACTGACGCTGACGGGTATGACAACGAGGTGTTGTTCGGAGCTTTCAACAAAGTCTCGGCCAACGGGCAGTATGCCGTTGGATATGATGACCAGATAATGTACACTACTTTCATGTGGGACAAAAGCAACCCAAGCACCATCACACTCGTAAATACCGATTATAACAGAAAAATCTTCCTGCACGACGTTGCAAACGACGGCACGGCCGTTGGCAGTTATGAAAGCAGCATGACAAACGGCATGCGCCCGGCGTACATGCAGGAAGGCGAATTTTCAGTACTCCCGGTACCCGATGATTTCTCTGAAAGCTACTCACAGGGCGGAATGGGCATCGACAACGCACGTGCCATCACACCGGACGGCAAGTACATAGTCGGACATGTGTACATTTCGCTCGGCGAAGTGGAGTCTCCGGTCGGCGGAACGATTGAGAGAGTGCAGCTGCTTCCTGTACGCTGGACGCTCAACGGCTTCATGTACAGCCTCACAGACGAATACCGCGACCTCGGAGCGGCAGGCCAAAGCATGCTGTTCAACGAGGAGACAGGCCAGTTCGAGACCGTTGAAGGCGAAGTGGAATACACAACATTCTTCGTATGGGACATCAGCAACGACGGCAACACCATAGCAGGCGTCAACACGTCGGCCACCGGTGGGCAGAACCCCGCGTTCATACGTGACGGCAAACTGATGCAGCTGTTCGACTGCGCGAACGACAACACATACACGTTCAACGGCGGAATATGCAGCAGCATCGACGGCAACGGCAACATATACGGCTACTTCCAGGATGACGACATGAACACAAAATACTTTGTCTACACTGCCGACGGCAAGCTGGAGTACGTATCCACACAGCTCACCTGCGGCGACATCAACGGCAACAGGTACTCGCAGAGCACAGGCTCGCTGCCCTATACGCTCGACTGCAGCGAAGACGGCAAGGTAATTGTGGGCGGAAGCATGGTAGCAATGGGCTTCGGAACGGCCAACGCTCCTGCACTGCTCGTAGACGTTACGCCGTCAGGCGTTGACCGCATCGACGCCATCAGGGGCACCGTTGACATTGACTACACAGGCGGAATGCTGTATGTGAACGGCGAATACACCCGCGCCGACATCTACAGCGCACAAGGCTCGCTCATCGACACGGGCGGACAGGGCAAGGCGTTCAACCTTGGCAGCCAGCCGGCAGGCGCATACATAGTGAAAGTCACGACAGCCGACGGAACAAAGACATTCAAGGTTGCACGGTAAAATTCAAACTTGGAGACATGAGTTTTTTATGCAACATAACGACAAAGACCGTAAGCCTGATGCTTGCGGTCTTTGCATCTCTGCCCTCATCGGCCGACGAGAGCATGCAGCTTGGCTTCTACGAAGGCAACAGCGTCACGTTCATACAAGTAAAAGAAGGCGCCACGGGCGGCTCGGCACTCTACTTCCCGGCCACCACGATGCAGGCTTATGCAGGCTGCGAGATTACCGACATCAACGTAAGTTTCTTCAACAGGTCTGACGAAACGGAAGTAAAAGTGTTCATAACCACCAGCCTCGACGCCGAGCCTCTTTACCAGCAGGACGTCAAAGGCGTGTCGAGAGGATGGAACAAGATAACCCTCGACACACCGTTCGAGATTGACGGAAGCGCCGTTTACATAGGATACGAGATGACGGGGCAGAACTACCTAAGCTACAGCAACGCCTTCATTGACGGCGAAGAGTACATCCTTCAAGGGGACGGAGGCTGGAACGAATACACAAACATATACAGCGCGTCACTCTATGCGACGGTAACAGGCGGAAATCTGCCGCGCAACAACGTCAGCATAGGACACATAACGTTGCCCGGCTACACGTTGACGGGAGAGCCGCTGGCTGCCAGCGGCGAGTTCAGCAACCTCGGACTTGACAATGTTGACAGGCTCACCGTAACCTACATGGTTGACGGCGAGGCGGCAGGCGAAGAGACAGTGGACGTGGAAAGCACAGCATACCGCACGGAGGGGACATTCAACCTTAACGGAATAAGCCTCAACACTACTGGCGAAAAGAACGTGCAGCTCGTCCTGTCGGCCGTTAACGGCGAGGCTGATGCCGACCCGTCAGACAACGTTTCGGAGGCAAGAACCGTGACAGCTCTTGACGAGTTTGTGCAGCGCAACGTGCTTTTCGAAGTGTTCTCCACCGAGCTTTGCTCCAACTGTCCTAACGCCCACGAGGCCATTCACAGGGCTTTCGGCGACAAGGAGAACGTCATCGAGATTGGACATCACGCCGGATATTACCAAGACGAATTTACTATTGACGAGAGCAAGGAGTACGAATGGTTTTATCCGCCTACACGACTGTACGCCCCGGCGATGATGCTTGACCGCACAAGCTTTGCCGACAACCTGCCGACACTGTACACCGATGAAAGCCCAATAGCAGGAATTGGCGAGGCTTACCTGCGCGCAGCATACAACGAAGCCAACAACGTGCCCGCCATGGCGGAAGTGAACATCAGCCACAACCTCGACCGCGAGGCGCGCCGACTTGAAGTAACGGTGGACGGAAAGACGCTGATACAACAGAACAGGACGGACAAGCCGAGGCTCTACGTGTTCCTGACAGAAGACAGCGTGTTCTCAACCACACAGTCAGGAGCGGCAGGCAGTTTCTACCACCGCCACGTTGCGCGCCGCAGCCTCACGCCGACATGGGGCGACGAGATTGACACCGACAACGGATTCAGCGCAAGCTACACGGCCGATTTGCCCGAAGAGTGGGACATGGGCATGCTCCGCGTGGTGGCGTTCGTGGCATACTACGACCCCGACGACCGTCTGCGGTGCAACGTGCTGAACTCGGCCGTGGCGCGCATCGCGCCCGACCTGGCTTCAGGAATATCAGTCACGGAAGCCGGCGGAGGCATGGCAGAAGCGTCGTTTGACGGCGAAAGCATAATAACCCCCGGCGGAAACGATGGCGTGACAGTGCTCGACATGTCGGGGCGGACGGTCATGGACGTGCGCAACGGCGGCACATCGACCTCGCTCAAAGGGCTTCAGCACGGCATATACATCGTAAAGGTAAAGACGGGCAACAGCTTTGAAACAATAAAGATTTCACTTTAACCGCCGCCAACGGCTGACGGTTAAAACGACATTTGCCGGGAGTTGGCGCAAGGCCAGCTCCCGGCAAACGTTTTTCAGACTGCCGGCCACGTCAAAGCTCGAGGCCGTCGAGCAGACGGATATAGGTATTTATTGCGTCGCCAATCTCACTGATGCGGATATACTCGTCGGCGGAATGCGAGCGCGACGACTCTCCCGGCCCGAGCTTCAGCGACGGGAAAGGCATCAGGGCCTGGTCTGACAGCGTGGGAGAGCCGAACGGCGTCATCCCCATTTCCGTACAGCGGCGCACCACGGGATTGTCCGTCGGCACGCCGGACGACGACAGGCGGAACGAGCGCGCCTTGATTTCGCTCTTCATTTTGGTTTTCAGGAAGTTGAAAACGTCCTCGTTCCGATAAAACTCATTAGTCCTTATGTCTATCGTGAAGCGGCATTCGTCGGGCACGACGTTGTGCTGCGTGCCCGCGTTCACTATGGTTACGGTCATCAGCGTGGGGCCAAGCAGGGGGCTTACCTTGTCGAACCTGTACGAGCGCAGCCACGCGATGTCGTCCAACGCTATGTAAATGGCGTTCACGCCCTCGCCCCTCGCGGCGTGCCCCGACCGTCCGCGAGCCACCGCATCGACAACCATCAGTCCCTTTTCGGCCACCGCCGGCTGCATGCCTGTCGGCTCGCCGACCACCGCCATGTCGATTTCCGGCAGCATCGGCAGGGCGCGGCTGATGCCGTTCTGTCCGGAAACCTCCTCTTCGGCGGAGGCGAGATATACAAGGTTGTACGGCTGTTCCGACCGCGAAAGGTGGCTGAACGCCTGCATGAGAGCCACAAGTCCGCCGCCGCAGTCGTTGCTGCCGAGACCGTAAAGGCGGCCTTCCGAGATGTCGGGCGAGAAGGGGTCACGCGTCCATGAGGCAACAGGCTTCACCGTGTCCACGTGCGCATTGAGCAGCAGCGTGGGCTTGCCGCCGTCGTAATGCGGACTTACCGCCCACACGTTGTTACCCTCGCGCCGCGGCTCGAAGCCGTAACCGCGCAGCTCGTCCTCAACGATTGACGCAGCGGCAGCCTCGTCACGGCTCACCGAAGGAGTGGCAATGAGCCGCCGTAGCAGGCCTACAGCCCGTTCAATATAGTCTTTCCGAGTCATAATCATGCGGCAAAGATAGTGAAAGGCGAGCGCAATGACAAACGAAAAACGCAGTTTTTTAATACCCACCCCACCCTCCCGAAGGGAGGGAGCTTGATTACCTGTTATCAATTGACCATAATTGAACACACATGCCCGTACTGATTTGCAATCCGCGTTTTATAAGATTGCGAATTTGCAATCTGTCGATAATGCATGCCCTTACGGTTACCTGACTACAAATCAGCAACAGTTCAGTGCGGCGGATTACAAATCCGCCGATACGTGAGTATAGGTCTTATAAGGCTTATACGGCCTATCCTGCCAACAGCCGCAAAGCCATTAGTAATAAACTGATTGCCAACGAGTTACAAAGAGGTAGCCTTTTAGCTTCCAAAAGACGGCCTTTTACATTGTAAAAGATGGCCGTTTAGAACGCAAAAGGCGGCCTTTCGCAAAACGAAAGGCCGCCTACGGTATTGTGGCTGGTGCCGATGCAGCTGCCGTCAGAGCTGCCCCGACTCCACCATTAGCACCACGCGCTCGGTCAGGCGGTCGGTCTTTTCCGGGTCATACTTCTTCATCAGGCTTGCGCCGAACGCCCAGGCGAAGGCCTGGTAGAAGCCTGCGCGCACGGGACTGATGAACGCCCGTATCAAGTCATACGCCGAAGAGTCGCACTCGCGGTAGACAAGCTTGATGAGGAGCTTGCCCTGCGAATACGACAGTTTCTTCATCCTCGGCTTGTATCGGCGCATGATGTCGGCCTCGACGCGCTTCATGTGCTCGTCGCGCGCACGCTTGTCGGGCAGCGTCTGCAGGTATTCGTAAGTCTCTATGATGATTTTGTTCACCTCCTTCGCTATCGGCAGCACCTTCTTCACGTTGTAAACAAGGCGGTTGTAGGCCGCGCGCCGCTTGGCGTTCTTGAACACCGGCTGCGGATAAACGTAAACGTTGTTCAGCTCGACGTACTGTATGCTGTCGCCGTCGACAAGCACCTTGCCCACCTTTACGTTAGGCACGAAGGTCGGGTTGTCCATGTCCACCTCCCTGTCTTCAGGCTTCACGCCGTCCTTTTCCCCGCCTTTCTGGGCGCAGGCGACCGCCGGCAGAAGCATGGCAAGCATAAAGACGATGAATGATTTAAGCGTTGTCATGGCTGCAAAAATAATGGATTTTGGCCTTATATAGTTCATTTTTGTAGTTAAAGATGCCTTTTTAGGGAGTTAAAGAAGTTAGAGAAGTTAAAGAAGTTATAGCCATTACCTGTGCCAGGCTAAGCAACAAGGCATTTGGCTATAACTTCTTTAACTTCTCTAAATTCTCTAACTTCCCCAAAAGACTTCAACGGCACACCTTCTTCCCCACCCACATCAGTGCGAAATAGAGCGCCACTCCGGTAACCCATCCTGCCAACACGTCGATGGCATAGTGAGCCTGTATGTACACGGTAGACAGGCACAGCAGGACATAGAACGGCAACAGGATGTAGAAGAAACGGCGGTTGCCGGTGCGCCAGGCCAGCAGCATGAGCACCGTGCTTATGCCTACATGGCTCGAAGGGAACGCCGCCGTAGGACGCTCGCCGGCCGCCTTGGCGCTCTCAACCATCTGATAGAACACTCCGTCAGTATATCCCGGCGTGGCGAGGCAGTCCTGGATGTAGTTGAAATGATACCCCACGTCGGGGAAAACGCCGTTGACGATATTGTCTATGCCCACCGCTTCGTAATAAAAAGTTGGCCCCGTGACCGGCAGGAAGATGTAAATGAGGTAGTAGGCGAAGAACGACGCAAGCACTACAAACGCCGCAAGCTCGTAGTCCTTGTACCTGTACAGGAAATAAAATATCACCACCACTACAATCATGGGATAATAAACGGCATATCCCATGCTCATAAGCTCGCTGAAAAAGGGCCACGGCATGGCCTCGCAGAACAGCAAGGCAGGCTGGCATCCGAACAAGTCCTGCTCCCACCGGGCGAACACATGGTCGAGGTTGGGCAGCATGCGGTTTATTTCGTAAGTGTCAGGATACCACCATCCGAGCAACGCCAGCTGCACCGTTATGCGCAAGAACAGCGTCAACCGGCACGGCATCATGCGGTAGACCGCCCACATGCCGGCTGTAATCGCCGCCACACGGACACGCCCCCAAATCATTTCGTTGGGGTTTTCGGCCTTTGTATATGTGAAGAAGACTATCAGCAGGGTAAGCACCAAGTATCCTACCATCACCCACTCCATGGCCAGCAGGCCCTTGTGCGGATGCTTTTCTACGGCGAAAAGCTGCTTGATGAACTTTATCATTGTTATTATTCGGTTATACGGTTGTGAGGTTTTAGGGTTATGAGGTTATGGGGTTGTTGGGTTATGAGGTTATACGGTTGTAAGGTTTTAGGGTTATGCGGTTATGGGGTTGTGAGGTTTTAGGGTTATACGGTTATGGGGTTGTTGGGTTATGAGGTTTCGGAATTATGGGGTTTTACGGCTGTCGGCATGATGTTTATGCACCGTATGACCGTAAAACCGCATGACCCCATAACCGTAGAAGCCTCAAAGCCAGCCGTTTTCCCTGTACCATGCGATGGCCTCATGCACCCCTTCGGCCAGTCCGTAACGCGGACTGAACCCAAGTTCGGCGGTTGCCGGGCTGATGTCGCACCGCCAGTTGCGCTGCTTCATTATTTTATACTTGTCGTTGTTGAGCGCGGTCATGCTCCCCGTAAGCCTACCTGCGGCCTCTCCCAAGGCTGTTATCACGCGCAGAAGCCACAGCGGAGCCTTAATGCGCAGCAGCCAGGGGTTGCCGAGTTCGCGGCGTATGAGGTCGCTGAATGCACGCGACGAATATACATTGCCGTCGCTTAAAAGGTATCGCGAGCCTATTTTGCCACGGTCAAGAGCCAGGAAGACGGCATCCACAAGGTCCTTCACATATATGAAAGTGAGGTCTTGCGGACGCAGCCCTGCGGCAAAATCAACATGCTTCTTTATGCTCTCGGCCATCATGAAGTAGTCTTTCTCACGCGGTCCGTACACTCCCGTAGGCCTCAACACTATGAAAGGGAAGCCCTCAAGGGCGTCAAGGGCACGCTCGGCCTCGAGCTTGCTGCGCCCGTAAGCAGTGTCGGGACGCGGCGTGTCGGCAGCGGTGATGTCGGTGTAAGGCTGCTTTTCCCTTACAGGGCCGCACACACTGAGGCTGCTTATGAACACAAAGCGCTCCAGCCGGGGGCAGACGTCCATCAAGGCAGAAGCCAGGTTTACGGTGCCTTGCGTGTTGGTACGGAAAAAGTCGTCAGCGTGCAGGCACTTGGTTGCGCCCGCCGCGTGTACTACATAGTTGAAACCGATGCCTGAAAGCCGCTCGCGCAGGCCGTCGGGGTTGTCGAAGTCGAGTTCGACGAAGCGTATCCTCCCGTCCTGAAGGTAACGCCTCGAACTGCCCTTGCGCACAGCCGCCCACGTCTCAAAGCCCCGATTGAGAGCCTCCTCGACGATAAAACTGCCTATAAAGCCGCTTGCACCTGTAACCAATAACTTCTTCATTCTGTCTTGAACGTCTGTAAAACGGGCGCAAAGTTAAGTAAAATATTCGACATTAGCCGATATTGTAAAGATTAATGGATAATTGTTTCAATTTTATTACAACGCCGGTCAGCCCACAGCCGGCAGCCTGCTTCACGCCGCCCAAAAGCAAGCCGCCTTGCAAAAGGCCGTCTTTCGCATTCCAAAAGGCCGTCTTTTACCGCGCAATATGCCACCTTTTACAAGGCGAAAGACGGCCTTTTGCAAAGCCTCACATCATCACGCTCACCGTAAGGCCGAACGAGCCGCCGTCCATAGGCACCGCCCACGGCGTGCAACTTACCGTCACACGGCTCTTGCGCTTCAACGCCTCACGGCACGGATTGCCGGCAAACAGGCCTATAACCTCGTTCACGGGGTCGATGAGGAAGGCCACAATGTTGCCCCATGCGCGCGAACCCCACAGCCGGTAGCCGTCGCTCACAATCCTGCGTTTAAGCTTATAAAACACCTCTCCCAACAGGAGACCCGACAGCGGGGTCAATATGAGGTCCTGTATCGACGGCTTTTCCATGAAAGCCTCTATCCCGTACTCCCAGAAAACGGTGGATATGGCCGTGCAATACAGGAACGAGCCGAGCCTGTTGAAGCCCAGGCTGCGCGCTCCCATGTAGTAAACCGCACCGGCATACGGATGCAGTATGTAGTTGAAAACAAAGTTGTCGCCGTCCCACACGGGGCCGCGGCTCACGTGGTAGCTCCACCGTTTCCAGAAAGGTATCGACGTTATGCGCTCCTTGTTCCACGCCGTTGCGTTCTCGGGCAGCAGCTGCAGCACTCCCAGCGTAGCCACTCCGCCGGCGAAAAGCACACCTGTGTTGAGCCACAGGCGCTTCCAGTCGGGGCAGCTTGTCCTGGTTGAATAAGGCAGGTCATAGATGTTAGCCCGTGGCTTGGCGGCCAATGCCAGGCTGTCGGGCACGGTGTCGCACGTCTCGGTTCTGTCGTCGATGAGCAAAGTGTCTTTTTCTGTATGCGCAGCGGCAGTCACAGTGTTGCAGGTCAGTGTGAGCAACACCTTCGCCAAGGTGCGTACAAGTTTCATCATAAGCGTTCCGTTGATATGGTTTGTCGCCACAAAATTAACAAAAACGCTATGAACACCTGTTTACGGGTAACGTAATAAAAACTTAGAAAACTAAAATACATATAAAGTTTTCCTGTTTTTACCTATTGATTTCCTGTTTTTCGGCAACAGCAAAAACGGGATGAAGGCAAGAGGGTGAGAAAGTGAGAAGGTGAGAAAACAGGACTTCAGTTTTGATTTGAAGTATTATGTTTTCTCACCTTCTCACTTTCTCACCCTCTCACCTTATTTAATATATTCCGAGAAGTCGGTCAAGTGCATGTCGCCCTTGCGTGCCAGCGTGTCGTGCATTGCAAAGGCGGCGGTCAGGCTGTGGCGCGTGTGCCCGCCCTTGGTCAGCGCGAGGTAGTCGCGCAGCAGCGGACGGTAGTCGGGATGGGCGCAGTTCTCAATGATGAGCTGGGCGCGCTGTGCCGGCGACTTGCCGCGCAGGTCGGCCACTCCCTGCTCCGTAACGATTACGTTGACGTCGTGCTCGGAGCTGTCCTGATGGCTCACGAACGGCACGATGGAGCTAATCAGGCCGTTCTTGGCCGTCGACGGGCAGGTGAATATGCTGATGTAGGCGTTGCGCTCGAAGTCGCCCGAGCCGCCGATGCCGTTCATCATCTTCGTGCCCGATATGTGGGTAGAGTTGGCGTTGCCGTAGATGTCAACCTCGATGGCGGTGTTGATGGCGATTACTCCAAGCCTGCGGATAACCTCGGGAGAGTTGGATATCTCGCTGGGGCGCAGCGTCAGATGCTGCTTGAAGTAGTCAATGTTGTCGTAAATCTGCTTGAGGCACTCGTTTGAGACGGTCAGCGAGCAGGACGAAGCGTCCTTTACGCGGCCTTCGAGCATCATTCCTACGACGCTGTCCTGAAGAACCTCTGTGTAGACGTTGAAGTCTGGCACGCTCTTCTCATGTCCGAGGGCGCCGAGTATGGCGTTGGCCGTGCTGCCCACGCCGCTCTGTAGCGGAAGGAACGACGGCGGAATGATGCCGCGCTTCATGTCGGATAGCAGGAACTGGGCCACGTTGTGCCCTATCTGGTCGGTTATCGGGTCTGACGCCTTGAAAGCGCGCGCCTCGTCGGCGATGTCGCATTCAACCACGCCCACCACCTTGCTGGCCTCTATTTCAACGTAAGGCGTGCCGATGCGGTCGCTCACATGCGTGATGGGGATGGGCTGGCGCAGGGGCGGGTCGAGCGGTTCGTACACGTCGTGCAGGTACTTCGCTTCCGGGCTGTGGAAGTGGTTAAGCTCCAGGATGACGTGCTTGGCCAGCCGCGCCACGGTGGGGCTGATGCCGCCTGCCGCCGTAAGGTATGCACGGCAGGTGTCGGCGCCCTCGTCGATGTCGCACACTTCGAGAATGGCCCAGTCCACCTGACCCATGAAGCCGTAGCGAAGCTCCTGCGCCATCTGGCTCAGGTGTATGTCGTTGTAGGCTATTTCGCCTGCGTTGACGTGGCGGCGGAAGTCGGGGTTGGTGGTGTACGGCGCGCGGTACTTTATGGCCTGCGCGTTCGAGAGGTCGCCGTCGGCGCTCTGCCCTGTCGACGCTCCCGTGAAGAGACCTATTTTGAACTCGCGTCCGGCCTCGTGCTCGGCCTGCGCCTTCTTGGCCAGCTCGTGTGTAACCGCCTTCGCCGTACCGGCCGGCGTGAAGCCGCTAAGACCTATGTTTTGGCCGTTCTGTATCAATGCGGCAGCCTCGGCCGCCGTCATGCGTTTGTATGCCATAATGTGTGTTATTTAGGTTTAGGTTTTCAGAAATCACATTTACAGTTTGCAAAGATAGTAAATTTTCGGCAACAAGTGCGTCCTTTTTCAAGAAATCCACAACTTACTGAAAACCAGCAAGTTACAAACGGCATTCCAAAAGGCCGTCTTTTAGGCTGCAAAAGGCCGTCTTTTGCACGCTAAAAGGTGGCCTTTTACCTTCCAAAAGGGCATCTTTTGGAATACCACCGGAAATCGAGAATAACCTAAGCCATGCCCTTTCACCGGCTGAATAGGCCATATAGGGCTTATAAGACCTATAATTCAAAACCGCGACAGGCAACCAGGCTCCCTCCCTTCGGGAGGGCTGGGGTGGGTTATCCCTTTGGTTGGGGTGGGTCGTCGGGTGTTAGTGCCATGCCGATTTTTTGCAAAATAATCATAACATACTACCCTTATATACAATTATTTTCGTATCTTCGCAGAAAATGCGGAGGCCTTCCGCACCGCAGGCAGCCCTCCAAAACAAAAGAAACACATATAATTTATGAAAGAAAAGAAAGACAAGAAAAGGCTGACAAAAAACAAGCTGGCCGACATGCTGCAAAGCCTGTTCATGAGAAATCCCGGCAAACAGTTCAGCTTCAAACAGATATTCAAGGAACTGAGACTGAACACACACCCGGCGAAGATGCAGGCCGTAGAGATGACCGAGGACATGGCGTGGGACGACATCCTTGTGAAGACGGGAGAAAACTCGTACAAGCTCAACCTGAAAGGCCAGGTGCAGGAGGGCAGGTTCATACGCAAGCCCAACGGGAAGAACAGCTTTGTGCCCGACGACGGCACGCAGCCGGTGTTCGTAGCGGAGCGCAACTCGCTGTCGGCGCTGACGGGCGACCGCGTCCGCGTAACCTTCATGGCACGCCGGCAGAAGCACATCAAGGAGGCCATGGTGACCGAAATACTTGAACGCGCACGCGACCAGTTCGTAGGGCGGCTCAAGGTGGAGCGCGACTTCGCCTACCTTGTGCCCGACGGCAACGTCTTCGCCAACAACATAATACTGCCGAAGAACAAGCTCAAAGGCGGCAAGACGGGCGAAAAAGCCGTTGTAAAAGTGACCCGATGGCCGGAAGGCGACAACAAGAACATCATAGGCGAAGTGGTTGACGTGCTCGGAGAACAGGGCGACAACGACGTTGAGATGCACTCCATTCTGGCGCAATACGGCCTGCCTTACAAATACCCGAAGCGCGTAGAGGAAGCCGCCGAGAAGATTTCGGCCGAAATCACCGAGCAGGACTACAAGGAGCGCGAGGACTTCCGCAACGTAACCACATTCACGATTGACCCGCATGACGCGAAAGACTTTGACGACGCGCTCTCCATCAGGCGGCTGGCCGACAACCTGTGGGAGGTGGGAGTACACATCGCCGACGTGTCACACTACGTCACCGAAGGCTCTATCATAGACAAGGAGGCGCAGAAACGCGCCACGAGCGTCTACCTCGTAGACCGCACTATACCAATGCTGCCCGAACGGCTGTGCAACTTCATCTGCTCGCTACGCCCCGACGAGGAGAAGCTTACGTACAGTGCCGTGTTCAATATCGACGGCGACGGCGAGGTGAAGTCATGGCGGCTGGTTCACGCCGTGATAAAAAGCAACCGCCGCTTCGCCTACGAAGAGGTGCAGCAGATACTCGAAGACAACGGCGTGAAGGAAGGAACGGGCGAGCCTGCGCCGCCTGCCGGACCCGGCGGTTACCGCGGCGAATACGCCGACGAGCTTATAACGCTCGACCGCATAGCCAAGAAGCTGCGCGCCGCAAGGTTCAAGAACGGCTCCGTTAAGTTCGACCGTGAGGAGATGCGGTTCGACGTTGACGAGAAAGGCAAGCCCATACGCTGCTACTTCAAGAAGTCGAAAGACGCTAACAAGCTCATCGAGGAGTTCATGCTCCTTGCCAACCGGTATGTCGCCGAGAGCGTGGGCAAGGTGAAAAAGGGGCAGAAGGCCAAGACGCTGCCTTACCGAATACACGACCAACCAGACCCCACGAAGCTGGAAACGCTGCGCGAGTTCGCCGTGAAGTTCGGCTACAAGCTCAAGACCGCAGGCACAAAGGGCGAGATAACGCGCAGCCTCAACAAGCTGATGGACGACTGCCAGGGCCGCCGCGAGCAGAACCTTATCGAGATGGTTGCCCTCCGCGCCATGATGAAAGCAAAGTACAGCGTGCACAACATAGGGCACTACGGACTGGCGTTCGACTACTATACCCACTTCACAAGCCCCATCCGGCGCTATCCCGACACAATGGTTCACCGCCTGCTGACGCGCTACCAGAACGGCGGACGCAGCGCGAACAAGGAGTATTACGAAGAGTTGTGCGAGCACGCGAGCGACATGGAGCAGGTGGCAGCACAGGCCGAGCGCGACTCAATCAAGTATAAGATGGTGGAATTCATGGCCGACAAAATCGGCAACGAATACGACGCGCACATCAGCGGCATAACATCTTACGGCATATACTGCGAGATTGACGAGAACCACTGCGAGGGAATGGTGCCCCTGCACGACCTTGACGACGACTATTACGAGTTCGACGAGCGCAACTACTGCCTCATAGGGCGGCGCCATCACCACCGTTACCAGTTAGGAGACCCCGTCCGCATCGTAGTGGCAAAAGCCAATGTGGAGAAGAAACAGCTTGACTTCTCATTATCTGAAACGCCAAAGAAATAAACGGTTGGCATAAAGGCACTTTGTAAAAGGCCACCTTTTGCGGTTCATCCGCAAATCTGTTGGATGAGAAAACGATTATAAAATCGTATAAAATTAACGTCAAATGAGGCACTCGGTAATCGTCATTCCGCACTCCGATGCGGAATCCAGTGTACGCAATTAGTACCATTTTGTACATTTTCGGGAGTTTCTGGATTCCGCATCGGAGTGCGGAATGACGATTACCGAGTGCCTCACTTGGAAACGGTTATTTACTGAAAATAGAACAAAAAACATCCAACTGATTTGTAAAAGGCCACCTTTTGCATCGCAAAAGGTGGCCTTTTACAGCATAAAAGACGGCCTTTCGCAATGCGAAAGGCCGTCTTTTGCAATAAGGTTTATAACTTACTGGCTTTCAATAAATTACATAAGAGCTTCCAATCCGTGTCATTCCAGCACGACGACGCGGCTTTTCATGTCGGCCAAACCGAACACGTCAAGCCCTACTTTCATAAGATAATCGCCCGTGAAGCTCTTTCCTTCGGCCTTGAGCGACGGCTTTTCGCCGGGCATAAGGTTTGTTTCCCTCACGGTGTAGGTCTTGTCCGGGTCAAGCCCTTGCAGCCTTACGCGCATCAGCTTCTCCTGAAAACGCGGATGGATGTCGTATGCGAAGAGCACGGCGCGCCGCCTGTCCTGCGACACATAGCTTACGGCTGCATGGTTGCCGTCATACGGCGACACCAAGCGATACTGCTCTCCGTCCATTATCACCGGGCTAAGCTCCTTCCAGTTTGCCACGGCTTGGCGGCAGAACTCCATCTCGTCGGCCGTGAGACGGTGCAGGCCGATGTCGAAACCGAGCTTGCACATCGAGGCAACGTCTGTGCGGAACTTGACCGACGACGACTTGTCCCAGTTTGTGACGTGAGCACACATGGCCTTGGCCGGGAACACCTGCGAGAAGCCCCACTGTATGTAAAGCCGCTCCACGGGGTCGGTGTCGTCGCTCGGCCAGAACTCCGTAAAGTATTTCAGCGCCTCATAGTCGCACCGCGCGCCGCCGCCCGAGCACAGCATCATGGGCAGTTGCGGATACTTCTCGGTCACACGGCGCATCACGTTGTACACTCCGCGCACGTGGTCGATGTACATCCGGCCTTGGTTCTGCTTCAGGTAAGGCGAATAGATGTTGGTTATGGGGCTGTTGCAGTCCCACTTGAAGTAGGTAATTCCGGGGTTTTCAGTCATCAGGCGGTCAACAACGCCGAACACATAGTCCTGCACTTCGGGATTGCTTAGGTCGAGAACGAGCTGGTTGCGGTAGTAATACACGTCGCGGTTGGGCAGGTGTATCGCCCAGTCGGGATGCTTCTCGAACAGCTCGCTCTTAGGACTTATCATCTCAGGCTCTATCCACAGGCCGAACTTTACGCCCGCTTCACCGGCCGACTTGACAAGTGCGGCTATTCCTCCGGGCAGCTTCGCCGCGTTGGCCTGCCAGTCGCCAAGGCCCTGACGGTCGTTATTGCGCGGATATTTGTTGCCGAACCAGCCGTCGTCAAGCAAGAACATGTCTACTCCGAGGTGGCTGGCCTCCTTCATAAGTCCGGCCAGTTTGTCCTGGTCGAAGCGGAAACCGGTGTTCTCCCAGTTGTTAAGCAGGGTGAGGCGCGTGCCCGTTCCGTCCTTCAGCTGGTACTTCCGCGCCCACGAATGCAGGTTGCGGCTGGCCTGTCCGGCGCCGTTTTGGCTTAGGGTGAATATGAATTCGGGCGTTGTGAACACCTCTCCGCGCCGCAGTTTGTAGGCCGACGCATACGGGTTTATGGCCGGAATGACGCGCAGGTTGCCAACGTTGTCAACCTCGAAGGTGAAGCTGAAGTTGCCCGTCCAGCCTATAGTGCCGGTCACCACGCGCCCCGACGACTCCCGGGCGGGTCCGTCAAGGCCGAGCTGGAAGAAGGGTTGCATCTGCATTGCGGCACGGCTGCCCAGCTTGGTGTCGAGTATCTTCTTGCCGGGCAGGAGCTTCTGCGTTGACATCTGCGCCTCCTTCGCCCAGTCGCCGCTGAACTCCGTAAGGTAATATTCTGGCTCGTTGAAGTATAGCATGGTGGAGGCGTAGCGGTTGAGCGTCACCTCTCCCCTCTCGTCGTGGCGTATCTCGCTCCACGTCTTTACGACGTTCTCGGCGGCGTAGGCCACGTAGTGCAGCGTGACTTCAAGCGGATACTTGTCGTCGCGCAGGCGTATGTCGGTCTGCGTGCCGCCGTCAACGGCCTTGGTTTCCGACGAAACGTAATATAAATAGGTAGAAGGATTGCCGTCGGCGTGGGTCACAGAGACGGCCGGTTCAAAGAAATCCTCGTTTCCCGAACCGCTGTACACCTCCCAGCCGCGCGTTGACACCGAGCCGTCAGACCCTGCGTGTACGCTCCATTCGAGGTTGGCGAGGTCGGCCTCGTGGCGCAACCGCTCGCCGAAATACACCTGATAGAGCCGTCCGTTGGGCGCAACTTGCAGCACAAGGTCGGTAGCATCGGTTGATATGCGTATGTTCTTCTGCACCCCAACGGCGCTTGCCGAGGTGCATACGGCGGCTGCCGCAACGATGGTTGATAGTATTACATGCTTCATAATGATAGGTAATTGACTTGGTTTCCATACAGTTTTCACGTCGTTCCACAACTTCCTGACTGTCAAGACGTTACAAAACGGCTTGCAAAAGGCCACCTTTTGCGTTGTCAAAGATAACCTTTTACAACGTAAAAGACGGCATTTTACCGTGTAAAATGCCGTCTTTTGAAATTACCCTTTTACTTTCCTGTCTTTTTACCTTTGGCAAAAACGCCTTACCTTTTTACTTTTTCACCTTTTTACCTTTGGCAAAAGCGTTTTACCTTTTTACCTTTTCACCCTTTCACCTTTGGCAGGTCGTCTCACTTTCTCACCCTCTCACCTTCTCACCTTTTCAACTATTTCCTTGGGAAGCACCGGCATCGCGCCGCTCTGCGTACACACGTATGCCGACACCTGGACGGCTAACTTGTGGGCTTCGGCCACCGGCATTCCATTAAGTATCGACGCACAGAACGTTCCTGTGAACGAGTCGCCGGCGCCTACGGTGTCAACCACGTCTACGCGCGGTGTCTCCTGGAACGACACGTTGCCCGGAGTGAACACGTAACTGCCGTTAACGCCGCACGTAAGCACAAGCATGTCGAGGTTGTACTTGCCGAGGATGAGCCAGCACTTGTTGCTCATGTCAAGGCCCGGATAATCGAAGAGGCGGCCTATAACGACCAGCTCCTCGTCGTTGATTTTCAGCACGTTGCAACGCTTGAGCGAGTCTTTTATTATGTCCTTGGTGTAGAAATTCTGCCTCAGGTTTATGTCAAAAATCTTCAGTCGGCCGTCGCCCGAGGGCATGGTGTCGAGAAACTTGTTGATGGTTGTGCGCGAAACGATGTTCCTTTGAGCCAGCGAACCGAAGCACACGGCACGGCAGTTGCGCGCCAAGTCCTCAAGTTCGGGCGTGAAGGGGATGTTGTCCCACGCCACGTTCTCGCGTATGTCATACGTCGGCACGCCCTCGTCGTCGAGCGTAACCTGCACCGTTCCCGTGGGGTAAGGAGTCTGCGGCATGACGTATTCAAGCCCCTTTTCGTCCAAGGCGGCCAGCGTTTCGTCGCCCAACTTGTCCTTTCCCAACGCGCTGACGGCCACCGAACGGAAGCCGAACTGTCCTGCATGATATGCGAAATTGGCAGGTGCGCCGCCCAATTTCTTGCCTTCGGGCAACACGTCCCACAACGCTTCGCCCAGTCCTACGATGATGTCTGTGTTCATGATTATGAATATATAAGCCCCCACCCGGCCTCCCCGAGGGGAGGTGACAGGATGTATCAGATAGTAATTGCCGCCCTCCTCCCCTCGGGGAGGCCGGGAGGGGGCTGTCTGTTTAATGTTTCACATTCTTTATATAAGTAAACAAGTAAGCCACGCCGACGGCCATAACGGCTACGGCTCCTGCCTGTCCGATGGCGTCGGAGGCAAATCCCATGAGGAGGGGGAACACCGTTCCGCCGAAAAGTCCCATTATCATAAGGCCCGAAACCTCGTTCTGCTTCTCGGGTTCAGACAGCAACGCCTGCGAATATACAAGCGAGAAGATGTTTGAGTTGCCGTAACCCACAAGGGCGATGGCCGCGTAAAGCACCGCCTGCGACGTGCCGAAGAACATCCCGGCCATGCTCAACGCCATCATGCTGACGCTGATTACGAAGAACGTCCGGTTGTTCATGACACGCAGGAAGAACGAACCCGTGAGGCAGCCCACCGTTCGGAAGATGAAATAAAGGCTCGTTGCGAAGGCCGCCTCGTTGAGAGTCATGCCCAGACGCTCCATCAACAGCTTCGGCGCGGTTGTGTTCGTGCCCACGTCAATGCCAACATGGCACATGATGCCGAGGAACGACAGCAGCACAATAGGCTTGCCGAGAAGCTTCAGACAGTCGCCGAAACCCGACGCTTTACCAGCTGCTTTCTCCTCCTCGATAGGCGTAACGAAGAGCAGGAGGGCCGACAATACGCCCACAACGAAGTAGACAAGGAAGAGAACTTTCCATCCGAAGCCGAACGAAGGCATGGCCGCCGTCGCTCCCCACATGGCAATATAAGGCGCGAGGAACGACGCGATGGCCTTTATGAACTGGCCGAACGTCAGCGTGCTGGCAAGGTTTCCGCCCTGCATCACGGTAGATATGAGCGGATTCAGCGACGTCTGCATCAGCGCATTGCCTATTCCGAGCAGGCAGAACGATGCCAGCATGATGTAGAAACCGTCGTCGAAGAGCGGCAGAAGGAGTGAAACTATGGTGACGACGAGCGACAGCAGCACCGTGTTCTTGCGCCCGATGCGGTTCATCAGCATTCCCGTTGGCACGGAGAAGATGAGGAACCAGAAGAAGACCATCGACGGAAAGACGTTAGCTACGGAGTCACTCAGCCCGAGGTCGGCCTTCACATAGTTGGACGCAATGCCCACAAGGTCGACAAATCCCATTGCGAAGAAGCAGAGCATCACGGGCACAAGCTTCATATAATTTGTCTTGTTGTTCATTTTTATACGGTTTTACGGTTATAGGGTTATGAGGTTTTGAGATTTTACGGTTATGGAGTTTTACGGTTTTGAGGTTTCAGTGAAACCGTAAAACCGCATAACCGTACAACCTTATAACCTTATTTCAACTTATACACATTCATCTTTTTCACCGTGAACGAGCCGCGCACAGCCTCGAACTTCATCGAGTTGTAAGGCTCGGAGGGGAACACTATGTTTGTCATTACCGACTTTCCGCCGTCCACGAAAGCCTCGATGCTGGAGCGGTCGACGAACAGGCGCAGCGCAAACTCGTCTCCGCCGGGCGCAGGAGACACCGTCATGGCCGGGAAGTCACGGCTGAACGATGTCTCGCCGCTATTCGTTCTGTCCATTACAAACTGCCTCATGGCCGCATCGTAGTACATAACGACGCTCTCGCCCTTGGCGTTCTGCAGCGTGAAAGCAAGCTTCTCGGCGCCGCTGTTGCGTATTTCAAGCTCTATCTCGTAAGCTCCGCCGTTGCCGTCGAGCAGGTTTTCAATGCTGTAAGCATCGCCTACGCGGAACTGCGGCACGTTTTTTTTCTCCCCACGAGCCGCCTCTATCTCCTTTGAAGGCGCACACCTTAGCAGCAGGTCGCCGTCCTTGCGGTACAGGGAGAGGTCGCGTGCGATGGTGTTAGCCGAGCGGTACTGCTTCGTGGGCACTTGTGCGGCATACTGCCAGTTGCTCATCCAGCCGAGGGCTATGCAGCGTCCGTCGGGCGCATTGCTGAAAGTCACGGTGGCGTAGTGGTCTTTTCCGTAGTCCATCCACTTCGTCTTGGTGGGAAACTCGTTGGTGAACTTCCGGCCGTCGAACGTCCCCACGAAGTACTGCGTTGCGCTTCCGCCGAACGGTCCGCCGGGATTTATGTTGCAGATGAGCACCCAACGCTTCTCGTTTGTGCCTTCAACGGGCAGTTCCACGAGGTCGGGACACTCCCAGACACCGCCGTGCGCGCCCTGCTTCAGGCCGAAGTCGCTCTCGTGTTTCCACTCTTTAAGATTATCGGAGGTGAAGATTTGCATCTGCTGACCTACCGCGAGCATCATCACCCAATGCTTTCCTGGAGCGTACCAAAACACCTTCGGGTCGCGGAAGTCGCGTTCAGTAGACGTCAGCACAGGGTTGCCGGCATACTTTGTGAACGTCTTTCCGCCGTCGGTGCTGTACGCAATGCTCTGCATCTGGGCGTCACCCCACGGCGTAGGTTTGGCCGACGTGTAGAAAGCTACTATGGCATCGCGGCCGAAACCGGCAGTGTTGTCCTTGTCGACAACGGCCGAACCGCTGAACACCGTGCCCCAGGCGTCGGGTAGAAGGGCGTCGCCCTCATACTCCCAATGCACCAAGTCCGTGCTGGTTGAGTGTCCCCAGTGCATGTTTCCCCATGTAGAGCCGTAGGGGTTGTGCTGGAAATAAAGGTGATAAACGCCGTCCTTGTAGAACATTCCGTTAGGGTCGTTCATCCAGCCGTAGGCCGGCGTGTGGTGATATAGCGGACGGTGGGCCTCCTTGTTGCCCATGTCGAACGTGTCGGAGAGGCGCATTTCCTTCCAGCAGAGCGAGCCTTGAGGCATGCCCTGCACGTCAACCTTGACATCGCGGCCGACGAAAGCCGACAGGTCGAGCGGCACATAATAGTCCACCCTCTCACGTGCAAGGCGCACGTTCATCGTCGTCGTTACGGGCATGTTGGCCTCGACGAGGCACAGCTTGGCTTCGGGCGCGTCGTCCTGTACGGGCAGCAGCAGGAATTTCTGCGCTTCCGTAACGGCCACGATATTCTGTTCGTTGGCCAGATGGCTCACCGTAAGTTTCGACTCCGCCGACAATGCGGCAGGCGCGAGAGCCACTGCGAATGTAAGAAAAATGTCTTTCAGTTTCATGGTTGTCAGTTTTTCAATATTCAGTATTCGGCCTTACGTATGCCGGTTTGCCGCCGTTACGCAAGCAGCTGATTATCAGTCGGTTTGCAATATGCCGTCTTTTGCAGTGCAAAAGGTGGCCTTTCAGGCGGTAAAAGACGGCCTTTTGGCCTGCAAAAGGCCGTCTTTCGCATTACGCCCTGCCGCGCTTAATAATACTTCACGTCAACATTGCTTACCTCGATGCTGCCGCCATAGTTGTTTATTGACCAGCAGTTCTTCTGGTTTCCATATATGCGGTTTGTGTAAGCCACGTTGTCATTGATGTAGACTACGCACACGGAGTTGTCCGTATAGACGGTAACGTTGTACACATTGTCCGCCGGAGCGTTGAACAGGTAACCGTCAATGCCGTCGATGAAGCCGATGCCCGACGGGCCTTCTTCTTCGAAGTTGATTTTGCGGCGGCCGTTGCCTTCGGGATTGACTATGATTGAATAGTACTTCTCGGAGTCTGTTCCGCGGCAAAGCGATATGCCGAAGCGGTCGTCGGCAGAGGCCGTAGTCACAGTGAACGAAATCTTGTTGTGCGTGTTCAGGCGGCTGAACAGCATGTAAGAGTCGCCAGTAAGAGTGTACGTTCCGTTGGCTTCAGACACTCCTGTCTCGCTTTCCTCCATTACATTGGCCTCGCCCTGCTTTGTGTATTTAGCGTCGATTCCTGCCACCGGGCCGAGTGTCAGCGTGCCGTCATCATGCTGTATGAGCCTGTGTGCAACCAGGTTGCCGGCCCACTCCGGCTCGTTGGGGCTTGCGCCTACCGCCGTGTTGTCCTCACCTGCACGTGTGGGGCACCATCCCCAGATGTAACGGTTGGTGCCGTCGGACGCCGTCTTGCCTGCATAAAAGGCGCGCGAGTCGAGGAAACCTTCGTGGTCGTCGGGCCAAATACCGGCGTCGTTGGCCGTGGTTGCCTTCAGTTCGTCAAGCGTGCGACCCTTGAAATACTGCACTTTGCGTATTGCCGCATGCTTCTCCGAGTAGACAAGATACCACCAGTCGCCCATCTTGAACACGTCGGGGCACTCATAGAACCTGTCCCACATCATCGTCATGAACACGCCTTGGTGCTGCCACGCCTTCAGGTCGGCGGAAGTGAACTCCGCCAGCACGCCCTTTGTGCCCTGCATCGTGGACACAAGCATGTGATACTGGCCGTCGTCACCCATGAAAACGAACGGGTCGCGGAAGTCGGTGGTGCTGTATCCGTAGTCGCTGCCGCGCAAACGGAGCGCGCGGTTCTTGGTCCATGTCTTGAAATCGGCCGATGTCGCCACCATAACCACTTCAAGTCCGGTGGTGTGTCCGGTGTAGAAGGTGTAGTAAAGCTTGTCAGCCTCGTTGTAAACGGTGCTGCCCGTACCGATGGCCGCATCGGGTTCAGAGGCAGTGCCGGTAGGTATCACCTCGCCAAGCGACGTATAGCTGGCCGCATCTTTCGTGCTTACGCCCCATATCGGGTGGTAGGTGTCTGCCGGATTTGGGCGGTAGTCTTGCAGGTAAAGCACCTTGAAGTCTTGCGCCACGGGGTCGTAGAAGGGCATGGGGTCGCCCACATAACCCACGTAAGGTTTGTAATATGTGTCCGCCTTGTTCTCGTCGGTCGGCGCGAAATAGTTTGTCGTGCCGCTCCAGTCGCGCTGCGTGAGCATCGGGTCGTCGTCGTCAGAGCAGCCGGTGAACGCTGTCAGCATGGCTGCCAAGGCTAAAGAATATATCATGGTCTTCATAAATTCGTTTCTTGATGTTAGTTAGTAACGAGTTGACGAGTGACGAGCAGACAAGGAAGTTTTCCTTATCGCCTGTTCATTTGTTGGCTTGTGACTTGTCGACTTGTCCACTCGTAACTCGTCTTGCTGTTTACTTGTCTGCTGTAAGATAATTGATTGCGTTGAGTGTAAGCGTCGCCACATTGCCGTGATACCGGTCGGTTGAAGTATCAACGCCGTGCGCATACCAGTCATACGTGCCCGTGCCGATGCAGAGTATCTTGCCTCCGGCGGCGTTGGCCGGGTACTCCCAAACAACCACCGCACCGTCGCCGCCATATCCGAGGTCGGTCGCGCCATGCAGGTTGCGCCAGTCATCAAGCGTAGGATATCCGCCCCAGTCGCTTCCGATGTGCCACTGGCAGGTGGTGTTGGTGATGTTATATCCTGTGTCGCAGGTGTAAATGCCCTGCTTGCCGTCGATGGTTGTCACCAGACCGCTGTATATCGGATGGTCTTCATGTCCGTCAACGAAGAAGCTCCACGGCGAAGTTATTGTCTCGCCGCTCTCTTCGGCGTTGCCCCAACAGTTGTTCGGATTGGCTCCGTCAGCCGTTGCGCCGAGCTTGACGGCGTAGTATGTGGCGTAGCGTGAAAGCAAGAGGCTGCCTCCGTTGTCGTAGTATTCCTTCACGGCAGGCACGGCAGACAGTGCGGAAGGCGCCGCGGCGTCAAACTTGTCCATGTTGTCTATTCCGTAATCGGCGTGCATGTGCCACCACATCAGCTTGCATTCGCTAAGGTCAACGTTGCCCGTGCGCAAGTCTTCGAACGACACATACTGCGAGTTTGCAATGTTGAGAAGCATCCAGTCGGCGGCGGCGCGCTCTTCAGGGCCGAGTCCGTCAATGGTGGCTGGCAGTCCGACGTAGACCGCTCCAGGCGCATCTGACTTGATTACGGTCACGGTATATACCGCCGTTGCGGTGTTATAAGTTACCGTGAACTCAACAGGGTTGGTGAAGTCAACGGCCTGTCCCGATGCTGGAGTAACCGTAGCACCCTCTGTCGTGGTTATTTCCGTAGTCATGGCGGTGACATCCGTCGAGCTTGGAACACGCACGGAAATGGTGTGGTTGGCCTCGTTTATTGTGCCGATGTAACCGTTCGCCCTGAACGAAGTTATCCTTGCCTCGTCATGCTTTACGCTGACGGTGTACTCAAAATAAGCGTCGCCGTTGACAACGCGCACGCTCTGCGGCAGCGAGAAGTCGGCAACGTCGCCGACATTCATCGATGTCGTTGCGCCTTCGGATGCCGTAATGGCCGTAACTTCCATTGCACGTGCGTCGTAAGTCTCGGGCACTCCCACCGTAACAGTCTTTCCAGTGTTGTCGATTATGCCTTCATATCCGTCCAAAGAGAAGGACGTCAGCCATGCGTCCCCGTCCAAACGGAGGTCTGACGTGTTGTCGTCGTCGCATCCGGCAACGGCAAACACCGCAGCAACGGCAAACAACATGGCCGCTAATTTATTTGCAAATAATTTCATGTTATGTGTTTTTTAGTCGGTTAAACATATCACCATCCGCCGCAATTCTGCGTGTAATGGCCGTTGCTTGCACTGATTTGGGCGAACGGTATGGGCAGATACTCGTTCTTGTTCCTCGTGAACGACGCGCCGGAATATATCGCGCAGTTGTCTGCCTCCTCGGCATAATACTTGTCAAGGACTTCCTTCGCCTCGCCCCAACGCACAAGGTCGAAGAACCTGTCGCTCTCCATCGCCAGCTCAAGGCGGCGCTCCATCTTCAGCATTTTCAACGCTTCGTCATGGTTGTAAGAGCCTGTGTAGGGCTGGATGTTGAACGTACAGCCGTAATCAGCAGGGTAGTTGGCTATCATGCCGGTGCTTTGCTTTGCGCGGTTGCGCACCTCGTTGATAAGGCTTACTGCCTCGTCAATCCTTCCATCATTAAGCTGTATGAGCGCCTCTGCACGCATAAGGAGCACGTCGGCGTAGCGAATTACGATGTGGTTCATCGGCGTTCCCCACCACGCACCTTTTATAAGGTACTCTCCGTCGGGGTCAACATTATGCTTCAACGTGACATAATAGCCGTAAAGTCCGTTGCTGCGACTCCACGTTGACGACCTGTCCATGATGTAGTTCGAGTTGAATTCATACGGGAAACCAGGCATTCCAACGGTAAGGAAAAGGCGCGGGTCGGCGGTTTCATTGGCCGCGTCGTAGTCATTGTCATTGAAAGTGTCGAAATAGGGATGGCCTTCGGCATCGGTTCTGAACGCGTTTACGAGGTTCTGGCTCGGTTTGTAGAAGTCGCATCCGCCATCAGTCACACCGGGAATGTTCGGCACAATGAGTCCGAACGACCAATTGCAGTTGCCGTTTGTAGTGCCGTCGTTCATCGAATACTGCATCGCCCAAAGCGACTCGCACCCGTTTTCATACTGCGGTTCGGGGCGGAAGTTGTTGTGGAAGTCAGGCTCCAAGTCATAGCCTCCTGCCTGCATGATTGACCTCTCGGTGTAAGTAACCACCTTCTCCAGGTCTTCCGCGTTGATGCCCGTCACCTCGTTGTTGTCGGGATTATCCTGACGGTATGCCTTGTAAAGGTAAGTCTTGGCCAGATAAGCGGCTGCCGCGGCCTTGGTTGGACGTCCCTTGTCGGCCTGAGTATCAGGAAGATTGTCGAAAGCAAACTGGAAGTCGTTGGCGATTTGCTGCCATCCCTCGTCGTTGGAGTACGTCCTGTTGGACAGGTTGTTGTATTCCTCGGGCGAAAGGTTCTCGTCATTGGCAAAGACTATGTTCTTATAGAGTTGCTTCAAGAGAAAATGTCCGTGTCCGCGGAGGAACTTCATCTCGGCGATACGCTGCTGCTTTAGCGGATAAGAGCTTTCATCAAGCTGGTTGAGCTGCTGCAATGCAGTGTTGACACGCGATATGCAGTTGTACAGACGCTGCCACATGTCGCTGATGTTCCAGTCCGTCGTCATGATGCCTTGTGATATTTCGAGCTTGTGGAACACGTCTCCGTCCTCCGTTCCGTTGCCTCCCTTGTAGGCATCGTCCGACCTTACGTCATAATTCCACATCGAGAAGGACGAGTTGATGTCCTCCGCCGAAATCCATCCGGCATAAGCCGAGATGACAAGATTGTCCACATATTCGGGGTTTTTCAGCTGTTCGTTGTCGATAGTTCCCTGCGGCAGCTGGTCTTCCAGGAAGTCGGTACATCCTGTGAAGAGCAAGGCAAGCCCCAAAGCGGTTGTATATAATAACTTTTTCATTGCTTTTTTATTTTACGGTTAGCGTATATTTTAGAAGCCTACATTGATGCCGAAAGTGATGTTCAGAGGTATCGGATAGCCGAAGTTCGGGTTTTCCGGGTCTACTCCGGTGAAGTCCTTGCTCTTGATTGTCAGCAAGTTCTGCGCGCTGAGGTAGAAACGCAGGCGCTCCATCTTAAGCTTATTGGCGAATTCTTTTGGCACATTGTAACCTATCTGCAGGTTGCGCAGCTTGAGGAACGAACCGTCTTCAACGAAATATGTTGACACACGCTTCTCGTTGTTAACGTCTTCACGCGACAAGGCAGGTATGCTTGAATTGGGGTTCTGCGGCGTCCAAGCGTCAAGCACGCGCTTTCCCTTGTTGAGGAAGCCTATGTTAAGACCGCTCCAAAGGTCGGTTTCCTTCTTCAAATCGCTGATAACATCGACACCCTGCACGCCCTGCCAGAACATCGTAAGGTCGAAATTCTTGTACTGGAGGTATATGTTCAGACCGTAACTGAAGTCGGGCACGGGGTCATAAATCCACTTTTGGTCGGCCTCATTGATTATTCCGTTGCCGTCAAGGTCGCGCCAACGGATGCGGCCCGGCGCCGCTCCTTCCTGCGTTGCGTGGTTGTCAACCTCTTCCTGCGACTTGAATATGCCGTCGGCAACATATCCCACTTGCGCTCCATTGGGATGACCTATGACGCTCTTCACTCCGTTTCCGCCGAAAGTGCCGTTCGCCGCCACCGTGGCAGGCAGCGCGGTAATCTTGTTGCGGTAAGTCGATATGTTGGCGGCGATGTCGTATTTCAGTCCGAATGCCGTCTCGTTGCGGTAGCCGAGGTTGAGTTCGAAGCCCGTGTTTTCCATCTCTCCGGCGTTAATCCACTGCGAGCTGCCCTCGCCCATGGCTGCGATGCCGGCCATCTGGACGAGAATGTCGGTGGTCTTCTTGTAGAACCAGTCGAATGAACCGTAAAGAGTCTGCCTGAACAAAGAGAAATCAAGACCGATGTTTGTCTGCGTTGTGGTCTCCCACTTGATGTCGTCGTTGCCTATCTGGTTGCGCTTGAAGCCCGACTGCAGTATGCTTCCGCCGTTTGTCCCGGCAATGTCGTAAGACGTTCCGTAGCTCTGTCCGCCCGACTCCGTTACTCCATAGTTGGGCACATAGATAGTGTAGCG
Organism: uncultured Prevotella sp.; assembly: GCA_900554545.1. Lineage (GTDB taxonomy): Bacteria > Bacteroidota > Bacteroidia > Bacteroidales > Bacteroidaceae > Prevotella. The sequence continues at coordinate 88,026 of USHW01000001.1, read as the reverse complement.
CGCTATGTTGGATATTTCCTGATTACCGGTTTGTCCCCATGAGGCGCGTATTTTCAGGTCGTCGAGCCATGTAAGGTTTTTCATGAACTTCTCACGGCTGATGCGCCATCCAAGAGATACTGACGGGAAAGTGGCGTAGCGGTTGTTCTTTCCGAAGCGCGACGAACCGTCATGGCGCACGGTAAGCGAAAAGAGGTACTTGTCGTCATACGTGTAGTTGAGCTTTCCGAAGAACGACACGAGCGAATATCCTTCCCCGGAGCCGTAAGCCTGGGCTGTTCCCACGCCCGCGTCAGGCCACATGAAGTCGGGATTGAGTATTGTGAAGTCCTCCTTGTAGCCGGAGAACCACTCGTCGTCCTCCCTGTTAAGCTCTATACCGGCCATCACGTCGCCGCGGTGCTTGCCTATTTCGAGGTTGTATGTAGCCACCGCGTTCCACATCCACTTTGTCCAGTGCTCCTGCTTCGCCTCAACGGCGTTGTTGTCGTTGGCAACGTTTCCTTCGGTTATGGGGTAGGTGAAGATGCGCTGTTTCTTCTGCGCGTAGTCAAGTCCGAAGGTTGAGCGTATGTTGAAACCTTTGAAGAGGCTCAGGTTTATGTAAGCGTCACCGAACATGCGCCAGTACGTATAGCGGTTATCGGCGTTGCGTTCGAGGCGCGCAACGGGGTTTTCCCTATCGGGATAGCCGCCCACCGGGCCTGCGAACTCGCCGTTGATGTCATACACGGGAAGCGAGGGATTGAACTGGAGCGCGTTCTCAAGGAAGCCGCCGGGTGCCTGCACTTCCGACGTGCGGTTGAGAGTGAAGTGCTCGCCTACGGTAAGCACGTTGTCGATTAGCTTGTACTCGGAGTTCATGCGCGCCGAGAAGCGGTCGAAGTCGGAGTGCTTTATTATGCCGAGGTTCTTGTAATAGCCTAAAGAGAAGTATGAAGAGCCTTTTTCCGAGCCGTTGCTTACGGCCACGTTGTAGTTCTGTATCACGCCGGTGCGCGTCGTCTCGTCCACCCAGTCGGTGTCGGCCGATGGCACTGTGTTGGCCGAGTCGAGGAAGCGCGACATCGAGATGCCGTTCAGTTTGGGGTATCCGTTGGCGTCATAACCCCAGTCATAGCGGTAGCCCAGAGGGTTGGTATTGGGGTCTTGGCCGTCATTCACGTATGCCTGCCACATGGCCTGACCGTACTCCTTGGCGTTAAGTATGTCAAGTTTGTTGGCGTAAAGCGACACTGAGAGCGACGCGTCAACGTCGATTTTCAGCTGTCCGGCCTTTCCTTTCTTCGTAGTTATGATGATGACACCGTTCGCCGCGCGCGAACCGTATATTGAAGCTGACGCCGCATCCTTCAAAACCTGTATCGACTCGATGTCGTTTCCGTTAAGCTCGTGCATCCCGGCTTTGGTCGGCACACCGTCGATTATGTACAAAGGGTCGTTGTTGTTGAGCGTGCCCACGCCGCGGATGCGGATTGTGGCCTGTCCGCCGGGACTGCCGTCGGCCGTAATGTTCATGCCGGGCACACGTCCCTGAAGGGCTTTCATGGGGTTGTTCTCGTTAAGGTCGGCAATGTCGTCCATGTTGACTACCGACACCGCGCCGGTCAGGTCGGCCTTGCGCTGCGTGGTGTAGCCCGTAACGACAAGCTCTTCCATCATCTGGTTGTCCTCCTTCAATACGATGTTGAGCTGTGGGGCGGCCTTCACCGTCACGGCCTTGTAGCCGATGTAGGTCACCGTAAGCTGCTTGTCGCCCGACACTTTCAGGCTGAACTTGCCGTCAAAGTCTGTTATCGTAGCGTTTTTCGTGCCCTCCTCGGCCACGGTAGCACCGATTACAGGCTCGCCGGCCTCGTCTTTCACGGTTCCGCTGACGTCAACCTGCTGGGCGAACGCCACCGCACCTGAAACGAGGAACACTGCACTTAGCAGCATCCTTTTAATGTGCTTTACCATAATGTTGTGTTTTTTGGTTAGTAAACAATATTTGTCAAATCTTTCGCCGCAAAGTTATAATCCCCGAAATGTTTGCCGTTGCAATATCATTTCAACAGGTATAAAAAATCGTTCATGCAACAAATTTGATACGTTTTGAACGATTTTTCACAGCTGTAATACATCCTTTGTAGGCTGCAAGGTATATACTTGACAACCAACCACTTACGCAACGCCTTGCAAAAGGTGGCCTTTTACATTGCAAAAGACGGCCTTTTGGAGCGTAAAAGGTGGCCTTTTACCTCCTGATTTGCCGTCTTTTAGATTGAGAGTTGAGAAGGGAGAATTGATAATTATGATTACCTTTGAGGCTGTCCGCCGACAAGTCAAATCATAATTATCAATTCTCCCTTCTCAACTCTCAATTCTTTTGCAAAACCACTGCTTGCCGACGGCACGTCAGACTGTCTCACGCGCCTCGCCGGGTTGCACCCCGAAGTAGTCCTTGAAGCACTTTGAGAAGTACGAAGGCGACGAGAAACCCACCTCGTAAGATATTTCGGAGACGGTCATCTGCGTGGTTTTCAGCAGGCGTTCGGCCTTCTTCAGGCGCGTAACGCGGATTATCTCAACGGGCGACTGGCCGGTAAGCTGCTTCACCTTGCGGTACATCTGCACGCGGCTTAGGCCGAGTTCAGAGCTTATCGTCTCGACGCTCAGGCTCGAGTCTGACAGGTGTTCGCCCACGGCGCGGCGGAAACCGTCCATAAACTGGCGGTCGGGGTCTGCCCCGGCGTGCTCTTCCCCGTCTTCCATCGTGGCGTAAACGTATTTCAGCCGCTTGCGGTTCTCCAGGAGGTTGCGCACGCGAGAGAGCAGCACTTTGCTTGAGAAGGGCTTTGTTATGTATGCGTCGGCGCCGCAGTCGTAGCCCTCGGCGCGCTGGTTTTCCTGCGCGTTGGATGTCAGCAGGATTACAGGCACGTGGCTCGTGGCCGTGGCTTCTTTCACACGGCGGCACATTTCAAGGCCGTCCATGACGGGCATCATCACGTCGCACACTATCAAGTCGGGCACGGTTTTCAGCGCCGTGTCAAGCCCTTCCTTGCCGTCGGCGGCCTGACGCACGTCATAATCGCCGCCAAGCAGCTGCGCAACATACTGCCGCACCTCCGCATTGTCGTCGACAACAAGGACGAGGGGATGAGAAACCGCAGCCCCGTCAGGCTCTGACACCACACCATCGACACCCGACACCCACCCCAACCCTCCCGAAGGGAGGGGGCTTGACATGCCTTGCTCGTTGCTATCCACCGTATTTCCAACATCTTCCAACCACGCCTTTGACGTATGCACATCAGGCTCCCTCCCTTCGGTCGGGCCGAGCAATGTGCTTGTCTGCTTGCCACTTGTATGCTTGTCAACTTTCAAAGGCAACTCAACCGTAAACTCGGAGCCTTTACCCTCAACGCTGTTTACCGACACACTGCCGCCGTGAAGCTCGGCAAACGCCTTGACGATGGCCAGTCCTACGCCTGTGCCTCCGCCTCCCGAGCCTGCCCGGAAGAACTTGTCGAAAGCCCTCTGGGCGTTGCCCTTTGACATGCCTATACCCGTATCGGCCACGGTGATGACGGCCTTTCCGTCGCGTCCGGCAAGCTTTACGGTTACCGTTCCGCCCGGCTTGTTATATTTCAGGGCGTTGCTGATGAGGTTATAGCATATCCGCTCCACCTTATAATAATCGGCACTGACGGTCAGCACGTCGCCGGCTTCGAGCGAAAGGGCCACCTTGCCCGATGCGGCCAGCGGCTTGAAGTCGTCAACCCACAGCCTCAACGCGGCTGCAAGGTTGAACTCCGTCACCGTCATTTCCATCTTTCCGCCCTGTATCTTGCGCAAATCCAGTATCTCGCCGACAAGCTTCAGCAGCAGCGCGGCGTTCCTTCTGACTATTCCGAGCATCTGCCTCTGCCGCGAAGTAAGGTTCTCGTCGTCGAGAATGCGCTCCACCGGGTCGGCAATCAACGTCAACGGAGTGCGCAGGTCATGGCTCATGTCAGTGAAAAACGACATCTTCGCCTCCGCCGCCTCACGCTCCATGCGCCGCCTTGCCATTACCATCAGGTAGAAAGCGGCAAACGCCACGATGACAAGCACAAGTATTATGGCGCACAGGATGAAGTAAACTTTCTGGTGACTGTACTGCGTGAAGAAGAAGTCCACACGTCCGTTAAGCTTCTCAAGCTGACCGCTGATGTGGCTCATTTCCTCCGCCTGCATCAGCATTGTTTCCGCATTGTCCTTCGTTACGAGTGCGGCTTTCATGTAGTTGTCGCGCTCATACGGCCTGCCTTCAAGTATGTTGAGAGCCAGCTGCATAACGATGTCGCCGCGTGTAGGGTATATGTACGACGCGTCGAGCACGCCGTCGAGCACCAACCGGATGCCTCCGTCCTTGCCGGGAAGCGCGTCGATGCCAACAAAACGTATGCTTTTATCCAGTCCGTGACGCTTCGCCGTCTGCCATGCGCCGAACGCCATGCGGTCGTTTTGCGCGAAAACATAATCCGGCACAATGCCTTTCGCCAATATCTTGTCCAACGCTTCGGCTCCGCTTTGCTGCAACCAGGTGCCGTCTTCTACGGCCACAAGATGTATGTCGGGGTAGTTCTTGATGGCCTCAACGAAACCTCTGTGACGCTCGATTGCAGGCGACGAGCCTTCAAGTCCGCGTATTTCGGCCACCGTACCCTTGCCTCCGAGGCGCGTGGCGATGTGCTCTCCGATGGTATGTCCTATCTTTTCGTTGTCCGCTCCGACGAACGCCGTGTACTTGCCCGAGCCTGTCTTGCGGTCGAAAAGGATAACAGGTATGCCCTTGTCGTAGGCCCGGTCAACAGCGGGAGTTACCGAATTGACCTGGTTGGGCGACACTATTAGCAGGTCGATGCCCCTGTCCGTGAAGGCGTTTATCTGTCCGATTTGCTGCTTGTCGTTGTCGTTCGCGGAGACAACATGCAGCTTTACGTTGTCATGCAGGTACGTCGCGTCACGCAGTTCGCCGTTGAGCTTGTCGCGCCAGTTGTCCTCGCTACACTGCGAAACGCCTATTGTATAAGTTTTCTTGCTTGAATTGCAAGCAAGGAAACAAGTAGACAAGCAGACAAGTGACGAGAAGACGAGGAGATTTGACTTACGGATAAAATCCATAAGCGCATATTTCATACTTCTAAAAACACTCGTTTTCATGGCAAATATCCTCGTCTTCTCGTCACTTGTCTACCCGTTTACTAAAAGAAACGTCCTCGTCTGCTCGTCACTTGTCTGCTTGTCTGCTAAGGCAACCGCCACACGCTGCCGTCCTTTGTGTCGTTCACCTCGAAGCCGGCGGCGGCCAGTTCGTCGCGGATGCGGTCGCTCGTAGCCCAGTCTTTGGCGGCCTTCGCCTTGGCGCGGAGGTCGAGTACCATGTCAACCACCTTTCCGAAGGCTTCCTCGCGCTCCTTACTGCCGCCGCTTTCCGCCTCGCGCAGGCCGAGAATGTCAAGCCCGAAGAGGCGCATTGTGGCTGCAAGCTCGTCAAGGTCGGCGGCCGATATTGCGGCCTTGTGGTCGAGAACGGTGTTTATTATGCGGCAAGCGTCAAAGAGATTGCTGATTACTATGGGGGTCTGCATGTCGTCGTTCATCGCGTCGTAGCACTTCTGACGCAGGGCGGCAACAAACTCCTTAACCTGCGCGTCGCTCTCCGCTGACGGCTTGATGCGGTTCAGGTCGGCTATGCCCGTCATCAGGCGAGCCAGTCCTTTCTCGCTGGCTTGCAGGGCTTCGTCAGAGAAATCCACCGTGCCACGGTAGTGGGCGGAGAGTATGAAGAAGCGTATCGTCATCGGAGAGTACGCCTTTGACAGCAGCTCGTGCTCTCCTTTAAAGAACTGTTCCAGCGTAATGAAGTTGCCGAGGCTCTTCCCCATCTTCTGTCCGTTGATGGTTATCATGTTGTTGTGCATCCAGTATTTCACCATCTGGCTGCCTTGCGACGCCACGGCCTGCGCTATTTCGCACTCGTGGTGTGGGAAGACGAGGTCCATTCCGCCGCCATGTATGTCGAAATGCTCGCCCAGATACTTCCTCCCCATTGCCGTACACTCGCAGTGCCAGCCCGGAAATCCGTCGCTCCAAGGGCTGGGCCAGCGCATGATATGCTCCGGCTGGGCCTTCTTCCACAGTGCGAAGTCGGCCTGATTACGCTTCTCTCCCACTCCGTCAAGCTGCCTGCTGGCGTCTTTCACGTCGTCAAGGTTGCGGCCGGAGAGTATTCCGTAGTGGTATTTCTCGTTGTATTTCGCCGTGTCGAAGTAGATGCTTCCGTTGCTCTCATACGCGAAACCGTTGTCAAGTATCTGCTTTACAAGCTCCTCCTGCTCGATGATATGGCCCGTGGCGTGCGGCTCGATGCTGGGCGGCAGCACGTTGAGCGCGGCCATGGCGTCATGGTAACGGTTTGTGTAATACTGTGCAATCTCCATCGGTTCGAGCTGTTCCAAGCGCGCTTTCTTGGCTATCTTGTCCTCGCCTTCGTCCGCGTCGTGCTCAAGATGGCCCACGTCGGTGATGTTCCTGACGTACCTTACCTTGTAGCCGAGGTGCTTCAGGTAGCGGAAGAGCACGTCAAACGTGATGGCGGGGCGCGCGTGTCCTAAGTGTGGGTCGCCGTAAACGGTGGGGCCGCAGACATACATGCCCACGTTGGGGGCGTGCAGCGGCTCGAAACGTTCCTTACTACGTGTAAGCGTATTGTAGATTAAGAAGTTCTGTTCCATGATGTTTCAAATTTATAAAACGCCGTTTTGTTTTTATTTTTAATATGCAAAGATAATGCAAACCGAGCGCAATACAAAATAAAAATGGGTGAAACGACATTTTATTTTCATTGCCGACGTGCAGCTTGTCTTATCTAAAAACAATACATATCGGCCACAAACCAAAGAAAAAACACCTGAGAACGTGTTTTATTCAGCCATAACCGGCCGCAGCGTATACGCCTGATTGAAAACCAACTGGAAACATACTGTTTTGCAATTGACGGCCTTTTACCTTCCAAAAGGCCACAAATTGCACGCTAAAAGGCCCCTTTTGCAGGCTAAAAGGCGGCCTTTTACGAAGCCGCTGATTATCAAGTGGTTAGCGGCAGGTGATTTTCCGCTCACTAAAAGGCTTATCAGCCCTATTTGCCCTATCAGGCTTATTCAATTGAATAGGCCAAATAAGGCTGATAAGACAAATAAGGCCAATGGGCAAAAGCAGGACAAGCAACCGGCAAAAGTACATCAAGCACCCTCCCTTCGGGAGGGTTGGGGTGGGTCGTTCCTTCGTGGCTGGTGGGTCGTAGGTGCGTTGGTGCTGGGTGTTAGTCCCTCACAACCTCACCTGCACACCAACTACCACCTCCCTCGGGCGCAGCTCATACCAGTCAGTCGATGACATCACGCCGCTGTAAGTGGTTACCGTGTAGCGTCGTTTGTTGAACAGGTTGCGCACTTCCGCCGACAGGCGCACCTTTTTCAAGCGCCATACCACCGAAGCATCGGCCAAGAGCGTGTTCACGTTATTGCCTGACTGCAACGCATTGCGGTAGTGTACGGCCGCGGCGGTGATGTCAACCTTGCCGATTGTCTGCGTGTAAGCAAGGCGTTGCAGCCAGCCAAAGAGGCTGTTTCCGTCCATTTCATCGGTGTTCATCCTGTTTAGGGTGAATGTTGCGCGGTATGTGAACGTGCCGAATTTCGGCGTGAACACAACCTCTGGCGATGCCTGGAAAACGTGGGACTGATAGCCTGTCACCGCGCCGCCCGACAGCTGTTGGCCTGTGCCGAACGTGTAGCGCAACGCCAACTTGGTTTTAAGGTGCAGGTCGAAAAAGCCCTTCGACACCACGGCATTTGCCGAAACGGCCTGTCCGTGCCAGTCGTGCAACGCCGATGTCAGCAGGTATTGGCCGTCGGCTATTGTCATGTCGGTCATCATGTTGCCGTGACTGTAGCTGTAGTTCGCGCCGAAACTCATAAAGAGTTCCGTCACCGGGCGCTTGTAGTCATAGCTTGCGCCGACGTGGAACACGCCCTGCCGGGGCACGTCTCCGCTGGTCACGACACGCGTGCGGTAGTTGCTCATATAAGTGCCGAGCACATAATTTGCAAAGCTTCCTGTCGTCATGTCATACCCCGCGCTGACGTTCCACTCGCCGCGCATGCCGCTTTTGATGCTGGCATACAGCAAGGGCGAGGCATCCAAGCAATGAAGCCCTAAGTCGGTGAAAACCTCCCATTTCATCGGAACGTTCAACCTTAGCATCGTTCCAATATGCTTGTACTGCCAGTTAGGCTCTGCGTATGCCGTAAGGTGCGTATGTCCGCCGTGCAGGTTAAGGTGTTCGGCGGTGAGTCCGAGGGTGTATTGGTGGGTAAACAGCCTGCGGTTTAGCGTCAGCCGGGCGTAATGGTCGGCGTAATACAGCAGATTGTCCAGCTTCTGCCGCCGTCCGTCAACGGCCATTTCCTGCGGAGCGTAGTGGAAGTCGAGCGTGGAATGCACCGCCCATGAGTGCCTTTCGTGCGTGAAAAGGCGCGTAAACGTGTTCTGCGCGTGCAGCTCCGGCAGTTCCACACGTTGTTTTACGTCGTCTCCGTCACCGCCGGTGAACGACGAAAGACCGTCGGCGCGCGTCCATTCAAGGCGAAAATACTCGTTGCCATACGCCTCGGCGGTGTTCGTATTGTGTGTGAAGTCTATGTGAACACGGTCGTTGCGTATTCTGGAATGGCCGGTTTCATCGGTCTGCACGGGGTCACCGCCGTCGAAATAATACACCGACGTGTTGCCTGTCTGCTGCGTCTCGTCGGTGTGCAGATAACCGGCTGTCCACCGCTGCTCGCTTCCGGCCTTGGACTTGCGCGTCTGTTTCACCGTCACTTCCCACGAGCGGTTGAAGCGCAGGCGCTCCGCGTCAATCGGGGCGGCCAGTTGCGGCGCGGCGAACCACTGCGGAACACTGACCGAGGCGTCGTAAGCCTCGGTGCCGCCGGTGGCCAAGAGGCGGTTGTTTTGCGACAGGTCGCGCCCCGAACAGTCATAACCGGCCACATACATGCGTTGCCGCCGCTTGCCAATTTGCAGTGCGTCGGCGCCTCCCTGAGGTCTCGTGTCCTCCAAGGGAGTTGTCACCACCGCACCGGGACGCAGCGTCAGCGCCCACTTGTCGCGTGCTTCGGGGCGCAGGCGGATGTTCATCGCCACATTGTCAGTGAACACCTTGCCCTGCAAAGCCTTCACGGGCTGGTCGTGCTCGATGACCTCCGCGCGGTCAACATCCTTCGCTTTAAGCAGTTCGTTGAGCTGGTTATAGCGGCCTCCGGCAAGGTCTAAGTCCTCAATGGTAAACCGCGACACGTCCTTTCCGTTGAAACTGATTTTTCCGTTTTCATCGACATCAACGCCGGGGAGTTTCTTCAGTACATCCTTCAGCGAGTTGTCACGGTCGGAGACATAGCGTTTCAGGTCGAACACGGTGGTGTCCTGCCGCCCGAACACAGGCAAGCCTTTCACTTGAACCTCTTTAAGCGCAAACGCCTTTTGCACAAGCTGCACTTCCAAAACCTGCCCTTTCACCGCCGCAACGCGCTTTTTGGCGTAGCCGAGGAACGTCACTTGCAGGCTGTCGCCAGCCTCCGCCGCAACGGCAAACCGCCCCTTTTCATCGGTCTTGGCAAAGCTGACCGTTCGTCCGCCGCGCATCAGCGTCACCGCAGCACCCTTCAGAGGGTTGCGCGAAAGGCTGTCAACAACACAGCCCGTAACCTTTGTCTGAGCCAAAGCAGGCAAAGCAAACAGTGCCAGAACGGCAACAAGAAAGAGCATTTTCATCGGTTTCATCGTAATAAACATGTTTGTTATGTATAAAAACATTCTTATATCCATGCGGGCATCTGTTTCTTTTAGCCACAACCGCGGCATACCGTCCGTGCGGATTTGCAATCCGCACAAGGCAAATGGTATCAGCGGATTTGCAATCCGCTGTAAAATCCAGTTCCAAATAGTAGGCCAATGTCCGCGCGGCAACTATTTGTTACGGGATTGCAAATCCCGTATTATACCATGTGCGGATTGCAAATCCGCACGGACATTTGACTGTCTGCAAACAAGGCAAATCACAATTGTCCATTAGCTTAACGCTGACTTTCAGTTCATCATTCTCAACTCTCAATTTAAAAGGCGGCAAATTGGAGGGTAAAAGGCCGTCTTTTGCACGCTAAAAGGCCACCTTTTGCAGGCCAAAACATGACCTTTTGCAACGGCACTGATTATCAGACAATTACGGAAAGGTGAAAAGGTGAGAGGGTGAAAAGGTGAAAAAGTCCCTTGTCAACTCGTCCCTCGTCTACTTGTCCGATTTCCCTCGTCCGCTATCCAACTCCTCCCCTCGGGGAGGTTGGGTGGGGACTGCCTCTTTGTCGGGAGGTGGCTTCCCTTTCATTGCAACTCAATCGGATTGTAAGGCTCGCTCTCGCGCGAGGTGATTTCGTTGCCGCTTTGGTCGTAACGGCGGACGGTAACCTTGGGATTATTGGTGATGTATCCCACCGGGTCGGCGTAATAGCGGCGGTAGATGTCGTTAAGCGACTTGCGGCTGACCGGCTCGTACTTACCACCTTTATAATATATAGGAGTGCCGGGAGCGGCTTCCGCCATGCCGGTGGCATCGAACACATAATGCCTTTGCGAGTCGTAGGCACGCAGGATGAGTCCTGGCAGGCCGCCAAGCTTCCACGGGCCGGCATCAAGAGGTATGTCTTCGGCATACCATGCGTACCAAGTGCGCCCCTTGTAGGTGGTAACGGCGAGGCTGCACGGATAGCCGATGATTACCGCCGAGCTGTCGGCCACGGGCTGCCAAAGCGGCGCGGCGTAGTCTTCGGTGCACACAAAGCGGTCCATTCCGAACTTCTCAAGCAGCGAGGTCTTGCCTGCCGTGGGGTAATTCTTGTACAACCGCCACGTAATACTTCCGCCGCCGGTGAACGAATTGCCGCCGTTAGCCATGATGACGGCGTTGGCCGAGTCGGCCTGGTACGCCTTGTAGCTGTAGAAATAATGCACGCGGTCGCCCAACTCAAGGCGCATTATGTCATCAACGAACGTGCGCGCCGACGGATTTGTGTCCGTAACGCACGTCATGTTGTAATAAACCACGTAGCGTGCGGTGTCACACGGCTCGCCTTTTTCCAAGTCCATAGCGGTAAAGATCTCGATTTGCGCATGAGCGCCGACGGCGAGGAGAATAGCCGAAAGTAAAGAAACAAATCTGTTCATATCTGCAAGTATTTATGGTTTTGATGCGAAATTACAACATAAACACCGATGAAACCGCCGTTTTTTATTACCATCATATTACCGGACGTATTACTAAAATATTATAAGAGGTACGCATACGCGCGGAAATCGCTATTTTTGCAGGCAGAAAGGAACAACACGAGCATGAACAAAAGGATAAAGACGGTTTGGGTGTTGAGCATCGCAACGATGGTGCTTATTCTCTGCGGACAGGCTTACTGGCTGACAAACCAGTACAAGCTTGTCACCGACATACACATTGAACAGCTGAAAACGGCGTGTACGGAAGCCATTGAAAAAGAACAGCAATGGCGTTACGAGACGATGGAACGCGGCGACACGCTTGAAAACAAGATACGAAAGACGTACACGATAAAATTTGACTGCAAGAAGACAAGCCGCGAAGTCGACGGCAAACAAGTGTCATCCTGCGTGACGTTCACCCTGCCCGGCAAAAAGACAAGAAGGATATTGAAGGACATGAGCTTGGACGATGCCATGGATTTGCAAAACAGATACATAGCGTCAAACAAGCGCAAGTTCGACAAGCACTATCTTGACTCGCTGCTCACGACCGCCGGACACGACACAACGTATGCTTTCAGATTCTACAAAACCAACCGCTGCATGGTAAAACCGGTGTTTACTACAAATGGGACTTTCAGCAAACGGCTCGACATAAGATACTCAACCAACCCGTTGGAGTTTGTCGCCGTGGCGTTCAGCATTGCTGTAAGGCCGGGCGACATAATAAGCGCCATGGGCTGGCAGCTGGCCGGAAGCACGGTGCTTGTGCTCATATTGGCGTTCTGCCTGGCGTATCAGATTAAGACAATAATCATCCAAAAGCGCATAGACAGCATACGCCACGAGTTCATGAAGAACATGATATACGAGATGAAGCAGCCTCCGGCAAGCGAACCGACGGACGGCGAGGCCGTAAAACTCGGTGAAACCGACTTTTTCTACTCATTCAACGAGCTGCGCCACGGCACAGACAAGACCATAATAACCAGTCGCCAGGCCGAAATTCTGCGGCTTCTCGCCACGCGGAAGAACGAAGTCGTGAGCCGCGAAGAACTGCTGACAGAGGTCTGGGGCGACGATTCCTACGCCAACTCGATGGCCTTGAACGTGCAGATAACTTACCTCCGCCGCGCCCTGAAGCCAGACCCTGCGGTGGCGATAGAAGCCGTAATAAAGAAAGGATACATCTTAAAGGTAAAAAAGTAATACCCACCCCAGCCCTCCCGAAGGGAGGGTGCTTGATTACTTTTTGCTTTTATATATTGCTTATTGCTGCAAATGCCATTCCAACTCCCTCCCTTCGGGAGGGTTGGGGTGGGTATTTATTTCTCTTTATAAATAACCGGATTTGCGCCGGAGGTGATGTTCAGCGCCTCGGGATGCTCCTTTATGTAGGAGTCAATGTGGCGTATGCGCTTCTCTTCGAGGATTTCGTCGACGGCGATTAGTATTCCGGTTTCCTCCACATCGCCGAAACCGTAGTTGATGGCGGTGCCAAACATCTTCATCGTAGGGCTTAATCCCATGTACGCATTGACAAGAGGCGGAATGTTGTAGCCCAGCTTCCGCACCTCGCGGTTAAGTATGCGATAGTCCTCCTTGAACGTCTTTTCGCAGAAAAGGGCGGCGAGTTCGGCCTCGTCAGTCTCTATTTTGAGCGGTTTCATCGGGATTACAAGCCCCTCGGAGTCGCTGAAATGCTTTTTGAGGAAGTACAAAATCATGTCACGTCCCTTACGGACGTAAGAGGGATACATGGTCATCTTGCCGAAGAGATACTTGATGTCGGGGCGTATGACGGTGAGCGCTCCGAGGCCGTCCCACAAGTTGTCGAGGGCGAAAAGGCTCTTTGCGCCCATCTTGGAGCTTTGGTATGCAGGGGCGACGAACGAGCGTCCAAGCTCTACCGTCCAAGGAAGATACTCGCGCATGAACTTCTCCGAGAAGTGGAACATGTGGCTCGTGGCGAGCACGGGCTGGCCGTCGGCGTCGATGTCGGCGTCACATCCCAAGAGATAACGGTAGCCGCCGATGATTTCCTCCTCTTCAGGATTCCACACGATAAGCTGCTTGTAGCAGTTGTCGCACGTGTCGAACTCGTCCAGATCCATGCTCTTTCCGCTGCCGCCTCCGGCCTCGCGGAATGCGATTTCGCGCAACCGGCCTATTTCCTTGAGCACGTTTGGCGCGTTGTGCGCCGTAACTATGTATATTTCATTGTGGCTCTTGTTTGTCATGCGCAGCTGGCGGTCAGGCGTAAGCTCGCTTTTAAGCAGCTGTTTGTCTATCGGACGGATAATCTCTTGTTCCATTTTCTTTGTCGGTTGATGCTTGTTGTTGATATGGGATATGCCTTTGTTCTGCGTGTAGTCACAGTTTGTAGACGATGTCCTGCACGTACTGCGCCCACTGTGCCGGAGTTTTCGACTTGTCGAATGTCTGCCATGGAATGGGCTTTCCTATTGCCACGCGGAACGTCTTGTCACGGTTCTTGTACATCTCGTCGGCCAGATACAGCATGGCAATGTTGAACTTGATGCCGAGACGCTTGCATACGTTGGCAAGGTTGTAGAAGAAATCGGAATTGTGTCCGCCGAAATGCACCGGCACAACGTCCCTGTGCGTTTCGACGCTTTTGGTTACAAATGTCTTTTTCCACGGCAGGTCGTGTATTTGTCCGCCGATGCGGCGCGAGCAGATGCCTGCCGGGAACATGATGACATGGTTGTCGCCTTTGAAGCATGCCTCGACCATTGCGGGGAAGTTGCGGCTCTGCCGCCCCGTCTTGTTTATGGGAACGCAGAGCGGAGCCAGCCCGGGCAGGTTCATAAGCAGGTCGTTCACAAGGTAGCGGAAGCGTCCGCCGTAATGCCGCCCGAGTATAGCCCCGAGGGCAACGCCATCCTGTCCGCCGAGAGGATGGTTGCTTACGAAAGTGTAGAGGCGGCCGTCGCCGTCGTCGGGCATGTTCTCCTCGCCAACAATGTCGAGCTTCGTGCCAAGGTATTCGAGGCAGGACTCAAGCCAAGGCACACCCTGCAAGTTGCGGTTTTGCCAAAGGAAGTCGTTGACCTCGTCCTGATGCAGGATGCGTTCGAGCCATCTCACGACAAAGCCCGGCACATACTTAGCCTTGGCACCCATCTTGCCGCCGAGAATAGCCCTTACGTCAATGGTTTTTTCGGTAATCTCGTTCATGCTCTCTCTACTAACACAATGCAAAAATAACGCAACTTTTCCAAATACATACTTATTTTATCAAAAATATTAGAAATAATAATGATATTGCAACGTTTACACAACAAAGTTTTAACACTACAACTCAAAAACAAACAAAAACAGCCACCTGACGGCGCCATCCGCACCGGTTGCGGGGCGGCTCACAAGCGGAATGTAACCCGTTGCCGGACAGGCTCTCTGCAAAAGGTCATGTTTTGCATTGTAAAAGGTGGCCTTTCAGCGTGCAAAAGACGGCCTTTTAGAAGACAAAAGGCCATCAATTGAAGACCCACCCCAACCCTCCCAAAGGGAGGGAGCTTAATTACCGTTATTAATTGAGCTTCGAACAACGCGAGAACACATCTGCTGTAGGGACATAATTCATTATGTCCGAACGCCGCGAAGAGGCGTATAAAGCGGGCAAAGCCTATTGGACACGTTCTTTCAGAACGTTCGGGCATAATAAATTATGCCCCTACAAAAAATGTGATGTCATGCCAAACCTGTTTTCATTTGCCATTGCACTCACCTTTCATTATATCTGCTGCGCGAATATAGGATGCGGTTCGGCAATGACAAGTCAAAAAACTCCGTTTTTCATTTGCCTTTGACGAACCTTTCACTATATTTGCAAGACATTTACATCATTAACCATAAAAACACCAAAAACATGAGAAACAACTTGAAAACGGCGGCAGCCGCCATGTCGGCACTGCTGCTGGCAGGCGCGGCCATGCCGCAAACGGCACGCGCCGACGACCATGACAGAACCGTGGCGAACCCCATCGACCTGAACTACCGCTTCCAGCCGGAAGACAACAACAGCCCGAGGCGCGAGGCAGCCGACCCTGTTGCTGTGTACTTCAAGGGTTATTACTACCTCTTCGCGTCAAAGTCGGGAGGCTACTGGCGTTCGCCTGACATGGCCAAATGGGAATACATCCCATGCAAAACCATCAAGACCATCGAGGACTATGCGCCCAGCATTCTCGCCATAGGCGACGAGCTGTACTACATGTCGGGCGGAGGCAAGCCCCACTTCTACAAGAACGCCACGCCCGAAAAGGACACATGGACGGAAGTGGAGTCGAAGTTCGCATACGCGGCCGACGACCCCTCGCTATTCATGGACGACGACGGGCGCGTGTACCTCTACCAAGGCTGCCACGACAAGAAGCCCATCACCGGCGTGGAGGTTGACCCGAAAGACGGTTTCCGCGCGCTCGGCGAGCCGGAAACGCTCATCACCCACAACTCGGCAAAGTACGGATGGGAGGCCGCCGGAGCCGACAACGAGCTTGACCGCGACGGCTACAACGAGGGCGCGGCGTGCCTGAAATACAACGGCAAGTACTATCTGCAATACGCTGCGCCGGGCACACAGTGGCGAAACTACGGCGACGGCATATACGTTTCGGACAGTCCGCTCGGCCCGTTCACCTACGTTGAGGACAGCCCCTTCACCTTCAAACCCGGCGGTTTCATCGGAGGTACGGGGCACGGACACACGTTCCAGGACAAATACGGCAACTACTGGCACGTCGGCACGATGAAAATATCGGTGCGCCACATGTTCGAACGCCGCTTAGGACTGTTCCCCGTGGTTGCCTCAGACAAGCATGGCATGTACGCGCAGACCACCTTCGCCGACTATCCCTTCACCATTCCTGACCGCAAGGTTGACTTTACCAAGACTGACATAGGCGCCGGCTGGGGGCTGCTGTCATACAGAAAGGCGATGAGCGCGTCGTCGTCAACCGACCGTGCGCACGACGCCGGATGCGCCGCCGACGAACAGGTGGAGACCTGGTGGGCGGCCTCAACGGGCAAAAAGGGCGAGTGGCTGCAAATGGACCTCGGCGGAAAGAAGACCGTGAAGGCCGTGCAGGTGAACTTTGCCGACCACAACGCCACCGTGCGCGCACCGCAGCCGCCGTTCATATACAAGTACATAATCGAGGGGTCGGCCGACGGCAAGAAGTGGACGACGCTTGTTGACGCATCGGCCAACACCGACGACGCGCCCCACAGGCTGCATGTGCTGCCCAAGGCGGCCAAGACGCGCTACCTGCGCATAACCAACATGGGCAACGTTGACGGCTGTTTCTCGCTGTACGACCTGCGCGTTTTCGGCAAGGGAACGGGCAAGAAACCCGCCCGAGTGACAGGCTTCAAGGCCGAGCGCGACGCCAACGACAGCCGCATGTTCCGCTTCTCATGGGACAAACAGAAACAGGCCACGGGCTACATACTGTACTGGGGCACGCAGAAAGACTGCCTGACGCACACCACAGTGGTGTATGACAACAAGCTGGACGCGCGCTACTTCAACCGCGACTCTGAGTATTACTTCGACATAAAGGCGTTCAACGAGGCCGGAGTGGGCGAATGATAATGGATTATTAGGAAGCTGCCGGGAGTTGACAGAAATCAGACGACCTGTCAACTCCCGACAACCACCATTCCAAAAGACGGCCTTTCGCAGTGCGAAAGGCCGTCTTTTACAACGCAAAAAGCCGTGTTTTGCATTGCAAAACACGGCTTTTTATATTACGCTTGCCAATATGCTGGCTATCAGATTGTTACGCTACGCAGCGTCATCCACAGCGGGCGCAACCTCGACATCATCCTTTTTCTTGGCCGAATAGCTTACGCTAAGGATTATGCCGATGTAGACACAGTTGATGATTGACGACGTTCCGCCCTTGCTTATGAGCGGCAACGGCTGGCCGGTGACGGGCACAAGGCCGACGGCCACGGCCATGTTGAACAGCGCCTGGACAACAAGCAGCATGGCGAAACCCATAACGAGCAGCGCCGGGAACACCTTGGCGCAGCGGTTAGCGATGGTGGCCGTGCGGAAAAGGAGCACGATGTAGAGCATGCACACGACCACAGCGCCTATCACTCCAAGCTCTTCAACTATGATGGCGTAGATGAAGTCCGACTCGGCACGCGACAAAAAGTCGCGCTCTACGGAGTTGCCCGGGCCTTTGCCTATGACGTTTGACGAGGCGATGGCAATGTTGGCGTGCGACTCCTGCGCGTCAGTGCCTGTGATGTCGACATCAGCCGGGGCCACATATTCATCGTCGAGGAAGTTGTCTATACGTGCTTTCCACGTGTCAAAGCGGTGGAACACCTTTTCAAGCGCATTCTCTTCGGCCGGAGCGGTCTGCTCCACCATCTCCTTGCCAACGGCGTCCTGCGCCACCTTCTCCTTGTCCTCGCCGAACACCATGACCATAGCCACGACAAAGGCGACAATGGCAGCCATGGCACCGAGCAGCTTTCCGAGCTGCTGGCCGGGCACTTTACCTATGAACATCATGAGGAACACCACCACCACGAGCAACACGGCGGTAGACAGGTTCTCGCGCATTATGAGGGCAGCTATCGGCAGCGTAACCAGCAGCACATACTTTATGGTGCGCTTGTCGGCCCCCGTAGGCGTCTGCATGGCGCTTATTATCTGCGCCGTGGCAAGTATTACAGCCCCCTTGGCAACCTCGGACGGCTGGAACTGTATGCCAAGAAACTCTATCCACCGCTGCGAACCGTTGGTGCTTTCGCCGACGAAGAACACCACGATGAGCAGAATGAACGATATGAAAAGCGCAAACGGGGTGACAAGCTTGAAGTAACGGCACTTTATGTTCATTGTGCATATCATCACAACCACGCCCACTGCCAGCAGCGCACAGTGCTTGAGCACAGGCCCGAGGTAGTTGCCGGTCTTGAAAGAAAGGTTGCTCGACGCGCTGAACACCTCGATTATGCTGATGAGGCACAGAAAAAGAAACACCGTCCAGATGACGCCGTCTCCCTTGAATTTGCTCTCCTTAATATTGTCTTTCAGCATGATTACGAACCCACCCCAAACCCCTCCCGAAGTGAGGGGCTTGATATGCCTTGTGGGTTAAGGCTTGCTTGATTGTTATTTTATATATTGACGAGTGCCGAAAGGCTTTCCCGAAACTCCTTGATAATCCTTGAATGGTATCTAAGCCCCTCACTTCGGGAGGGGTTTGGGGTGGGTGTCAAAGCCCCCTTACCAGCGTCTTGAACTGCTCGCCGCGGTCTTCCATGTTCTTGAACAGGTCGAAGCTGGCGCAGCATGGACTCAGAAGGACGGTGTCTCCGGGACGAGCCATCTCGTAGCAGGCGGCCACACAGTCTTTCATCGAATGCGTGTCGCGCACAGGAATGCCCATTCCATCGAAGAAATTGTGCAGCTTCGTGTTGTCAGCTCCAAGGTAGACAAGGCCCACGCACTTCTCTTTCACCAGGTCTTTTATGGCGTTGTAGTCGTTGCCTTTGTCCTTTCCGCCGAGAATGAGGACTACCGGCGTCTTCATGCTTTCCAGCGCATACCAGCACGCATCGACGTTGGTTGCCTTGGAGTCGTTGACGTATTGCACGCCGGCCACTTTCGTAACCTTCTCCAAACGGTGCTCGACGCCAGGGAAATCGCTCAGGCTCTTGCGTATAAACTCCTTCCTGATGCCGGCCACGTTGGAGGCTATTCCTGCGGCAAGGGAGTTATAGATGTTGTGCTTCCCGGTAAGACTCAGCTCCTCTTGCTCCATGTTGAACGGCGTAGGACGCTCTATTTTGTACTGTCCTTCCTCGATATAACCGATGGAGCCGACCTCCTTCAACTCTGAGAAAGGATAGCATACGGCCTTTATGTCGTATTTTTTCAGCTCGCGCCTGATAACCGGGTCGTCGTTCCAATAAATGAAAGCGTCGTCCACCGTCTGGTTCTGCAGGATGCGCATCTTGGCGTCCACGTAGTTCTGCATGCAGTTTCCGTAGCGGTCGAGATGGTCGGGCGTGATGTTAAGGAGTATCGCTATGTTGGCGCGGAAGTCGTACATGTTGTCAAGTTGGAACGAGCTAAGCTCTATGACATAGTATTCGTGCGGGTCTTCGGCCACCTGCAAGGCAAGGCTGTTGCCTATGTTGCCGGCCAGCCCGACATCGTAGCCCGCGCTCTTGAAGATGTGGTAGATGAGCGAAGTTGTCGTTGTCTTGCCGTTGCTGCCGGTAATGCAAATCATCTTGGAGTGGGTATAGCGTCCGGCAAACTCTATTTCGCTGATTACGCGGATGCCCTTCTCCGTGCATTTCAGCACCATCGGCGCGTCGCACGGTATGCCGGGGCTTTTTATTATCTCGTCGGCGTTGAGGATGTCGGCCTCCGTATGCCGGCCTTCCTCCCACCGGATGCCGTGCGAGTCGAGCATTTTCTTGTACTTGTCCTTGATTGCCGACATGTCGGAAACAAAGACATCGAAGCCCTGCTTCTTAGCCAACACAGCCGCTCCGGCTCCGCTTTCTCCCGCTCCGAGTATTACAATTCGTTTCATATTTTTTCGGGTTATGGGGTCGTACGGTTATAAGGTTATACGGTTTTGCAGGCATTCACAACCTTATAACCGTAAGAACGCACAGTCGCACGACCGCAAATTCATTTTATTCTCATCTTTGTTATGGGGTCGCACGGTTATAAGGTTATACGGTTTTGCTGGCAATTTCAACCTTATAACCGTAAGACCGCATAACCGCACAACCGTAATTTTACCTTATCTTCAGCGTTATTATTGTCAGTGCCGCGAGGATTATGGTGACAATCCAGAAGCGGATGGTGATTTTCGACTCGTGTACCGCGCCCTTGGGCTTCTTGAACAGGTACTTGATTTCAGGGTCGAGCTGCTCCTGCCGGGTGCGGAACGTGTCGTGAAGGGGGGCGCGCTTGAACATGCGCTGCTTCACTCCGTGGCGCGTTCCGAGCTTGGCGTACCACACTTGCATGATTACGCTAAGGCTCTCGACGAAGAAAATGCCGCACAGGATGGGCAACATCAGCTCCTTGTGGATGATGATTGCACACACGGCTATTATGCCTCCGATGGTCAGCGAACCGGTGTCTCCCATGAAGATTTGCGCCGGATAGGCGTTGTACCAGAGGAAACCTATGAGCGCGCCGACGAACGCGCACATGAACACCACAAGCTCCTGACTGCCCGGAATGTACATTATGTTGAGGTAGGCGGCGTATTCAATGTGGCTGCTTACATACGCGAAGATGCCCAAGGCCACGCCTATTATGGCCGAATTGCCGGCACACATGCCGTCCATTCCGTCGTTAAGGTTGGCTCCGTTTGACACCGCCGTGACGACAAATATA
Organism: uncultured Prevotella sp.; assembly: GCA_900554545.1. Lineage (GTDB taxonomy): Bacteria > Bacteroidota > Bacteroidia > Bacteroidales > Bacteroidaceae > Prevotella. Next base: position 67,256 of record USHW01000001.1, on the reverse strand, counting down.
GTCATTACGACGAACAATATCCAGCCGGCCACGTGCTTGTACTTGCCGCAGAAGCCCATCAGGTTGGCGTAGTCGAGGTTGTGCCCCTTGACAAACGGGATGGTTGTCTTGAGCGACTTTTCCGCCTCCGCCCGGTGTTTTATTACCATCTCCTGACCGTCCTGCCGCTCGATGGCGAGGTTTTCGTTGATTTTAGCGTCGGGACTGTACCACAGCACGAGGCCGACGATAAGGCCGATGCTGATTTGTCCCACTATCTTGAAGCGCCCCGGCAGCCCCTCCTTGTTGCGCCGGAATATCTTGATATAGTCGTCAAGGCCGCCCAAGAAGCCAAGCCACAGCGTGGTGACAATCATCAGTATGAGGTAGATGTTGCGCATGCGGCCGAGCAGGAGCACCGGCACGAGGATGGCAACGATGATGATTACGCCGCCCATCGACGGCACACCGATTTTCTGAACGCCGAAGGGGTCGATTTTGGCGTCGCGCTGTGTCTCGGTGATTTGCTTGCCCTTGAGGTACTTGATGAACTTCTCGCCGAACCATGCCGAGATTATCAGCGCAAGGATGAGCGCCAGCAGCGAGCGGAACGATATGTACCCCCACATGTGGGAGCCGGGAATGCCGAACTGCTCTAAGAACCGGAATAGGTAGTATAACATTTTATTTTCAGTAGTTAAAGGAGTTAAAGAAGTTATCGCTCACTGCGTCCGCTAAGGAGTTAAAGCCATTACCCTTATTATTAGCACCCGTCTGCATTCCCTCCCCCGGGAGGGTTAGGGAGGGGCTAAAGGCACATGCTTTGCCGCTTGCTGAGTTCTTGATTTTTACCTGTTAATTTTTAATTTTACAATTCATGCCCTTTCGCCTTGTAAAAGGCGGCCTTTCGGCGGCTGAAAGACGGTCTTTTGCAACGCGGTTTACGGCCTTTTGCAAAGCCTCTGACAGTCAGGCGGTTAGGCGGAGGCGCTTTTTGACGGGAGTGATAGGGCTGATAGGACTTATAAGGCTTATGCGCCAATGCCGCGACCGGTAATCAAGCTCCCTCCCTCGGGAGGGTTGGGGAGGGGCGTTATGCTTCTGCAAATATCTCCCTAAGCACCTCCTTGTCGTCAAAGTGGTGCTTCACGCCGCATATCTCCTGGTAATCCTCGTGCCCTTTGCCGGCAACAAGCACAACGTCGCCTTTCTCCGCCATCATGCAGGCGGCGCGTATTGCCTCGCGGCGGTCAGCAATGCTCACCACCTTTTTCATCTGTTTCGCGTTAAGCCCGGCCAGCATGTCGTTGATGATAGCCTGCGGCTCTTCGAAGCGCGGGTTGTCGCTCGTTATGATTACGCGGTCGCTTTGCTTGACGGCTTCCTGCGCCATGAGGGGGCGCTTGCCCTTGTCGCGGTTGCCGCCGGCGCCGCATACGGTTATGACGTGGCCCTTGCCGTTAAGCACTTCGTGTATAGCCTTGAGCACGTTCTCCAATGCGTCGGGCGTATGTGCATAGTCAACGATGGCCGTGTAACCTTCGGGCGAGTAAACAGGATCGAGCCTTCCGCTCACACTGTGCAGCGTGCTCATTGCCACGAGCACATCCTCTGGCTTCTGTCCGAGCATTACTGCCGCGCCGTAAACGGCCAACAGGTTGCTCACGTTGAACTTTCCGATGAACTGCACGCCCACCTCGCGGCCGTCAACCTCAAGGTACATGCCGCCGAAGTGGCACTCAAGTATCTTGGCGCGGAAGTCGGCCATCTTCATTGTAGAGTACGTCTTTACCGTAGCCTTGGTGTTCTGCACCATCACGAGTCCGTTCTTGTCGTCGGCGTTCGTTATCGCGAAAGAGCCTTTGGGCAGCCCGTCGAAGAAGGCTTTTTTTGCGTTGCGGTAGTTCTCGAACGTCTTGTGGTAGTCAAGATGGTCGCGCGTAAGATTGGTGAATATGCCCCCGGCGAACTTCAGTCCCCCTATCCTCTTCTGCGCTATGGCGTGAGAGCTGCACTCCATGAAAGCGTACTGGCAGCCGGCCTCAACCATACGGTGCAGCAGGCTGTTAAGCTCTATGGGGTCAGGAGTGGTGTGCGTGGTCGGTATCTGCTCGTCCTCGATGTAGTTGCATACGGTTGAAAGCAGGCCGCAACGATAGCCCAGCTTGCGGAACATATTATATAATAAGGTGGCGATGGTGGTCTTTCCGTTGGTGCCCGTAACGCCTACGAGCCTCAACTTGTGCGAAGGGTCGCCATAGAATGTCGTCGCCACCTCGCCCACTACATCTTCCGTTGACTCCACCTGCACGTAAGTAACGCCTTCGGCGGTCTCCTCCGGCATGTCCTCGCACAGTATGGCGGCCGCCCCCTGGGCCACAGCCTTGGCGATGAACGTGTGCCCGTCTACCTGCGTTCCGCGCATTGCGACGAACAGATGACCCTGCTCCACACGGCGCGAGTCGATGTCCACGCCCGTTATTTCCACGTCCTCACTGCCCGTAACGCCAGCCGGACGGATGTTCCTGATAAGCTCTTTCAGTGTCATGCTTGTATTGTTTTATAGTTCCAGGTTAAGCGAGCAGGCCTCGCCTTTCCTTATCTTGTGTCCCGGCGGCAGGCTTTGGCTCTTCACCTTGCCCCGTCCGCTGAGCCTGACTTTCAGTCCGCGGCTTTCAAGAGCGTACACGGCGTCGCGCGCTCCCATTCCCGTAACATCGGGCACAACGCCCACAGCATAGCTTTCTCCGCGCGTAAACGTCACCGTCTTGCCGTCGTTCTCGGCATCGCCCCAGATGGACTTGCCGTTGAGATGCTGCCAGTCCCACGTTTTCTTTGCGTTTATGCCGAGGCATTTAAGCACATAGTCGGCCGCAGCAAGGTCTCCGTTCTTCACGTCCGGCACGAAAACGGACAGCGAGTCACGTGCGTCGGCAACGTCGAGCTTGAGGCTTTGCGCCATGATTCCTTCCGCAATGTTGTGGAAAACCTGCGCGCTGAAACCGCTCGAGGCAGGAAGTCCGGGCCGCTGTATGCACACTATGCAGCTGTATCGCGGCTCATCGGCCGGGAAGAAGCCGACGAAGCTAAGCAGATAGTTCATCGTTCCCGACTTGTATCCTGCCGCTCCTTTCGATATCTGGGCGGTTCCCGTCTTGCCGGCGACCTTGAACGAAGGCGAGCCGGCTTTCTTTCCGAGGCCCTGGCTCACAACATGTTCCAGTATGGTGGTGATTTCACGCAGCGTCTTTTCCTTGCAGATGCGTTGCTTTATCACTTCGGGCGGGAACTCCTGTATTATCTGTCCGTCCTTCATCACGGCCTTGACAAACCGCGGACGCATCATTGTTCCGCCGTTGGCGATGGCGTTGTAGAACGTAAGTGTCGATATTGGAGGCACCTGGGTCTCGTAACCTATGCTCATCCAGGGCAGCGCCGTCTTGCTCCAGTTAACGTATTGGCCGCGCTTGTTCTTCTTTGGCATGCGGATGCGGGGCGACGCATAGCCGACGATAGGCAGCTTCAAGTCCTCGCGGATGCCGATGCGGTCAAGCCCCTGGACAAACTTTTCGGGGTTCTTTCCGTAGTATTTGTCGATTATCCGGCTTACGCCTATGTTGGAACTGTACTCCAGCGTCTGCGGCAGAGTCAGCACCTGATAGCCTCCGCGGTGCCAGTTGTGGTCGCGCATCTTGGCTCCGTACATGTCCCAGATGCCGCTTCCGGTGTCAACAGTGTATGTGGTGTCAACCACACCGTCGTCCAACGCTACCATGAGCGACGCCGTCTTGAACACCGAGCCGGGTTCAAGCAGGTCAGAAACGGCGCTGTTCTTGATTTCATAATACTCCCCGTCGGCGCACTTTGTCATGTTCACGATGGCCTTGATGTCGCCCGTTTTCACCTCCATAACTACCGCAACGCCCACGTTTCCGTTGATAAGCTTAAGCTCGTCAACGAGCGAACGCTCGGCCAAATCCTGAATGTTGACGTCTATCGTGGTAACGATGTCGGCCCCGTTGACAGGGTCTTGTATCGTAATGTCAAGAAATTCGCTGCGCACTTTCTGGCGGCTTATCTTACCCATCTTGCCCCGGAGGATTGAGTCATACGCCAGCTCAAGTCCGAACTGGGCTGTGTCCTTCGCACCGAAGAGGTCGCCGATGGTGCGCTTTGCCAGCGAACCGAACGGGCGCTGGCGTGCGTTGAACTTCTCATAGTGGAACCCTCCCTTGTTGGCCGACAAGCAGAACACGGGCAACTTCTTCACTTCGGAGAACGTGTTGTAGCTCACCCGCTTGCGCCATACCGGCCAGTGGCGGCTTCCCTTGGCGCGTCCTTCCTCAAGATGCTTCTTGAACTCCGCCGCCGTCTTTGTCGGGAAGATTTCATGCAGGCCAATGCAAATGCTGTCAACCTTGGCTTCCCAAAGCGAGTCACGCTGCTTGTTGTCGTCGCCTCCGGCCTTGAAGTCCATGAACAGGCGGTATTCCGGCAGCGAGCTGGCCATCAGCCGCCCGTCACAGCTCAATATATTGCCGCGCACGGGCTTCACGTCAACGCTGTCACGGGTGAGCCTCGAGGCCACCTCCATCCAGTATTCGCGCTTCACGGTGGATATGTACACCACCCTGAATATGACGAACACACCGACGACCAGCATAGCGTAGGCCACCAACTTGTATCTTTTTATTATCTTCTTCCTGTCAAACAAGCTACTCATTTTCCGGCACTGTTATGATGTAAGGCGGCTGGTTGGATATGTGCAGCACGCTGTCCTCGTTGTTCCTGAGCATCTCCAGCACATGGCTTTCGCGGCATATTTCGGTCAGTTCGCTCGAACTTGCCAAAGCCTTGTACTTCGCGTCCTTCAGCTCTTGTCGCAAATCGTTTATTTCTATGAGGTCCTGCTGGCAGCTGTACCTGTTTGAAACATATATCATCGTCATGAATGCGACGAGTATTATGACGCCGATTTGCTTCCTCATGACGTCCGCCGTGAGGAAGTCGCCGCCCAAAATCTTGCGCAGGGTATAGCTGGCAACAGGCGTATCGTCATCCTCACGCGCCTGCTCCCTTACCGCTTCGGCCGGCTGTACGGGCTTCTTCCCACCGCCGTCAACGGCTTCCGCCGCCTGCTGCCGTCCTTGCTTTATATCGTCGTTTTCGTCCATCTGTCAGTTGTCAGTCCTCTCCGCCACCCTTAGCTTCGCACTGCGGCTCCTCGGGTTTGCCTCAATCTCGTCTTCGCAGGGCGTGATTACCTTGTTGTTCACCGCCCTGAACGGTGTAGCCGTGCGGCCGAAAAAATCCTGTTCAGCCGTTCCGTCGCCGTTGCCTGTACGTATGAAGTTCTTTACCATGCGGTCTTCAAGGCTGTGGTATGTTATCACCGAGAGCCTGCCTCCCGGCCTGATTAGCTGCGCGGTGGCCGCAAGCATGTCCGAAAGGGCGCCAAGTTCGTTATTGACGTATATCCTAAGAGCCTGGAACACCTTTGCCATCTCCTTCTTTTCACGCTCTTTCCTGAACACTGCCGACGCCGCTTCGGCCAAGTCCTGCGTTGTGGCGAGCGGCTTGGCGGCCCTCGCCTTGACTATCGCCGACGCCAGGCGGCGCGAGTTTTTAAGCTCGCCGAACAGGTAAAAGATGTTTGCCAGCTGTTCTTCCGGGCACTTGTTGACAACATCGGCGGCCGTCATGCCGTCGCGTTTGTTCATGCGCATGTCCAGAGGCGCGTCGAAGCGGAACGAGAACCCGCGTTCGGCGTCGTCGAAATGGTGGCTCGACACGCCGAGGTCGGCTATCAGTCCGTCAATGTGTTCAACGTCGTAGTACCTCATCCAGTTCTTCAGATACCTGAAGTTGCTCCTTACGAAGGTGAAGCGGGCATCGCCGGGGACGTTAACCTCGGCGTCGGCATCCTGGTCGAAACCGAACAGGCGGCCACCGTCTCCCAATCTCGCAAGGATTTCGCGGCTGTGTCCTCCGCCGCCGAAGGTCACGTCTACGTACACTCCTCCGGGCCTGATGTCAAGCCCGTCGACGCTTTCTTTCAGAAGCACCGGTACGTGGTATGTATCTGCTGTCGTAGCCATTGTCGTGTCATTGGTTGCCGGACGGCGCGGCGCAGCTGTCTGCCTGCGTGCCGTCCGCACTGTGCTGCATTATGCTTTCGAGGGCTTTGCCGAACTCTTCCTGCCCCATGAACGGTGCGGAGGCCTGTTCGGCGCCCCATATTTCGATAACGTCGTCCATGCCGATAAACCTTACCGCCTGCGCGCCTCCGGCCATCTTGATGTGCTGCCGGCTAAGCATGAAGCGCCCGTTGGCGTCCAACGTAACGGTCTCTGCGTCAGCTACGAACTGGCGGAATACGCTCTGGTGGGTAGGGTTCCAGCGGTTCAGGCGCGAGCGCAGCGTGTCCATCTGCCTGTTCCACACGCTCTCCGGGTAGAGTACAAGGCAGGGCTGGAACACGTCCTTGCGTACCACGAGGCTTTCTTCGCCTGCGGCCTGCAGTTCTTTGCGGAACGACGCAGGAAGGAACACACGCCCTTTTGAGTCGATTTTAGCTTCTATGTTGCCGAGAAAACGCATTTTTGCACAGCAAACTGTTCATTCGGCAAAGATAAGTATTTTTCCCCACAACGCACCACTTTTCCCCACAAAAGTGATGATTTTATTTAATTAAGGAGAAAAGGAGTAAGGAGAGGAGGAGGGAAGGAGTGGAGAAGTAAGGAGGGAAGGAGCAAGGAAGAGGAGCAGGCATTACGCCCTTGTGCTGGCGGACGGCCTGTTGCGGCGAATTAAGAAAACTTTACATGCGCGGCTCTTGATAATCCGCGCAAAGGGGCTATATTTGCAGAAACAACACGGATTGTCATGAAAAAAATCATTTTCACACTCTTAATGGCTGTTGCCGCGCTGCAAGTCATGGCGCAGGAGGCGCGCCCCTTCGACACGACAATACACAACGAGGAGTACAAGATTTACATCAAGATGGACTTGTATGACAAGGACATCACCGTGCCGGGGCAGGATGTGCTCGGCGAAATGGACGGATATTTCGGCTCGACGCAGAGCCGCAGCATGTGGATGATTGTCTCGTCAAGGCTCATCGACGAACGGACCGCCGAGATAGAGGTTGCCAACGACTATGGCAGCGAGGACTTCACAGCCGTGCTGAAGGTTGAGAAAGACGGTACTTACTCGTACAAGAAAAAGGACGGCAGCACGCTGAAGTTCGCCGTAAAAGGCAAGTGGCAGAAGCTGCCCGGCAGCCTGGAGTTCAAGAAAAAGTGAGGGGAAGCCCCTCCCCAACCCTCCCGAGGGAGGGCGCTTGACCTGCTTTGCCTGTAAGTTTGCAGGCAAAGCCTATCCGGCTTATCAGCCATATTAGCCCCATCCGGCCTATAAGAGCTATAGGGCTGACAAGCCGGACAAGCCCGATACAAAGCCATCTGGCAATAGCAAATCAATCTCCCTCCATTTCTTTTAATTGAGAATGGAGAGTTGAGGGTGGAGAATTGTGATTACCTTAAAGGCTGCCTGCCAACAAAGGTAATCACAATTCTCCACCCTCAACTCTCCATCCTCAATTTAAAACACGGCAAATCGGGAGGCAAAAGGCCACCAATTGCACGCTAAAAGGCCACCTTTTACAAACTAAAAGGTGGCCTTTTGCATACCCACTGATAATCAAGCAGTTAGCAATGGGTTATCATACGGTGGACAGCTGTTGCCAAACTACCCTTCCGACTGCCTGTCGGCGAGCCACCGTTGCAGGCCGTGCCTTACCGAACGGAGTCCGAACTGCTCTGTATGTATATCATCCAGAGCCAGCCACAGGCATTCGGCTGCATCGTCGGCCGCCACGAGCCGCGACGTGTCTTCAACCTCGCAGGCGAAAAACATGTCGAGCGTATGGATGTCGAGGTCGGAGTAGCGGTAGACGTTCGGCAGGCTGAACAGGTAGCGCGCGGCCTTAACGGTAAGGCCGGTTTCCTCTTTCACCTCGCGCGCAACGGCCTCTTCAACCGTCTCCCCCGTGTCGGCGAAACCGCCGGGAAGGTCGAGCGTGCCCTTTGCAGGCTCTAACTTGCGCCGCTCTACAAGCACCCTGCCCTCGGCGTCGGTTATCAGCGCTACAACGGCGGACGCCGGGTTCATGAACAATTCAAAGCCGCAGCTGCCGCACTTCTTGCTCTTCGGCGAGTTTTCAACAAAGTGCCTGCTGCCGCATACTGGGCAATATTCAAACTTTTCAATCAAGTCCACTTTAACAAAGAATTAAGAGTTAAGAAACTGTTGAATTAAGAATTAAGAGTTAAGAACCGAAGTTCAGCGTCAAGCTAATTAAGAAAAATACTCCTGCTAACAGCCAATAAAGTCATATTTTTTTAACTCTTAATCAGCTTGACGCTGAACTTCGGTTCTTAACTCTTAATTAACTTTCCCATTCGTCTGTGCGGAACGGCACCAACGGAAGGCCGGCCATGTTGCCCAAATTGCCTATCTGGAAGTTCCTGAAGCAGTATCTTACGGCCACGGGAGCCTTCACTTCGGGGCATGTCACTACCACACCCTTCTCCCATGAGTATGTGGCCGTTGCCTTGTGGAACACCTTGTCGGCCCCCGCCACTTCAAAACCTTCAATCCCCTCAAGGCGGTTCATGCCGCCGTAAGTGTTGTCCAGCTTGACGTAACACGTGTCGTTGCTTACAGTCAGCGACTTGAACGTTGGGCTTTCACACCACACTGACTTCATGCCATACGTCTTGTTGAGCGCCTGATAAGCCAGCCTTTCGCCCACAGGACGCTTCTTCGCCGGGTGTATTTGTTTCAACTCCCAAGGATATACGCAGTCGTTGGTGCACACGAAGCCGCTGTTCGGAATGATTCTCGACGCGCGCAGCTGCTGTTCCCTAAGCTTGGCCGCCCAGTCTCCGGCGGGATTTCCGTTCTCGTAAGGTGCTATCTCGACGATGTAGAAGGGAATGTCGCCACGCCCGAACGCCGCGCGCCACTGCTTGGCAAGCGCTGCAAGAAGGTCTGAATACATGTTGCCGGGATTGCCTACGTTTGAACATCCCTGGTAAAAGAGGATGCCTTTCACAGTGTATTTCTCTATCGGCGAGAATGTTCCGTAGCCCCAAAGCATCGGCCGGTGGAAGTCCCACTTGAAGTTCTTTACCATCGCCGCCGAGTCAAGGTCTTCCTTGGTGTACTTCTCAAGGTTCTCCCTCGACAGCCAGCTCTCAACCCTTGTGCCGCCCTTGTTGGCCATCACCAGCCCCACCGGCACCCCGGTGGCCCGCGTTACGGTCTTGGCGAAGAAGTATCCGGCCGCGCTCGCCTCGCCCACAGTCTCCGGGCTGCACTGCTTCCATTCGCAGTCTGAGTCCTCAAGTGGCGTCATGCTCATCCTGCTCGGTATCTTCACGAAGTGTATCAGCGAGTCGGCCCTCGCGCCGGTCACCACGTCCAAGTAGCCCTCCGTAGGGCAGTTGTCAAAGCCTTTTATGGGCATCTCCATGTTGCTCTGCCCTGCGCAGACCCACACTTCGCCGGCAAGCACGTTGTTGACGCTCACCGCTCCGTCGCCGTCATTAAAGCTGATGGAAAGCCTGCGGCCGTCAGCCTTGGGCGACTTCACCATGAGCCGCCACTTGCCTTGCCCGTCGGCTTCGGCCTTGTAACCCTCACTGCTCCATGAAACGGCCACGTCAACCGTAGCGCCGGGACGCGCCGTGCCCCACAGGCTCACGTCCGTGTTCTGTTGTATAACCATGTTGTCGCCGATGACATGGGGCAACTTGACCTTGGCCTGCACGCCCGAAAGCGAGGCGGCAAGCACCGAAAGAATTAAAATACGTTTACGCATGATGTCTTAGATTTATAGATTGTTATAATAATCAAACAAGTTGCAATATTACAGAAAATTTGTCTATATTTGCAAAACTAACATTTAATAAATCACAATAAGACAGGCTTTTGCCGATTATTGAGACAAAATCATACTATCAAAGATACAAAAATGGAAGTTAAAAAGACTGTTTTTGCCGCGCTGTTGGCGTTGAGTTGCGTGCCGGCATGCGCCCAACAGAAGTTTGAAACGTACCTATGGCCGCAGGGAGCGCCCGTAAGCAGTGTCGACAAGGCCGACACTGCGAAAGTCTGGGTGTACCTGCCGAAGAAAGAAGAGGCCACCGGCCGCGCCGTGGTAATATGTCCCGGAGGGGGCTACTCGCACATTGCCATCGGCCACGAGGGGCACGACTGGGCGCCGTTCTTCAACAACATGGGCATAGCTGCCATCGTATTGAAGTACCGCTTGCCGCACGGCGACCGCGAAGTGCCTATCGGCGACGCCGAGGAAGCCATGCGGATGGTGCGCCGCAACGCACAGAACTGGAACATAAATCCCGACGACGTGGGCATAATGGGTTCGTCGGCAGGAGGCCACCTGGCGTCAACCATTGCCACGCACGCCACCGGCGACGCCGCGCCCAACTTCCAGATACTCTTCTACCCCGTAATAACGATGATGCCGGACATCACCCATAAAGGCTCGCATGACAGCCTTCTCGGCACCAAACCCAAAAAGAAACTGGAACAGGAATACAGCAGCGACCTGAAAGTAACACGCGTAACGCCGCGCGCATTCATCGCGCTTAGCGACGATGACGACTGCGTTCTGCCTGCCAACGGCGTGAACTACTACATCGAACTCTACCGCCACGACGTGCCGGCGTCGCTCCACGTCTATCCTTCAGGCAGCCACGGATGGGGCAACCGCGACTCGTTCAAATATCACAACGAGATGCAGCTCGACCTGAGAGCATGGCTGCGCAGCTTCTGAAAATAATTAAGAATTAAGGGTTAAGAGTTAAGAAAACGTGCGTTTCTTGGCTCTTGACTTTTTTGTTTATGCTGACTTTCTTATAAAAACATCGTTATGAAGCGACTAATCATTTTCCTTTCATTGTGCCTTTGCCTGTCAGTGGCGCGGGCGCAGACGGCCGACGAGCGTGTAGGGCAACTGCTCAACACGTCTGACTGGTTCGCCCTTGAGCGCGAACTGCCCACGCTCAAAGCCTCAATCCAGACTCCGTTCCTGCGCGTAATGGCCGAGGCGCTGGCCGCAGTGTACTTCGGGCGCGACGACGAAGCGGTCAAAGCAATCGACGACTTGATTGCAAACCACCAGCAGGAAATAGGCTTCGACAACACTAAAAACATGGTTTTAATACAGGCCCAGACCGAGGCGAGGCGCCAACGCTACGCCAAGGCCGCCGAAATAGTAGGCAACTTCGTCAGCCAAGTGAAGGCACAGACCGACCAAGCAGACCTGAGCCAGCCCGAGGCCGCGCTCCGTTTGTACGGCATCCGCAGCAAGCTGCCACCATCTACGCTTGAACGTCCGGCGTGTGACGTGGCCGTTGAGGCCGAGTTCCGCGAGGTTGACCTCAGCGCTTTGGGCGACACGGCCAAACGCGGCTATACGCTCTGCATGCCGGCGAGCGTCAACGGGCGTGGCTGCCGGGCGGTGCTCGACACGGGATGCCCCACCACTTTCTGCTCCCTTGACTACGCTCGGAAGGTAGGCGCACGGCTGCTGCCCGACACTATCGACGTCAACGGGGCTGGCCGGGCGCACGGTTTCTTCGGCGTTATAGACAGCATCAGGGTGGGAGAGATTGTCTTCCGCAACGCCGAAGTGGTGTGTGTGGACGACAATATGGTAATGGACTCCCTGCTGACGGGCGACTTCGTCATCGGACTTGACTTCATGAAGCTGTGTGGCGAGGTGCAGTTCTATCCGCAAGAGGGCAGGATTGTGTTTCCGGCAAGCCCCACGCCGCTGCCCGAAACGGGCCACAACATATACTTTACGGAAGACAACGGGCTGCGTTTGGAGGCTTACGCGGGCGACGAGCGGCTGAAGATGATGTTCGACACGGGCAACCACACCACGACGTTCTCCGCCTCTTACTACGCCCGCCACAAGCAATACATCGACAAGGCAGGCACGCGCACGACGCGCCTTAGCGGCGGCATCGGCAAAGTCGGCATGAAGACGCTCGTCCTCCTGCCGCCGCTCACCGTGCGGACGGGCGGCGCCGACGTCCGCCTTGACAAGGCTTGCGTCGACTTCGAGCCAAACCACACCCTGTCGCCTGACGACGGCAACGCCGGACTTGACATCATACAAAACTGCCGGAAGACCACGCTCAACCTGAAAGACCTGTTCCTGAAAATAGAGAACTGACGCTTTTCACGGCCGAAATACAGGAAAAATGACGGAAAGGAGACGTTTTTCGCGTTTTCTTTCCGTTTTTTCATACAACATGACCGGAATTTCGTTATATTTGCCCTCGTGTACCAAAACCTGTTAACCATGAAACACATTCATCTTGTTCCGGTTTTGTTTTTATTCCTTTCCATCATATCCTTCACGTCGTGCGACGATGACGGAGAGTTTGCCATACCGCCAGTGCAGTTCGTGTCAAAGGCCGCCTTCACGCGCCTTGTTGACGGCAAGGCATGGAAATACGTAGAAAGCCACGAGATAAAGAACGACGCCACAATGATGGCGGCCGACTATTGGGACGGCCTGATTGGCGGTGCGCCCGAGCAATACAACTTCAGCGGCGGCGAATTAACCACCTACATGTACATCGACTCGTACCCGATGAAGTGTTACAGGACAGTGGAATACACCTTCGTCGAGGGCAAAAACCAGGTCATGTCGGGCACAAACGACGTGTTCACAGTCGTCAGCGTCAGCGCGGACAGGCTCTGCATCATCAAGCATCAGGCAACGAGAGCCGACGGAAAAGACATCTACGTGTACGCCGTCTACCGCGCCATGACCGACTACGAGCAGGCTTCGCTCAGGCAGGACTACCCATACAACCTCAACACCCTCAGCGAAGACTATCCCGAACTGCCGGAACAGACAGCCGTGACCGAGGCCGACTTCACGAGCCTTGCCGTAGGACAAGCGTGGCAATGCGCAGAGGCGCACGCCCTGTTCGCCGGCAACCGCTATTGCGCGGCCGACTTCTTCGCATCAGGCACGGAACTGAAACCCATCGACTATGAAATCACCGCCGACACAGTTTACGAGACAACACGCGGAGGCGACCCGTCAACCGCCACACGCAAGGGTTACACCTACACTTTCAACGCCAACGGCAGGTACGTTGAGACGCAGGGCGGCACGACGTTCCGCATAATCAGCCTTACGGCGGACGAGATGCACATGCTGCAGACAAGGACATGGGACTATGGCAGAAAGCATGACACCCTGTACTGCATTTACCGCCGGACTGACGCCATACGGCAGGCGGAAAGGACTTTGTTTAATTGAGAACGGAGAATTGGGAATTGAAAATTGCCTGTTATCCAAGGCAATAGGAGCAATAGGACTTATAGGACTAATAAGGCCGATAAACAGCAATTAGGCAACGGTAATCAAGCTCCCTCCCTTCGGGAGGGCTGGGGTGGGTGTCCCTTTCAATTGAGAATGGAGAATTGTGAATTGAGAATTATGATTACCTTCGAGGCTATCTATTAGCAAGGCAAATCATAATTATCCATTCTCAATTATCAACTCTCAATTTAAAACACGGCAAATTGGCGTGCAAAAGGCCACCTTTCATCGTGTAAAAGGCGGCCTTTCGCACGCTAAAAGGCGGTCTTTTGCAAACCCGTTGACAATGAGACATTTACGCGGAGGTTCTTAATATTACTTAAAAAAAGGCAATTTCACAATATTATATAAGGTGCATGGCGAAAGTTTTGTTTACTTTTGCGCCCTGATTAGAAAACCCAACATGATGCCATGCAGAAGAATTTGGTAATAGTCGAAAGCCCAGCCAAGGCCAAGACGATAGAGAAATTTCTGGGCAAGGACTTCAAGGTGATGTCAAGCTACGGACACATACGCGACCTGAAGAAAAAAGAGCTGAGCATCGACACCGACACGTTCACGCCCGACTACGAAATACCCGAAGAAAAGAAAAAGCTCGTCACCGAGCTGAAAAACAACGCGAGGAACTCCGAAAAGGTGTGGCTCGCAAGCGATGAAGACCGCGAGGGAGAAGCCATATCGTGGCACTTGTGCGAGGTATTGGGCCTCGACGAGGAGAAGACCAACCGCATTGTGTTCCACGAAATTACAAAGCCGGCCATACTGGAGGCCATAAAACACCCGCGCCATCTTGACATGAACCTTGTCAACGCGCAGCAGGCACGCCGCGTGCTCGACCGCCTTGTAGGCTTCAAACTGTCGCCCGTGCTGTGGCGCAAGGTAAAGCCGGCACTCTCGGCTGGCCGCGTACAGAGCGTCGCCGTGAGGCTAATCGTAGAGCGAGAAAGGGAAATACAGGCGTTCAAGAGCGAGACTTACTACCGCGTGAACGCCGTGTTCACCGTGCCCACCGACGACGGACAGACCGCCGAAGTGAAGGCCGAGCTTGACAAAAGGTTCACCACCCACGACGAGGTTCTGGCCTTTTTGGACAAGTGCAAGACGGCCGAATTTTCAGTGGCGGCCATCGTAAAGAAGCCCATGAAGCGCACACCCGCGCCCCCGTTCACCACCTCCACCCTGCAACAGGAAGCCGCAAGGAAGCTCGGTTTCACAGTATCGCAGACCATGATGGTGGCACAGCACCTTTACGAAAACGGACGCATAACCTACATGCGTACCGACTCCGTCAACCTGTCGTCGCTCTGCATCAACTCCAGCAAGGAAGAGATAACCAAGCACTGGGGAGCGGAATACAGCCATCCGCGACAGTTCCAGACCCGCTCGAAGGGCGCGCAGGAGGCTCACGAGGCAATACGCCCCACGTATATGGCCGACACCGCAATAGAAGGCACACAGCAGGAGAAACGCCTGTACGACCTTATATGGAAGCGCACGGCGGCCAGCCAGATGGCCGACGCGCTGCTCGAGAAGACCACCGTGACGATAAACATGACCGGCGCAACGGAAAAGTTCATCGCCAACGGCGAGGTTGTGAAGTTTGACGGCTTCCTGAAAGTGTACCGCGAATCGTCCGACGACGAGGGCGACAACCAGGACGACACGTCGCACACGCTGCCCCACATGACCGAGGGAGAGCCGCTCAAGAGCGAGGAAGTCATAGCCACGCAACGCTTCAGCCAAGGTCCTGTAAGATATACCGAGGCCAGCCTCGTGCGCAAGCTTGAGGAATTAGGAATCGGCCGACCGTCAACCTACGCCCCGACAATAAGCACCATCCAGCAAAGGGAATACGTGCAGAAGGGCGACAAGAAAGGCGAGGAACGCCACTACACGGTTGACGTGCTCAACAGCAACGGCATTACCAACCTTACAAAGAGCGAAATGGCAGGAAGCGAGAAAGGCAAACTGCTGCCAACCGACATAGGAATGGTGGTAAACGACTTCCTGATGAAATATTTTCCGACCATCATGGACTATAACTTCACGGCCAAAGTGGAGCACCAGTTCGACACCATCGCCGAAGGAAAGGCGCAATGGACCGACATGCTCGAAAGCTTTTACGGCAAGTTCGAGCCGACGGTGGAAAAGACAATGAACGCGCGCGAGGAGCACAAGGCCGGCGAACGCGAACTCGGCAAAGACCCTGCCACGGGCAAGCCGGTGTTCGTCAAGATTGGAAGGTTCGGCCCTGTGGTGCAAATCGGGAAGGCGGAAGACAAGGAAAAGCCGCGCTTCGCCCAGATGCCCGCCGACAAGAGCCTTGAGACCATAACGCTCGAAGAGGCGCTTGAGCTGTTCCGCCTGCCGCGCACAGTAGGCGAGTTTGAGGGCAGCCCGGTGGTAATCGGCGCCGGACGCTTCGGCCCATACGTGATGCACGACCGCAAATACGTATCCATACCGAAAGAGGAGAACCCCATGACGCTCACGCTCGACGCGGCCATCGCGCTCATACTGAAGAAACGGCAGCAGGAAACGCAGCGCCACATAAAGGCATTCGACGACGAGCCTAAGCTCGAAGTGATGAACGGACGCTACGGCCCCTACCTCTCGTATGACGGCAAGAACTACCGGCTGCCCAAGGCAATGCACGACCGCGCGGCAGAGCTTACCCTTGAAGAGTGCATGGACGTAATCAACAACTCCAAGAAGAAATAAGCGGTGAGACGCATAATCATCGTAGGATACATGGGCGCCGGCAAGACCACCGTGGGCAAGGCGCTGGCCAAAGAGCTTGGAATGCAGTTCTATGACCTCGACTGGTACATCGAGGGACGTATGCGCAAGACGGTGCCGCAGCTCTTCGCCGAACGTGGCGAAGACGGCTTCAGGGAGATAGAACGCAGGCTGCTGCACGAGGCGGCGGAGTTCGAAGACGTTGTGCTGAGCTGCGGAGGAGGCACTCCGTGCTTCTTCGACAACATGGAATACATGAACTCCCAGGGCGACACCGTTTACCTTAAAGCATCGCCGGAGGTGCTCTGCGCCCACCTGAAAATGGGCAAGACGCGCCGCCCCCTGCTTGAAGGCAAGGACAAGGACGAGCTGCTCGCCTTCGTGACGGAACAGCTCGCGCGCCGCGAGGACTACTACACGAAGGCGAAACACGTGCTCAACGTCGACCTGCTTGACAACTACGAGAAAATAAAAGTGTCGGTGGAAAGGCTGCGCGAAATGCTTGGCATATAACACGGAAGACACTGCACGGAGAAGCCGTAACGGCAGACTGCACGGCAGGCAGCAGACACCCACCGTGCAAAAGGCGGCAAACGGCACGATGAAAGACGGTCTTTCAGCCGCTGAAAGGCGGCCTTTTGCAGGCCAAGAGACGGCCTTTTGCAAGGCCGCAGGCATGCCACAGGCAAACCACCTGGCACTCAATTACTTACGTGGCGGCAAGCCCAATTCCCAATAATGCAAACAACAATAAAACTACCACGCCTAAATGAAGAAATGGACTATCGAAGACTCTAACGAGCTTTACAACATCAGCGGATGGGGAACATCCTATTTCGGCATCAACGAAAACGGCGACATGTATGTCACTCCGTGCAAGGACGACACGCAGATTGACCTGCATGACGTAATGGACGAACTCGCCCTGCGCGACGTCACGCCGCCGGTGCTGCTGCGTTTTCCCGACATTCTCGACAACAGGATTGAAAAGACATGGAGCTGTTTCAAGAAAGCGTCAGAGGAATACGGCTTCAAGGGGGAGAACTTCATAATCTATCCCATCAAGGTAAACCAGATGCAGCCCGTCGTCGAGGAAATAATAGGCCACGGACGGAAGTTCAACCTCGGACTCGAAGCAGGCTCGAAACCCGAACTGTACGCCGTGCTTGCCGTGCAGTGCCAAAGCGACTCGCTCATAATATGCAACGGCTACAAGGACCAGAGCTACATAGAACTGGCCCTACTCGCGCAGAAAATGGGCAAGAGAATCTTCATTGTGGTAGAGAAACTCAACGAACTCGACATAATAAGCCGCGCCGCCAAGAAGTTCAACGTAAAGCCAAACCTCGGCGTAAGGATAAAGCTGGCATCGTCGGGCAGCGGCAAATGGGAAGAAAGCGGCGGCGACGCAAGCAAGTTCGGACTGACAAGCTCCGAGTTGCTGTCGGCACTTGAAATACTTGAAAAGAAGGACATGAAGGACTGCCTGCGCCTGATACACTTCCACATAGGCAGCCAGATAACCAAGATACGCCGCATACAGACGGCCCTGAAGGAAGCGTCGCAGTTCTATGTGCAGCTTCACAAGATGGGCTACAACGTCGACTTCGTTGACTGCGGAGGAGGACTCGGCGTAGATTACGACGGCACGCGCTCGCCCAACAGCGAGAGTTCGGTTAACTATTCAATCCAGGAATACGTCAACGACTGCATCTACACATTCGTGGAAGCGGCCGACCACTACGGCGTTCCGCATCCCAACCTCATAACAGAGAGCGGCCGCTCGCTATCCGCCCACCACTCGGTGCTCGTAATCGACGTGCTCGAAACGGCGTCACTGCCCGAGATGGACGAGGAATATGAGCCTACGGAAAGCTCTCACAAGCTTGTGAAAGACCTTTACGACATCTGGGACAACCTTAATCCGCGCACCATGCTGGAGGACTGGCACGACGCCGAGCAGATACGCGAAGACGCCCTCGACCTGTTCGAACACGGCATGGTTGACCTCAAGACACGCGCCGAGATAGAGCGGATGTACTGGAGCGTGTGCCGCGAAATCAACTCGATAGCGAAGCGCTTGAAGCATATCCCGGAAGAACTGAAGGGTCTCGACAAGCTGTTGGCCGACAAATACTTCTGCAACTTCTCGCTTTTCCAGTCGCTTCCCGACGCCTGGTCGATTGACCAGATATTCCCGATTGTGCCCTTGCAGAGGCTCAACGAGCGCCCCACACGCAGCGCGACACTGCAGGACATCACGTGCGACAGCGACGGAAAGATAGCCAACTTCGTGACCAACCGCACCATATCAAACATCCTTCCGGTGCATACGCTGCGCAAGAACGAGCCTTACTACCTCGGCGTGTTCCTTGTGGGAGCCTACCAGGAGATACTCGGCGACATGCACAACCTCTTCGGCGACACCAACGCGGCGCACATAACGGTGAAGGACGGCAAGTATCACATCGACCAGATATTCGACGGCGAAACGGTGGAAGAGGTTTTGGAGTACGTACAGTACAACCCGAAGAAGCTCGTGCGCCAGCTCGAAGTGTGGGTGGCAAAGAGCGTGAAGGAAGGCAAGATATCGCTTGAAGACGGCAAGGAGTTCCTTTCCAACTACCGCTCCGGGCTTTACGGATATACTTATTTGGAATAAAGTACCCACCCCAACCCTCCCAAAGGGAGGGAGTTTAGTATGCTTTAATTGGGAGTATTATCAACAATAAGGATGTTTGGTATTGCTTGTGAAGCATACTAAGCTCCCTCCCTTCGGGAGGGTTGTGGTGGGTTATAAAATATATGACAACATGAAACTTCCCCTTACCATAGTCAAAGTGGGCGGCGCGGTGGTTGAAGACAGTGCACGGCTTGACAGCCTGCTATCCGCCTTCGCGGCCATCGACGGGCGAAAGGTGCTCGTTCACGGCGGCGGACGGCGTGCAACGGCCATAGCCTCGCGCCTCGGCGTGGAAAGCCGGATGGTGGACGGACGGCGCGTAACCGACGGAGCGATGCTTGAAGTCGTTACGATGGTTTACGGCGGATTGGTCAACAAGGACATCGTAGCGCGCTTGCAGGCACGCGGCATAAACTCAATCGGACTGACGGGAGCCGACGGCGGCGTGATACTCTCGCACAAACGGCCGGTAAAGGACGTTGACTACGGCTTCGTGGGCGACGTTGACCGCGTTGACGGCAACCGCCTTGCAAGCCTGATTGAGGGCGGATTTACGCCCGTGATGGCGCCTCTCACGCACGACGGACACGGACAGATGCTAAACACCAATGCCGACACCATAGCCGCCGAAACGGCAAAGGCGCTGGCTGAACGGTACGACGTGACGCTGATGTACTGCTTCGAGAAGCCGGGCGTGATGGCAGAACCCGACGACGACAGCACCCTGATACCCGTCATAACGCGCCAAGACTTCAGACGGCTCAAGGCCGACGGCACCGTGACGGGCGGCATGTTGCCCAAGCTGGGAAACGCCTTCAGCGCGATAGACGCAGGCGTAAGCCGCGTCAACATCACGCTCGCAACGGCCATCGACGGCAGGCACGGCACGATGGTGGTACCATGAATAAAGGAGTTAAAGAAGTTGATTTCAGAAGTTAAAGGAGTTAAAGAAGTTATCGCTCGCTTACGCTCGCTAAGAAGTTAAAGCCGTTTGCCTTGCCAATAGGCCACCATTTAGCAACAGCATATCAAGCTCCCTCCCTTCGGGAGGGTTGGGGTGGGTATCAGGTTTGGGCAAGTTGGGTGTCAGGTTTGACTGGAGCGGTTTTTCAATTGATGGCTTTTTGTCTTCCAAAAGGCCACCTTTTGGCTTGCGATTTGCCACCTTTTGCAGCCTAAAAGACGGTCTTTTGCAACACGCCTGACTATCAGCCACTTACCAGCCGCATACGTCCTGTCAGCCCAATCACTCCTATTCCTTCCACAGCTCACAGTCTCTTTAAAACAGTTAAATATAAAAATAACCGCAAGTTTTCTGTAACTTTCGCCACAGTTAATCGTCATTCAATTAGAGAGCAGATGGAAAATATCAGTTTTCGCAACGACGTGTTGCCGCTAAAAAACGTGCTCTACCGCCTTGCCCTAAGGATTACACTTAACCGCGAGGAGGCCGAAGACATAGTACAGGACACGTTGCTGAAAGTTTGGAACAGGCGCGACGACTTGCAAGACATCGAATCCATCGAAGCTTTCAGCCTCACAATCTGCCGCAACCTGTCACTGGATAGGGTGAAAAAGGCAGGCGGAGACAACCAGCCGCTCGGCGAAGATGAAGCGCAAGCGGCCGACCCGATGGACAATCCTTACGAAAGGATGGCGCAAAGGGACAGGGTCGAACAAGTAAAACTCATCGTCAACTCGCTTCCCGAGAAACAAAGGAGCTGCATGCAGCTGCGCGACTTCGAAGGAAAAAGCTACAAGGAGATAGCCCAAGTGCTCGGCATCACCGAGGAACAGGTTAAGGTAAACATCTTCAGGGCACGCCAGACGGTGAAGCAAAAGTACAACAAAATCGAAGAATATGGACTATAAGTATATAGAACAGTTGCTCGAACGCTATTGGAACTGCGACACAACGCTCGAAGAAGAGCAGATACTGCGCACGTTCTTCAGCCAGAAAGAAGTGCCGGCAAGCCTTGCACGATACAAAGACTTGTTCTGCTACGGCGAGGCACAGAAAACCGCCGACACGCTCGGCGACGACTTCGACGCACGCATGGAGTCCATCATCAAAGAGCCGGGAATGCTCCGCGCACGCACGATAAACTTCCGCCAAAGGCTTATACCGCTGTTCAAGGCAGCAGCAATGGTGGCAATATTCCTGACACTCGGCAACGCGGCACAGGTGGCTTTCACGGGCGATGTGAAGCCCACGGCAAACGTCCCGGCATACCAGCAGGCACATGAAGGCCCGTCAGTTGCAATGGGCGACTCGGCCAAAGTGGACTCAATGAAGCAAGCCCCGGCAACTGCCAACATACTGAAGTAAGATAATTTTCTATGCTTTCTCTATAAAACAGTGTTTAATAAAACAAAAACGACGAAGCTGTGAAGCTTCAATTCTCTCAAATTTTCATAACATACTAACGTGAAGAAAGGAGCCGCCGTCAGTCGTGATAGCGGCTCCTGATTTTTATATAGAAGTTAAAGAAGTTAGAGAAGTTATCGCTCCCTGCGGTCGCTGAGAAGTTAAAGCCATCACCTTTGTTATTAGTCTATATCTGTATTCCCTCCCTCGGGAGGGTTAGGGAGGGGCTTCCCTGCGGTCGCTGAGAAGTTAAAGCCATTACTCTTGCTATTAAGGGATTATAGAAGCCAAGGCAATAATCCTTGTCTGCTTGTATCTCGTCCCTTGTCAACTAACAAAGGTAATGGCTCTAACTTCTCAGCGACCGCAGGGAGCGATAACTTCTTTACCTTCTATAAATTCTAATTGGATATCTTCCTGCCCTTATAATAAGTGTCGAAGTCGTCCTTTGCATAGCCGTCTTCAAGCACTTTGAAGGTCATTGCGCTTGCTCCGGCAATCTTCTTGCCCTTGTAATACGCGCCGAAATCGTCCTTGGCGTAACCTCCGTCAAGAACTTTGAACGACATAGCGCTGGCGTCTTCAATCTTCTTTCCCTTGTAATACACCTCGAAATCGTCCTTGGCGTAACCACGGCCGAGCACCTTGAACGACATCGCACTTGCGCCCTCAACCTTACGGCCGCCATAGAACACGTCGAAATCGGTTACAATGTACTTTTCCCTCCTGTGCCTTTTAGTCTTTCCGTGGTGCTTGTGCCGCTGCCCTTGTGCGACTGCAACCGCCCCGGTTTCAACACCGCCTAACGGCGTTACAGGCGTTTCCGCAGGCGCGGAGACAGCCAATGCTAAGGCGGCTGCCATCAAAGCATATTTCGTTTTCATACTTCCCATAATGTGTTTTATCAGTAAGACAAAGCCGTTTGCAGGCTTCCGATGTCACCATTTCAGCTTGCCGTACTTCTCCATGCACCACAGCTGCCACGAGTTCAGCACGTTCTGCCACACCACGTAGGCGCAGGGAGCGATGGCGACGACGGGATTGAGATAGACCATTGTGAGCCAGATGCCCACTCCGGTGTTCTTTTGGCCGAGCGCCTGGCCGCCGTCCACACTGTCGTTATAACGCCTGCCGACGGCCTTTCCCGTGCCGAACAGGACGAGCGTAACCACGAGCGGCACAATGACGAGAGCCGCCATCGACATCCACGAAATGCCGGCTGTGAAGATGTTGTGCAGCGTCATGCCCATGACAATCGACAGGTTGACCGCCCAGAAGTAAAAGCCGAGGTTGCGGCAGTCCTTGACAGCCTTGGCCGCACGCGGCAGCCAGCGGCGCGTAGCCATTGCACAGACAAAAGGAAGCACGAGCACGACGGCGGTGCGTTGCAGTATCGTGGCGAACGACGACATGAAAGTCATGTCGGCATGTTTCTCAAGCACGGGGAAAAGCAGCGGCACAAGCAGAGCCGTCATGGCATTGTCTATCAGCGTGTAGACGGTCATAGAGGCGATGCTACCGCCCAGTTTCTCGGTCACTACGGCTGCAGCCGACGCCGTGGGACATATCACACAGGCGAAAGCCCCTTCGAAGGCGAGGCGCAACGTAGGCTCGTCGGTCAGCTTGACGGCCGCCACCAGCACGGCAGCCATAGCCATGCGTATAACCTGCATCCATACATGCCACGTGCGGAGGCGCAGGTCGTGCAGCCGGATTTTGCAGAACGTGACATACAGCGTCATGAAGATAAGCACCGGCAGGATTTCGATGAACCACGGCCCGGCCACCTCTCCATACGGCACAAGCATGGGAATCTCGGTGAACAGCAGGTAGACGCACGTGCCGAACACCATCGCACACGGCAGCGTCCATTCCTTTATGAACTTTATTATTTCCATAACGAACGGCTTTAAGACGCTGCAAAAGTAAGCATAATATTCTTACTTGCAACCTCTGCAGCGGCTAATTATTACAAAAACATTGGCTGCACGCGCAACGCATTGATACCCAACGCATTGCAAAAGGCCGTCTTTCACAGTGTGAAAGACGGCCTTTTGCTGTCCAATTTGTGGCCTTTTACAGGCCAATTCATGGCCTTTCGCAAAACCGCAAACCGGACTTAGCCTAACAATGCCTCGATTTCCGCGTCAAGGTCCTTTATCTGCGCGTCGCGCTTCTTCAGCGTATTGTCGCGCCCTATGATGAAGAACGTCGGGATAGACTGTATGTTGTACAGCACAAGATTGTTCGACTGAAGCCCTTTCGGGTCGCGCACGCTTATCCAAGGCAGCGCCGCAGTCTGTGTCTTCCAGAAGTGCTCGTCAGGGTCTAACGACACCTGATAGATTTCCAGGCCGCGTCCGTGATACTTGTTGTATATGTCGCGCATCTGCATTATGCGCTTGGTTGAGCCTTCCGCGCCGAATACGTGGAAGTCAAGCAGCACCACCTTGCCCTTCAGGTCGGTCAGTTTGCGCGTCTGTCCCTTGTTGTCAAGCAGGGAAATGTCGATGAGGTCGGCCACGCGCACCTTGCTCGCGTCAACCATTTCGGCAGCCCTCTGGTTGCGCACGATGCGTATGTCGCGCATGCCTTGTATCGCAATGTTGTGCAGGTTCTGCCCGCGCACGGCCTTTGGATGGTAAGTGTCCCAGCTGGTAGCCACCGCCGCGAACGCCTTTATGTCGTCCTCGTTCTCCCGTGGGTTGAAGATAAGCATGTTGCCAAGCGTCTGGAACAGGGCGAAATACGATGAAGGACGCATCGGGGCCTTGTAGATGTAGTTCAGCTTGACGTCCTGTTTGTACGCCTCTATCAGTTTGTCGATGCTGTCGCGGGTCTCGTCGAAGCCTACGGAGTTGTTGCGCTGCAAGGCGATTATGCGCGACTGTAGGTCAATCTGCTTCAAAGCCAGCTCCTTGATAGTGGCGCATTCCTTCGAGCCTTCTACCGTATAGCCGGTTGCCATGGTAGGATATGACGCCTTTACGGTGATTGTCTCCGTTGAATCCACGCTAAGGTTGATGATTTGTCCGGCGATGCGCAGGCGGTAAAACTCCGGCGCATCGGGCGCCTTCTCGCTGAAGCTGAACGCCCCGTCGTCTCCAAGCTTCACCGAGTCGACCGTCACCGGGCCGTCAAGGCTCATGTTCTCGAAGTACAGCACCGAGTCTTTCGCATCGGCGATGGTGCCGTCCACATGGAATTTACGGTTGTCGCACGACCCCATGAGGACAACCGCCAAAGCGGCAACGGCGAAAACTGATAGTTTGTTGAATGTGGTTCTCATCTTTTATCTGTGTTTTTTGATTTCATTACTTAGCCTGCAAAGGCTTTCGCAAGCTGTGCCCCGGCCACGACGGCAAGCATTCCCAAAGCCACGCTTGAGCCTATGTAAGCCGCTGAAAGGAGCGCATCGCCAGCCTTGGCGAGCGCCAGCGACTCGTTGGCGAACGTGCTGAAAGTGGTAAATCCGCCGCAAAACCCAACGGTAAGCATCAGCTTCAAGTCTTGCCCAAAGCGTGCCGCGCTGCCTTCGGAAAGGCCGTAGAACAGCCCGATGAGCAGGCATCCGGCTACGTTCACCGCCATTGTGCCCCATGGGAAAGACGAAGCCGCAGCACCCTGTACGGCTTTCGACAACAGGTAACGCGCCACGCTGCCTGCCGCTCCGCCAAGTGCCACGAGCAAGATATTCCTAAACATACATGCAAAGGTAATGCAAGTATGGATAAGAACAAAAAAGATGGAGTTAAAGATAATGAAAGAACGGCGGCGGCATGATGTGCCGCCGCCGTCAATATATTAATGTACCGGCCTTTTAGAAGTTGCCGTGGTCAAGACTGTCGTTGAAGTCTTTAGGCTCTTTCGGCGCCAGCGGGTCGTGGTATTCCTCACGGTTCGGCCGGTGCTCGAAGCGGCGCGGCTCGCGCTCCCGGCGTTCTCCACGCTCCGGACGCGGACGACGCTCGGGCCTCGGGCGGCGCTCACGCTCCACGTATCCTTCGGGTTTCGGTATGAGTACGCGGTGAGACAGCTTGTACTTGCCGGTCTTCGGGTCGATTTCCATCAGCTTGACGGTAATCTTGTCGCCTTCTTTCAGGCCGGCCTCTTCAACAGTCTCAAGGCGTTTCCAGTCAATTTCAGAGATGTGAAGCAGTCCGTCCTTGCCCGGCAGGATTTCAACGAAGCAGCCATAAGGCATGATTGAGCGGATTGTTCCCTCGTAAATCTCGCCTACTTCGGGTATGGCGACTATTGCCTTAATCTTGGCGATGGCCTTCTGGATGCTCTCCTTGTTGGGCGCACTAACCTGAACCTTGCCCACTCCGTCGATTTCGTCGATGGTGATGGTGGCACCCGACTCTTCCTGCATCTGCTGGATAATCTTTCCTCCGGGGCCAATCACGGCGCCGATGAACTCCTTAGGTATGTCAAACGCCTCGATGCGCGGTACCTGCGGCTTCAGTTCGGCACGCGGCTCGCTTATGGTGTCGGTCAGCTTGCCGAGGATGTACTCGCGACCGGCCTTCGCCTGCATGAGGGCTTTTTCCAAAATCTCGAAGCTAAGGCCGTCACACTTAATGTCCATCTGCGTCGCGGTGAGTCCGTCACGTGTTCCTGTGGTCTTGAAGTCCATGTCGCCGAGGTGGTCTTCGTCGCCGAGAATGTCGCTAAGAACGGCGTACTTGTCCTCTCCCGGGTTCTTGATAAGTCCCATGGCGATGCCGCTCACGGGTTTCTTCATGGGCACTCCGGCATCCATGAGGGCAAGAGTTCCGGCGCAGACTGTCGCCATTGACGACGAGCCGTTGCTCTCAAGAATCTGCGATACGAGGCGTACCGTATAGGGGAACTCCTCTGGGATTTGCCCCTTCAGCGCGCGCCAGGCCAGGTGTCCGTGGCCTATTTCGCGGCGGCCTACGCCACGCTGCGCCTTGGCTTCACCCGTACAGAAGGGCGGGAAGTTGTAGTGCAGCAGGAAGCGCTGGTAAGAACGGTCGAGAACGTCGTCCACAAGTTTCTCGTCGAGCTTCGTTCCGAGCGTACATGTGGTGAGGCTCTGCGTCTCGCCGCGCGTGAAGATTGAGCTTCCGTGAGGCATCGGCAGGGGTGAAACCTCGCACCAGATGGGGCGTATCTCGTCGGTCTTGCGGCCGTCGAGGCGCTTTCCTTCATCGAGTATGCAGCGGCGCATGGCGTCACGCTCCACATCATGGTAGTAGCGGTCAACCAAAGCGTACTTCTCTTCGAGTTCATCCTCTGAGAGTTCGGTGTGCGCTGCGGCGTAAGCCTCTTCAAAGTCGGTCTTTATCTTGTCAAAAGCCTCCTCGCGGGCCTTCTTGTCATGGTCGCCGGCCTGCGCTATGGCGTAGCACTTGTCGTAAGTTTCCTTGCGGAGCTGTTCGCGCAGTTCCTCGTCGTTCACCTCGTGGCAGTACTCGCGCTTCACGTCGGTGCCGAGTTCCTTCGACAGTTCTTCCTGCAAGATACACATCGGGCGGATGGCCTCCTGTGCTACCTTGAGAGCCTGGAGCAGGTCTTGTTCAGAAACTTCCTTCATCTCACCTTCCACCATCATGATGTTGTCTTTCGACGCACCAACCATGATGTCCATGTCGGCATCCTTCATCTGCTCGAACGTCGGGTCAACGATGTACTCGCCGTTCACGCGCGCAACGCGCACTTCAGAGATGGGACATTCAAACGGGATGTCAGAGCAAGCCAGGGCGCAAGAGGCCGCGAAGCCTGCAAGAGCGTCAGGCTGGTCAACGCCGTCGGCTGAGAAAAGAATAACGTTAACGAACACTTCGGCGTGGAAATCGGCCGGGAAAAGGGGGCGCAAGGCGCGGTCTACAAGTCGGCAAGTAAGAATTTCGTTGTCGCTTGCCTTGCCTTCGCGCTTTGTGAAGCCTCCGGGGAAGCGCCCGGCGGCGGCATACTGTTCTCTGTACTCAACCTGCAAAGGCATGAAATCTGTTCCGGGAACTGCATCTTTTGCGGCACAAACAGTGGCGAGCAATACGGTGTTGCCCATGCGGAGCACACAAGAGCCGTCAGCCTGTTTTGCCACTTTCCCGGTTTCAATGCTGATGGTCCTTCCATCGGGCAATGAAACTGTTTTTGTAATTACGTTCATCTAAAAATCAAAAAATATCTTTTTACGTCAAAAAAATCGCACCAAAGTTAGCCATTTTTTACCGAACACAACGCTGTTTGTCATTAAAACTACATTAAAACGGCGATTTTTCATCTTATTTCACGATAACGGGCATTGAGCAGGGCGCAAACAGCCGTGCGGCAAGCCGCGGTGCGCTTTTCTACATGTTTGTGCCGCCGACGACATGTTTTGTCGCCTGATATCCGTATCTTTGCATAAGATAAGCGGCACTCGGGAATATACAAGCAAGCTTGCATTCCGCTCATTTGCATTATCTTTGCCGCAAACATAACAAACAGAAAGCATGAGGAACAATACAAACAACGGCAAAAACCGATGGAGCACGCTGCCGTCTTCAGTCAAATTGGCAATAGGCGTGATGATAGGAATAGGCTTTTTAGCCTTTTTCCACGTGGCAAACGAGAAGGACGAGCAGACAAAAAAGCTCCAATATGAAAGGGAAGCGAGGGAGCGCATGAAGCGGCAACAGCTGTACGAGAAGCTTGAGGCGGAACGCCAGGAACGCATCAAGAAGGCCGAAGCCTACCAGATAACGGACGAGCAACGCCGCATGATACGCGAAAATTCACACCGGCAGGCCGAGCTTGACGCACGGGCACCCGAACTGTTGGAAAAATACAACCGCGGGGAGGAGCTTACCAACGAGGAGAAGGATGCCATATACGACTATTACAGGGATGAATATTACGAAGACCCGGACGCTGAAGACCACTATCCTTCTGAAATATTCGACGACATGGAGGACTATGACGAGGAGCATGTGAGGGACAATCCGGGCGTGGCCGGTGACGACTGACGAAGGTTGTCGCCACAGGCAAATCACCATATCATAACCCGTTGATTACCAATATATTACAATCTATCTTGTAAAAGGCCACCTTTTAGCCTGCAAAAGGCCGTCTTTTACAACGCAAAACGCCACCTTTTGCCGTGCAAAAGGTGGCGTTTTGCATCGTCTCTATCCGCCTGCCGCCATGCAGCCGCTAAAGATACAGCAGGCTTTCAGGTCCCATGTTGAAAAGCAAATCGAGTATGCTGAGGTTCGGCAGGAAGCCGTGCTTGGCCTCGTACACCTGATAATAGCGGCGCGGAGTGAATGAGGGGTCGGGTAAGGGATGCTTCGGGCGGATGACTTCGCGGTAGTCTGCCGTGCCGTCAAGCCGTCCGTCGTCCGCCGGAATGTACTCGTCAGTCGTTCCGATGCAGGGGGAAACACCGATTAAATCGCACATTTTTGAACATATCTCCATGTTGAAGTCGTACAGGAACGTCCACCGCCGCTCGAAAAACGGGCGCACATCGTCGGCGTAAAACTCGAAGAACGGCGACTCTCCGTATGCGCTTTGCAGCGCGTTCCAGTGCAGGTGGCGCCAGTTGCCGTGGTCGCTTATGCGCACGTCCTTCATCATGCACTTCCTGCATTGCGCCCCGTCGCCGTCAGCCGCGCCGTCAGTGCCGCGCTCAACGGGCACCGTCAGCGCCTGCACTCCTGCCGTTGTGGCTATCAGGCAGCGGTTGCGGTAGGTCTGTTTGATGAAGCTGTCGTGCGCCTCAACGGCCACATTGTCATATCTGTTGAGCTTCTGGTACCACTGTATAGGGGCGAAATACGCCGAAGAAAGAAGTACTTGGGACATGTTGTTTTCAGGAGTTAAAGGAGTTTCTTTCTGGAGTTAAAGAAGTTAAAGAAGTTATCGCTCGCTACGCTCGCTAAGAAGTTAAAGCCGTTACCTTTGCTATTAGTCCTTATCTGCATTCCCTCCCTCGGGAGGGTTAGGGAGGGGCCAAACCCTCACCACTACCCTACCAACCACATGGTTCTCAGGCACTAACATTCCCTTAACCCCTGCTTGCGCCGCGCCTTGCCGTGAAGGCTCAAGCCAGTAGTAGTCGTATGCCAGCATGGCGCAATCCGTCCTGCGTCCGTCAACGTACAGGCGGCCGCGGCGGATGTCGGCCTTGCGCCCTTCATACATATTATATATCCGGCACAGCAGGGCGATGTTGCCTGCCGTTACGGTGATGTGCCGCCCCTTGCCGGGCACTACAAGCGTTGCGTTGCCAGCCCTTACGGTGTCGCCCGGCACGCCCTTGCAGTAGTAGGCCATGGCGTTACGGCGGCTTACAGGCCGCGCGGTGTCCGCCGGATTGTTGAACACCACAAGCTCGCCCCTCTCCACCGGGCGCGCCACCCACCTTACGTAGCGGAACATCTTGCCGCCTCCCGTGCGCAGGCCATAGCTCCAGCGGTTCACCAATACACGGTCGCCGTCGGAAAAGGCAGGCTCAAGGGCCGTGCCCCTTACCGTGTAAACAGTGAACGCCAAGGCGCGGAAAGCCAACATCAGCAAGATTGTGACCGTCAGCGCCATCACAAACTTGAGCGCACATTTCATTTTACGGTTTTACGGTTATGAGGTTATAAGGTTTTACGGTGTGGCATACGGTGCTACGGTTGTGAGGTTATGAGGTTTTACGGAGCGGCATACGGTGTTACGGTTATGCGGCTATGGGGTGTCTTCACCGTAAGACCGTAAAACCCCATAACCGCATAACCCCAAATCATTTAATGTCGTCCACCATCCTGAACAGCCGGTTCCAGCGTATGCCGGAGAAGCCGCCGCGGTCCGGATCGCTGCTCCACCAGATGAAGATGGGCTTGCCCACGACGTGGTCTTCAGGCACAAAGCCCCAGTAACGGCTGTCGGCCGAGTTGTGGCGGTTGTCTCCCATCATCCAGTAATAGTCCATCTTGAACGTGTACCGGTCGGTTTCCTTGCCGTTGATGAATATCTTGCCGCCGCGCACTTGCAGGTCGTTGCCCTCGTAAACGCGGATGGGACGCTCGTAAACGGCGATGTTCTGCATCGTCAGCCGTACCGACTCGCCCTTCTTCGGTATCCACACGGGGCCGTAGTTGTCGCGTGTCCACCCCGTGTTGGCGTTCAGCGGATACACGTCTCCCGTTATGGTGTCGGTGTTCAGGCGTATGCTTTCAACGATGTCCTTGCGCTTCTGCAGCGCGTCAACGGCCTTCTTCGTCAGCGGCATGCAGCCGCTCTGGTTCAGGCTGGTAAGGTCTTCCATGCTTATTCCAAGTTCCTGAAGCATCGTTTCGGGAATAGGCTGCGCCAGTTTCACGTAATATGTGTACTGCACATTGTCCGGTTCCTTGTTCGGTTTGCCGTCAAGGTAGACGATGCGGTTCTTTATCTGCAGCGTCTGTCCCGGCAGACCGACGCACCGCTTCACGTAGTTCTCGCGGCGGTCAACCGGCCTTGTGATTACCTTTCCGTACTCTCCCGGGTTGTCGATGATATACTGCCGCCCGGTGGCATACACCTTCTGATACCAGTCATACTGCTCCTGCGGCGTGAGCTTCGCCATGTCCGGCTGATAGTTTAACAGCTGGCTGCCGAACGAATAGCACATCTGGTAATAGTCGGCGGCCTGGTAACGCTCGTTGCTTACAAGCGTGTCGCCGGCCGGATAGTTGAACACCACGATGTCGTTAAGCTCCACATTGCCGAGACCTTTCACACGGCGGTAGTCCCACTTGGGCCATTCCAGGTACGACTTGCACTTCAGCACGGGCAGAGTGTGCTGCGTAAGCGGCATGGTTAGCGGCGTCTCGGGTATGCGCGGGCCGTAGCTCACCTTGCTTACGAAAAGGTAATCGCCCGTAAGCAGCGACTTCTCCAACGACGACGAGGGTATGACGTAGTTCTGGAAGAAGAACAGGTTGATGAAGTAAACGGCCACGAGGGCGAACACTATGGCGTCAACCCACGACATGATGAAGCGCACCGGCGGCTCTGAGTTTTTCCACCATTGCCACTTTATCTTTTTAGTGATGTACACGTCGTAGATGAAAGGCACGACGAGCAGCCCCCACCAGCTCTTCACCCAGAGCAGGAACAGGAGGTAAAGCACGAGCACTGTGCCGCACTTTATCCACTGTTTTTTCATATTAAGTTGTTTCTTTTCCATATAGAAAATAATCTGAACCCACCCCACCCCTCCCAAAGGGAGGGAGTTTGAAATGCTTTTGCCAATAGGGGATAACAAAAAAATGGTAACCAAGCTCCCTCCCTTCGGGAGGGTTGGGGTGGGTGTAAGGTCTGGTGTCTGTTTTTTTGTTAGAACTTAAACATGTCGCCGATGGTCAGCAGGCCGCTGTGCTCCTTGGTGTATTCGGCGGCCAGCACCGCGCCGAGGGCGAAGCCCTTGCGCGAATGTGCGTCATGCGTTATGGTTATGCTGTCGGCCTCTGAGTCGTATTCCACCGTGTGGATGCCCGGCACCTCGCCACGGCGGATGCTGTCTACTGGCAGTTCGTCGGCTGCACACTTGTCCGTGCCGGTCAGCGAGCCGTCGGGAGCAAGCAGCGTACCCTTCACCCACGACGTCTTGCGGTCGAGATTGTCAACTATCTCCTCGGCCAGCGTGATGGCGGTGCCGCTCGGAGCGTCGAGTTTGTGCACGTGGTGGGTCTCCTCCATGCGCACGTCATACTGCGGAAAGCCGTTCATTATCTTCGCCAGATAGCGGTTCACGGCGGAGAAGATGGCTACGCCGACGCTGAAGTTCGACGCCCAGAATAGCGTCTTGCCTTCCTCGGAGCACATCCGGCGCACGTCGTCGCCGTGCTCCTTCATCCATCCCGTAGAGCCTGAAACCACCTTAACGCCCTTGGCAAAAGCCTTAAGGTAATTGCCGTAGGCCGCCGTCGGGTTGGTGAACTCTATGGCGACGTCGGCCGAAGCGAACTCCGGCGAGTCGAAATCCTGCTGGTTGTCAAGGTCAATAATACATACAATGTCATGGCCGCGGCCGCGGGCTATCTGCTCAATCATCTTGCCCATCTTGCCGTAGCCTATCAAAGCGATTTTCATTTTGCAAAAAGTTTAATCTGTGGCAAAGGTAATGCAATTTAACGAGACAAGGAAACGAAATGTAATAAAAATAGTGAAGACCCACCCCAACCCCCCCAAAGGGAGGGAGCTTAGTATGCTTTTGCTGCTGGCTTAGAGTGCTTTTGCCCATTGGCCTTATCTGTCTTATCAGCCTTATTTGCCATATCCAATTGAATAAGGCCGATAAGCCGGATGCGGCCGATAAGCCTTTGGATGACCCAAAAGCCGCCGTTCCGTAACTCCCTGATTACCAACGCCCTGCCAATATGCCGTCTTTTAGCCTGCAAAAGGCCACCTTTTAGCGTGCAATTGATGACCTTTTAGCGTGTAAAAGGTGGCCTTTCGCAACGCAGTTCATCCTTCAAGGCATATCAAGCTCCCTCCCTTCGGGAGGGCTGGGGTGGGTGTTAGCCCTGCCTAAGACGGGTATTCTTCCCCTGTCTTTTTACAAAAACAATCTATAAAATGTACACTTATTGCCTTAAAATTTTGCAAAAAACGATTTTTCATATACCTTTGCACCCAATTTCTCACATTATATAATATATATGAAAATTTACCACCTGCTGCTCGGCGCGGCCTTGTGCTTTTCCTTCTCGTCCTGCTTCAAGGACGAGCCGCTCAACGCCGAATGCGACATCGAGCAGGCTTACGTCCATCTTGACAACCCCACCGACGTGTTCTTCGCGCCAAGCGACACGCTCGTGAACGTACTCTCAAACGTCAGCGACATCACTTTCGAGATAAAGGACGGCGTTGACGTGTCGGCAATGGCGCCGATGTTCCGCCTCACAGAGGGCGCGACGGTAAGCCCCGAAAACGGAAGCGCACACGATTTCTCAGGCGGCAAAGTGGTGGTTTATACCGTAACGTCGCAGGACGGCGAGTGGACGCGCACGTACAACGTGTCGTTCCGCGAGGCATATAACTCCACTGAATACGACTTCGAGAACACACGGCTCGTCAACGGCTCTGCCGGAGGACAGTATTACGAGTGGAGCGACCTCTCCTCAACCGGCGAATGGCTCGGCAACTGGGCTACAGGCAACGCCGGCTTCAACCTGAGCGCACAGCTCGCCGGCGGCAGCACACCGGCAGACGAGTACCCCTCGTCACCCGTAAGCGACGGACACAGCGGCCAGGGAGTCAGGCTTGAGACCATGAGCACCGGCACCTTCGGCAGTATAGTCCACATGGGCATCGCCGCAGGCAACCTCTTCATCGGCGAATTTGACGCCAGTCAGGCATTGAGCGGAACTGAAGGCGCAATGCAGGCCACCCAGTTCGGCCGTACTTTCAACCAGGAACCGCTGCAATTCACAGGATGGTATAAGTACACATCGGGCGGCCAGTGCGTAGACGGCGACCGCAACCCGATAGCCGGCACATACGACCAGGGCGACATTTACGCCGTGCTTTACCGCAACCAAGACAGCAACGGAAACGCTTTTTATCTGCACGGCGACGATGTGAAGACCAGTGAGCAGATTGTCGCAATAGCCCAGGTGGAGAACGTTACCGACGTTGACGAATGGACGGAATTCATCGTTGACTTCGACTACCGCCAGCCGATAGACCGCGACGTGCTGCAAAACCGCGGCTACAACCTCGCCGTGGTGTTCACGTCGAGCATCGAGGGTGCGACATTCCGCGGCGCAATAGGCAGCACGCTCTACATCGACGAAGTTAAAGTTATTTGTGCAGAACAAACCGAATAGCCATGAAGAAAGCAATATTCACCATAATCCTGGCCGCCCTGACGGCCACGCAGGCAGGAGCGTTCCGCCTGTTCGACAACCTGACATACAACCTGCGCTTCGGCTACAGCATAGGAGGCACCGCCCCGATGGGCATGCCTGCCACAATCAGAAGCCTCGACAAGTTCACCCTTACGCCAAGTTTCAACCTCGGTCTCGGCGTTTACCGCGACTTCAGCGAACACTGGGGCGTAACCACCGGAATATACCTTGAGAACAAGGGAATGGACGTAGAGTCTACCGTTAAGAACTACCACATGGCCTTTGTGCGCGGAAATCAGCGGCTTGAGGGCAACTTCACCGGCGGCGTAAGCATCAACGTGGAACAATGGATGCTTACACTTCCGCTCCTGGCGACCTACGCCGTGAACAACAACCTGCACATAAAGCTCGGCCCATACCTGTCGTACATCAACTCGCCCAAGTTCACCGGCGACGCCTACGGCGGCTACATACGCGTTGGCGACCCAACAGGACAGAAGGTATATATAGGCACAGAGGACGGCAGCCGCGGCGTTTACGACTTCTCCGACTCGATGCGTTCGTGGCAGTTCGGCATGCTGGCCGGTGTAGACTGGTACTTCCACCGCCATTGGGGCGTGTTCGCCGACCTGTCGTGGGGCTTCACCGACATCTTCGATGCCAGCTTCGACACCATCGAACAGAACCTCTACCCCATTTATGGGACAATCGGTATTAGTTACAGAATCAAATAATCAAATAAAAAGAAAGGAAAATTTATGAAGAAAATTTTAACCCTCGTGGCCGCAGCCGTGATGGCCTTGGCCGCCAATGCAACAGATTATACAGACGATTTAGCCATCACCCTGAACGGCGTTCCTACCGCACCGGCTACTGCCAAGATAACAGTAACCCCCGTTGATGGCTCAGACGGTCTCTATGACATCGTGCTCAACCAGTTCACTTTTGCCAATGTCATGCTGATTGGAGATGTAACCATCGAGGATGTCAAGGCAAACAGCACTGACGGAGGCGACGGCTACGCATATTTCGAGCCTATTACCAAAGAGGCGGCAATCACCAATGGAAGCAGTATAGCTGAAATGCTGGAAAACAAGGTGACCGTAACAATCAAGGAAGGCAGCAAGATGAACGACAAAAACTTATACCTAATCATCAATCTGCCTGTAGTAATTGAACAATTGGAACAGGACTTCAACGTTGACGCTGTTTTCGGAACAGGCGGTTACCAGCTTCCGAACTCCGGCTTCGAGAACTTCCATACGGCAACGTATAAAAACAATTCAAGCGATGAACCCAATGCTTGGCACTCCTTCATGAGCTGCACCGGAATATTTGCAGGTTTTGTAAGTAGCACTCCTCACACGTTTATCGCAGAAGAAGGACGCACAAACTCTTTGGGAAGTAGGAGCGTAAGAATTGTATCGGGATTGGCCTTACCTTCTATTCCTGCTAACGGAACAATGACAACAGGGCAAATGCAGGCTGGAGCGATGTCTGCTTCCGACCCGGCAAACTGTGCTTTCCTTGACATTGAGAATACAGCCGTTGACGGCAACGGAGACCCGTTCTACACCTTACTGAACGGTCAACCGGACTCATTGTCTGTATG
Organism: uncultured Prevotella sp.; assembly: GCA_900554545.1. Taxonomy (GTDB): domain Bacteria; phylum Bacteroidota; class Bacteroidia; order Bacteroidales; family Bacteroidaceae; genus Prevotella. The sequence goes on along the minus strand of USHW01000001.1, from coordinate 31,598 downwards.
GGTTAAATTCAAGCAAGGCCAAGACCTTGGTGAGAACAAATATGCTACCGTAAGCGCGGTAATCACCGACGGTACTTACTACCAAGACCCGGAAGACCCGGAAGAGACATACACCAACGTGGTTGCAAAGGCTCAGAACGCGCAGATTGAGAGCAAAGACTTCACTTGGCAGAGGATAAGCATACCGTTTGACTATGACACTTACGCTTCAAACGGTGCTGCAACGAAGGCTATCCTCGTAACAATATCCACCAACGCGCAGCCCGGTGTAGGGAGCAAAGATGCGGACAACCCCGACGAGTTGTATGTTGACGACATCGAGCTTATCTACAATGCCAACCTGACAAGCTTCAACATAAAGGGGCAGGACATAACGTTTGAGGACGGAACAAACGAGCTTGACATCTATTCTTTCACAGACGAGCTGACAGCCGACGACGTTACAGTAGCTTCTGACGGACGCGGAGCCATCATAAACAAGACTGTAGAGCAGACCGACGGCGGCTACAAGGTTACCGTAACGGTAACGTCTAACGACTACAAGACAAGCAGCACATATACCGTAAACCTGTATAAGGCGGCCGGCGAACCAATGTCGTTTACCGACAAGATGAACGTCACCATGGCCGGCAGCCCCGTAGCAACAGACCTGGAGGCAACGATAACCATCCAAGAGCAGGCAGACGGCACATATACATTGTCTCTAAAGAACTTCATGCTTGGAGAAAGTGGCGTAGGCAACATCACTGTTGAAGGCGTTACAAGCGCTGAAGAAGGCGGTGTACAAACCCTTTCAGTTGAAAATGCGGCGATAACCATCACCGAAGGCGACATCGAAGGCGTTGACTGGTCATTAGGCCAGACCCTTGCACAGCAGGGTCTCAAGGCTAACATCAGCGGCGAAATAGAGAACGGCAAACTCAACGTGAAGATTGAAATCCCGGATGTCTTCGTCACAGTATTGTTCGGTGAGAACTACACTTCAGGCATCAGCGAAGTGACAACCGGCACAGAGAACGGCGTTGAAGCTATCTACGACCTTAGCGGACGCAAGCTGAACGAGATGCAGAAAGGCATCAACATCGTGCGCAAGGCTGATGGAACAACCGTAAAAGTACTGAAGAAATAACCGGTAACAACTATCGGTAAACAAAATAAAAATCCCGTATGCCACAATGGCATACGGGATTTTTTTGTATGAAAACTTCGTCTTTTGTTTTGCTTTGCACTCGCCTTTCACTATATTTGCAGATGGGATGGGAAGCGCCGCGCGTCCAACAGATTTGTAAAAGGCGGCAAAACGCAAGGCAAAAGGCCATGAATCGCACGCCGAAAGGGCACCTTTTACAATGCAAAAGACGGCCTTTTGCAAGGCGGCTGGCAAGCAATTGATTATCAGGCGATTGCGAGAACGAATAGAACCAATGGGACTTATAAGGCCGATAGGCCATAGGAAGCCCCTCCCTAACCCTCCCGAGGGAGGGAATGCCGATAGGAACTAATAGCAAAGGTAACGGCTTTAGCCCCTCCCTAACCCTCCCGAGGGAGGGAATGCTGATAAGAACTAATAGCAAAGGTAACGGCTTTAACTCCTTAGCGAGCGCAGCGAGCGATAACTTCTTTAACTCCTTTAACTCCTGAAAGAAACTCCTTTAACTTCTGAAAGAAACTCCTTGAAAACATGGAAGCCCTACTACAATACGCATGGAAGCACAAGATGTTCCCCCTGAAATCGCTACAGACCACCGACGGACTGGCCGTTGAAGTAATTGACACGGGCCTGCAGAACAGCGACGCAGGTCCCGACTTCTTCAACGCGAAGGTGAAAATAGGCGGAACGGAATGGATAGGGAACGTAGAGATACACGAAAGGGCGTCAGCATGGCGCGCCCACGGGCACGACCGCGACAAGCGGTATGACAACGTTGTGCTGCATGTTGTCGAGCAGGTTGACGGAGACGCCGTAACGAGCGACGGCCGACGGGTGGCTCAGGTGCAGATGGCCGTGCCGCAAAAGGTGGCCGACAACTACGCCGCGCTGCTGCATGAAGACCGCTATCCGCCGTGCCGCGCCGTCATACCGAGGCTCGACCGCCTGACCGCACACGGCTGGATGAGCCGCCTGCTGGCCGAACGGCTTGAGGAAAAGACTGCCGCAATAGTGCGTAGGGTGGCGCAGTGCGGCGGTTCTTGGGAGCAGGCGTTGTTCGTCACGATGGCGCGCACGTTCGGCTTCGGCGTGAACGGCGACGCCTTCGAGCGTTGGGCGGGCGGCGGATGGCTGCAAGCGGCAGCGCACCACAGGGACGACCTGTTCCAACTTGAAGCCCTGTTCATAGGCCAGGCCGGACTGCTCGACCCCTCAACCATGCCGCAACGCCACCGCGAGGCGGCCTTGGAGGACGGATATTTCAACAAGCTGCGCGGAGAATACTCATACCTCGCCCATAAGTTCGGCCTTAAAGCCATGGACGGCAGCGAGTGGAAGTTCCTGCGGACAAGGCCTCAGAACTTCCCGTACATACGCCTGTCGCAGCTGGCCGCGCTCTACCACTCGCGCAGGAGCGACCTGAGCCGACTGGCGGAGTGCGCCACGGCGGAGCAGATGCGCGACATGCTGCGCACCGAGGCCACGCCCTACTGGCAGGAACACCACGCCTTCGGCGCGCCGAGCCGAAAGGCGAAGAAGGCCCTGTCGCCGTCGTCGCTCGACGTGATAATCATCAACACGGCGCTGCCTGTGCTCTTTGCGTATGGCCGCCACCGGGGAGACGAGGGACTGTGCGACCGCTCTATGGATATGATGGCGCAGCTGAAGGCTGAGAACAACCACATCGTGCGCCTGTGGGCGGAGTGCGGCATGCAGGCAGAAAGCGCAGCCGACAGCCAGGCGATAATACAGCTCAAGCACGCATATTGCGACAAGAAGGACTGTTTGAGGTGCAGGATTGGGTATGAGTTTTTGCGGAAGTGAAGCCCCCACCCAGCCTCCCCGAGGGGAGGAGAATTGACAAACAGTGATGCAAAAGACGGCAAACGGCGTTGTAAAAGGTGACCTTTTAGCCCACAAAAGGTGACCTTTTGCAAGCTAATTGACGGCCTTTTGCAAAGCCATGCGCCGCATAAGCCCGAACCGAATACCACCTACAAAGCTAATGTCTTAACTCCTTAACTTCCTAACTCCTTAACTCCTAAGCTAATGACTTTATCCTGTTTTCGCTTCGCTTAACCGAATTTTTGCACTATCTTTGCACCTGTTATGGACTATATATTCACCACACGGATGCAGGTTCGCGACTATGAGTGCGACATCGAGGGCATTGTGAACAACGCCAACTACCTGCATTACGCCGAGCATACGCGCCATCTGTTCCTGAAGCAGTGCGGACTTAGCTTCGCAGAGATGCACCGCCGCGGCATAGACGCCGTGGTGGCGAGGATGAACCTGCAATATAAGACGCCGCTAAGGTGCGACGACGAGTTCATCTCGTGCATCAACCTGAAGAAAGAAGGGCTGCGCTACGTGTTCTACCAGGACATCTACCGCGCCTCCGACAACAAACTGTGCTTCAAGGGAGTGATTGACCTTGTGTGCCTTGTAGACGGCAAACTCGCCCACAGCGAGGACTATGACAAGGCGTTCGGATTTGTTTCCAAGTGAGAATGGAGAGTTGATTGAATTGAGAATTGACAATTGATAATTGAGAATTGTGATTACCTTTGATTGAGAATGGAGAGTTGAGAATGGAGAATTATGATTACCAAATGGGCAAAAGAAATAGTGCCAAATCATCAAATGTAATCATAATTCTCCATTCTCAACTCTCCATTCTCAATCAAAGGCAATCATAATTCTCCATTCTCAACTCTCAATTCTCCATTAAATGAAGTCATAATTCTCAATCCTCAACTCTCAATTATCAATTAATATAACTATGAGCGAAGTCCTTTCCTCCCTCATCCTGTCGTCGCTCGACCGCATTCAGCCAGGCGTAGCCGTGCAGCTTTGCCGCGCGGCAGGCAGCGCGTCGGCCGTAATAGACAACCGGCACGACGTAAGGAGCATTGCCCCGGGATGTCCGCAGCGCATCATCGACGCTCTGGCCGACACCGAGGAGGCACGCCGCAGGGCGGAAGGCGAGATGGAATATGCCGTGCGCACCGGCGTGAAGATACTCTGCTGGGGCGGCGACGGCTATCCGCAGCGGCTCGCAACGTGCGAAGACGCGCCCTTGGTGATGTTCTTCCGCGGCTCGGGATGCCTCGACAGCCGCCGCGTGGTGAGCATAGTGGGCACGCGGCGGTGTACAGCCTACGGGCAGGATTGTGTCCGCTCGTTTGTCAAACGGCTGGCGGAGCTGTGCCCGGAGACGCTCATAGTCAGCGGACTGGCTTACGGAATAGACATCTGCGCGCACCGGGAGGCACTTGCGGCGGGGCTTGACACCGTAGCCGTTCTTGCCCACGGACTTGACAACCTATACCCTCCGCGCCACAAGGACACCGCCGACAGTATGCTTGCACACGGCGGACTGCTTACCGAACATTTTACACACACCAACGCGGACAAGCTGAACTTCCTGCGGAGAAACCGCATCGTGGCCGGCCTCGCGGACGCTGTTGTGGTGGCGGAGAGCGCCAGTCACGGCGGCGCACTTGTCACAGCACGCATCGCCCAGAGCTATAGCCGCGACGTGATGGCCTTCCCCGGCCGCGTGGGCGACGAGTATTCGGAGGGCTGCAACAACCTTATCCGCGACAACAAGGCCGCCCTGATAACATCGGCCGACGACCTTGTGCGCGCCATGGGCTGGCAGGACGACGCTCGGCTTGCCACGGCACGCCGCACGGGAATCGAGCGCACGCTCTTCCCCGAACTGACTGCCGAGGAGCAGGCCGTGGCCGACATCCTTGCGAAGGATAACGACCAGCAAATAAACACGCTGTCAACCGCTACGGGCATTGCCGTAGGCCGGCTCGCCGCCGTGACGTTCTCGCTCGAAATGAAAGGCGTTGTGAAGTGCCGGGCAGGAGGAGTTTATCATTTAATAAAGAGCTAAAACCCACCCCAACCCTCCCGAGGGGAGGGAGCTTGATTACCTTTTCAAGGTGCGAGTCGTCAAGATTTAAGATACAGTCATTACACAATAAAACAGTAAGCAAAGCCATCCAAGCCCCCTCCATTTGGGAAGGCTGGGGTGGGTCTTCAATAGATTGAACAATGAACATCCGCAACATACAGTTCGGGCCGCGCCCGCTTTTCCTCGCTCCGATGGAAGATGTCACTGACATCGGCTTCCGACGGCTGTGCAAGAGGTTCGGGGCGGCCATGGTTTATACCGAGTTTGTAAGCGCCGAAGCCCTTGTGCGGTCGGTCAAGAGCACCGTGTCGAAACTGGCGATAAGCGACGACGAGCGGCCCGTGGGCATACAGATATACGGCCGCGACGCAGAGTCGATGGCCGAAGCGGCCAAGATTGTGGAGGCGGCCAAGCCCGATTTGATTGACCTTAACTTCGGTTGTCCGGTGAAAAAGGTGGCCGGCAAGGGTGCCGGAGCAGGTATGCTGCGCGACATTCCGCTGATGCTGAAGATAACGCGGGCGGTTGTCGACGCGGTGAAAGTGCCCGTAACGGTGAAGACAAGGCTTGGTTGGGACGCGCAGAACATCGTCATCGAAGACCTTGCCGAGCAGCTGCAAGACTGCGGCATTGAGGCTCTCACCATACACGGACGCACCCGCGCCCAGATGTACACTGGCGAAGCTGACTGGACTTTGATAGGCCGCGTGAAGCAGAACCCACGCATACGCATACCCATCATAGGCAACGGAGACATCCGCACGCCCGAAGAGGCCGAACAGGCGTTCGAGCGTTACGGCGTGGATGCCGTGATGGTAGGGCGCGCAACGTTCGGACATCCGTGGCTGTTCAAGGAAATGCGCGACAAGCTCGACGGCCTGCCGGAGGACACGTCGCTCACCATCGACCGGAAAATAGACATCCTCGAGGAGCAGCTTCGCATCAATGTGGAGCGCATCGACGAGTATCGCGGCATACTGCACACGCGCCGCCACTTAGCCGCCAGCCCCGTGTTCAAGGGCATTCCGAACTTCCGGCAGACGCGCATAGCCATGCTCCGCGCAGAGACGGTTGACGAACTGACGGAGATTTTAGAGCGTTGCAGAATCATGTTGAACACCCACCCTACCCCTCCCGAAGAAAGGGAGCTTGATTAGCCTTGGCTATTTGCTACATATTCCACATTGCTCTCATATCTCCCTGTTCTCTCACAACTCACTGAAATCCAATCAATAAATGATGACAGACTTCCAATCACGCACCCGATTGCTCATAGGCGACGATGCCGCCGCACGCCTTTCAGAGGTCAGGGTGATAGTTTTCGGCGTAGGCGGCGTAGGCAGCTGGTGCGTAGAGGGGCTGGTTCGCTCGGGCGTAAGGCGCGTGACGATAGTAGACCCCGACTGCGTGTGCCCGTCTAACGTCAACCGGCAACTGATGGCTACCGTGCCCAACGTAGGCCGTGTGAAGGTTGACGCACTGAAAGAACACCTGTTGGAAATAAACCCGGAGGCAGAGATTGACGCGCGCCACGAGGCGTTCAGCGCCGAAACGGCAGGCCGGTTCGACCTCAAAGGATATGATTACGTCATTGACGCAATCGACAGTTTGCAAGACAAGATGCTGCTTATCCGCACGGCGTGCGATGCCGGAGTGCGGCTGTATTCGTCGATGGGAGCGGCCCGTAAACTCGACCCTACGCGCATAAAAGTGGCCGAGTTTTGGAAGGTTGAGGGCTGTCCGCTCGCCCGTTCGCTGCGGCAGGGTTTCAAAAAGAGCGGCGTAAAGCCGTCGCGCAAGTTCCAATGCGTGTACAGCGACGAGCTTCTGCCCAACGCCGGAACACCCCAGGAGCCGCGCGCCAACGGCTCGATGGTACACATAACGGCAGTGTTCGGCTTCACGCTGGCCGGCCTCGTAATCGAGGATGCCGTCAAAGCGCATATAGGATGATTTTCAATAGAAATGCAAAATGCCGTCTTTCAGCTTGTGAAAGACGGCATTTTGCGTTGTAAAAGGTGGCCTTTTGCAGGCTGAAAGGGCACCTTTTACAAGCCTCAACATAACGTATTGAAAGCCAACGCGTTAACTACAAGACAGGAAAAGTCCCCTTACGGACGCGCCATGCGCCGCAAGGGGACTTTATCTCGGCAAGCTTCTGAAGCCTGTTATTTCTTCTCCGTTTCGGGAAGCATCACCACAGTGACGCTGTTTCCGTTAGTGAAGATAACGTCTTTCATGAACTTCGCAACCTTCTCGGGAGTCAAAGCGTTGATTACGTCCTTGTACTTCGTAACGGTGTCAATGCCGTACTCGTCGAAGTTCTCTATCGCGTTGACCCAGTAGCCGTTAGTCTTGGCGTTCTCGTCGGCGCGCTTCAGCATCAGCTCCTTAACCTTGGTGAGCTTCTCGGCGTCAACTGTCGTACACATCTTGCGTGCCTCGTCGTTCATGATTTTCAGTGCCACGTCGCACATTTCGGGCTTCATCGGGCATACGCCGACAATCGCGCTGAACGGCGTATCGCCTCCGAGGTTTACAAATCCGGCGGCACCTGTAGAGTAAGCGGCGCTCGCATCCTCGCGGATAGCCTTCAGATAAACCATGCCGAGGATTTGTCCTGCCGCATCGGCAGCAACCGCGTTCTCCTGAGTGTACGGCACATTGAGGTTGTACCAGTAGATGTACGAGTTGGCCTTCGGTGTCTCCATCTTGCGCGTGAACTTGTTTTCAATGTTGCCCTTTGCGTAGCTTGACACGGGTTTCCACTCTTCCTTCACGCCGTTTGCAGGCAGTGAAGCTATGTACTGCTCGATGAGCGGACGTATGGTTGCTTCGTCGAAGTTGCCCACGAAGGTAAATGTGTAGTCACCGGCGTTGGCCGTACGCTCCTTGGCAATTTGCAGGATGCGGTCATAGTTGGCCTTCTTCAGGTCCTCAACCTGCAGCGACTCGAAGCGCGGGTTGTGGCTGTAGAGCGTGGCAACAAGCGAGTCAGAGAATGCCTTTTCGGGCGAGAGGTCCTGGTTCTTGAGGGTGCTCTCGAGCATGGTCATCAGCGCATTGTAGCTCTTTTCGTCCTTCGTTACGTTTGTGAAGTAAAGATATGTCAGCTGGAACATCGTCTCAAGGTCCTTCGGAGTAGAGCGTCCGCTGGCACCTTCATGCAGGTTGTTCAGCGTCAGGTTGACACTTGCCTGCTTTCCGGCAAGCGCTTTCTCAAGCTCTGTATTGCTGAAGTTGCCCAGTCCGCTGGCGCTTATCGCCATGTCGTAGAGCTTCGCGTTCGAAATGTCGCTCTCGGGGAGCAGCGAAGAGCCGCCCTTCGACGATGCGCTCATCACAACCTCGTCGTCCTTGAAGTCGGTCTTCTTCAGGAATACGCGTGCTCCGTTTGAAAGGGTAAGCTCCTTATAGCCCAGTGCCGCGTTCTCTTTCTCGCTCACGATGCTGCCTTTCTTGGGCAGTTCCTTGATGAGCGGCTCGTTCTTCACGTTGTCAACCCACGCCGTGAGCTGCTCTCCGTGAACGGCGTCGATGGCAGCCTTGATGGCCTCAGGAGCGGGATAAACGGCTCCTTCCTTCTCGGTGTACGTGCCATAAACCACGAGGTTGGTGTCGGTTACGCTAACAAGTTCCTTTACCATCTCGTTAGCCAGGTCGACGGGAAGCATCGGAGTAATCTGCTGCATTGTCGTGTACTGGTCTTCTATGGAAGGTATCGGCTCGTTGGAGAGGAAGTGGTCGCGGTACTGATCACCCCAGAAGCTGTTTTCCTGCTTGTCGCGGTTGGTGTAAATCTTCTCCAGCCAGCTCATATATTCGTCCTTTGCACGGACATACTCGGTAGCGGTGTAGCCGAACTTGGCGGCGCGCATCACCTCGCGCATTGCCGCCTTGACAGCCTCTTCGGTCTTGCCGGGCTTCGGAATGATTATCAGGTTGAACGCGTCTTTGGTCTTCGAGTAGATGTACTCGCCGTCATATACGTAAGCGGCGGCGAAGGGGCAGTCGGGATTCTGCTGCACTTCCGAGAGGCGCGAGTTAAGCATCGAGGTGCAGAGGCTTACGGCGTACTGCTGTATAAGGTAGAACATGTTGCTCTTCATGCTGTCGGGCACGGCTTCATGCTTGAACATCAGCTGCACCACATCCTGCCTTTGCTCCTTGTCCTTGTCGATGATGATGATTGCCTCGTTGTTGTCGGGCACGGGTTCGTCAACCACAGGAACGGCGTTTTCAGGCATTTTGATGCCGCTGAACATTTCCTTTATCTTCTGTTCGGTGCGGTCTACGTCAACGTCACCAACCACAATGATGGCCTGGTTGTCAGGTCTGTACCACTTGTGGTAGTACGCACGCAGCACCTCGGGCTTGAAGTTGTCGATTACTTCCATAGTACCGATAGGCATGCGCCTGCCGTACTTGCTGCCGGGATACAGCTTTTCGAGGTTGCGTTCGAGCATTCTCTGTCCTGCGGAAGAGCGCAGGCGCCACTCCTCATGGATTACTCCGCGCTCCTTGTCGATTTCCTTGGCGTCGAGAGTAAGTCCGTTCGACCAGTCCTTGAGTATGAGCAGGCACGAGTCGAGCGACGCAATGTTGTCTGAAGGCACGTTGCACACGCGGTAAACGGTCTGGTCTACTGCGGTGTAAGCGTTCAAGTCGGAACCGAACTCAACGCCAATCGAACGCAGGTATTCGATGAGCCTGTCACCCGGATAGTTGTCAGAGCCGTTGAAGGCCATGTGCTCCAGGAAGTGGGCCAGTCCGCGCTGGTCTTCCTCCTCCTGTATGGAGCCTACGCGCTGGGCGATGTAGAAGTTGACACGATGCTCGGGATAACCGTTATGGCGGATGTAATATGTAAGGCCGTTAGGCAGTTTGCCCATCCTTACCGCGTTGTCCACCGGTATGGGAGGCAACTGCATTCCTTGCGCCATAACTGCCGCTGCGCTTGTGACGAACAGCACTGCGGCGACGAAAAGATGTTTTAATTTCATAAAAGTTTGGTTTAAAATTTGTACAAATATAGTTTTTTCCACAATTGGCGATATTGCTTCTATCCTAAATTTAATAAATTTTATATGTTCGGAACGCAATACTGGCCGTTCCGCATGCAAACTGTCACGTTTCAGCCTGGCACACGTCGCTGTATTCCAGTATGTCTCCGGGCTGGCATCCCAGCTCGCGGCAGATGGCTTCGAGCGTTGAAAAGCGCACGGCCTTGGCCTTGCCCGTCTTCAGGATTGACAGGTTTGCCTGTGTCAGGCCCACACGCTCGGCCAGCTCGGAAAGCGACATTTTGCGCCGGGCCATCATTACGTCCAAGTTGACTATTATCTTTCCCATATTTTAAAGGTAAAAAGGTAAAAAAGTGAAAAGGTAAAAAAGTAAGACATTTGTCCTTAACTTCTTTAACTCCACTAACTCCTTTAACTCCCCAATGTTTCTTATATTGTCAGTTCCTGTTCTTCTTTCATTTTCAGCCCGATGGCGAACGCCTCGGCCACAATCACCGCGAAGAGGCCGAAGGCTATGTTGGTAATGTTGACGGCCGAGCCGTAATCCACCACGTATCCGTCAAGGCTGAACACCTGCCGGGCAAGATATGTGTCGTAAAAGCCGTCAACCGTGGCTATGAAGCCTGCCACCGCGAGGCTCCATCCGACAACGCGCAGCAGCGTTATGTTCTTCCGCGTGAAGATGTTGCTCCTGTTCACGTTGCGCACGAAGAGGATGAAGGCCACGAGGGCGGCCACCCCGGCCATGCCGTACAGCAGCGTATAGAGCAGCTTGAACGCCGCAGCGCCCGGGCCGAGTCCGTCTTTCATGGGCACAATCAGCTGCGTAGGCCAAGCCTCCTGCGTCTTTGACGCGCCCTCGCCCGCCACAGTCACGGCGTTGCTACCGGTCATCTCCACGGGCAGCAGCGATATGTAACAGTAGTTGGCAGGGTTGGTTTCGGCCACGGGGCGGTTCTCCAGGCCGTGCTTCATGCCTGCGGAAAATCCCGTCACAAAGGTGTTCGACATTGAAAGCAGGTCGCACACTATCACCACGAAGATGAGTACGCAGAGCAAGTTGAGTCTCTTTTTCATAATAACTTCCGTTTTTCCTTGTTTCATGTCCGCCGCCTTCATGTCAAGGCGGCGGACATTCCACACATTTATTTATAATTAGAGAGAGTGTTTCCCGAAATCACCCGTATTATCGTTATTTGATGATTATTTATCGTTTTTCGATATGCAAAGATATGGACAATATCCGGATGCTCCAAATTTTTTCAATAAATATTTATCGAAAAGCGATAATTTAACATTCGTATGCACATCCATGCCGGCACGCCCTTGGGGCAACCGTTTTCCAAAAGGCCGTGTTTTGGCTTGCAAAAGGCCGTCTTTCACGCTGCAAAAGGCCACCTTTTGCAATGTAAAAGACGGCCTTTTGCATTACGCCCGTTTTTATTTTGTATTTTGCCCGGCTTGCAGTATCTTTGCATGACGCAAGCCATGCCGACCAACTTGCATGCCGGCCTTCGGCTTGACCGCAAAATACAACCGACTATGAACATAAGAACCATCCATTCAGTGTATTTCAGTGCCACCTACACCACGCGCAAGGTGGTGCGCGAGATTGCGCGCGTAATCGGCTGCGAGACGGTGGAGCACGACGTAACATGTGCCCTGCCGCCGGCCGGGACGCTTGTCGAGGGCGACGGGCAGCTGCTCATCGCCGCCGCGCCCGTTTATGCCGGGCGCATTCCCCGGCGCATGGCCGAGGCGTTGAGGATGTTCCGCGCGAACGGCGTTCCGGCCATTGTGGTGTGCGTTTACGGCAACCGCGACTATGACGACGCGCTCGTAGAGCTGCAGGACTGTGTCGAGTCGCAGGGCTTCAAGGCCGTGGCCGCAGCGGCGTTCATCGGCCGCCACTGCATATTCCCTGCCGTCGCAACCGACCGTCCCGACGACGCCGACATGCAGAAGGCCGGCGACTTTGCCCGCCGTTGCGCCTCGCTGCTCGCCACCGCGACTGATACGGCCTCGCTGCCGGCGCTCAAGGTAAAGGGCAACCGCCCGTACAAGCAGGGCGGCGCGTCAACGTTCAGCCCCACGGGCGACGCTTCGCTGTGTACGAAGTGCCTCACCTGCGTGCGCCTTTGTCCTGCCAGCGCCATATCGGAGGCCGACCCCTGCGCCACTGACGCATCGAAGTGCATGGCCTGCGGACGCTGCGTTGTGGTGTGTCCGCACGGCGCGCGCATGTTCCGCGGCGACGCTTACGCCGCCTTCGGAACAAAGTTCGTCGCCGCGTTCTCCGCAAGGAAAGAGCCTGAAACGTTTTTTGTAGAAGGCTGACAGCTCCCGCCTGTGCAGGCCGGACATGGGAATACATCCTTTGCCGGGGGCACCATGCATGGCTGCCTCCTGCTTACTCCATTCCGGCACATCTTCTTTTGAAAACAAAACCCACCCCTGCCCTCCCTGAAGGAAGGAGTTTTACGTGCTTTGTCGGCATGAAAACAATTGGCCATAGCATGCTTATATATCATTGGCAAGGCACATCAGGCTCCTTACTTCAGGGATGGCAGAGGTGGGTTTTGGCGTATTTCCTTTCAGAACTCCACGTAAGCCCTTAGCCGCTCGATGGCTTCCTGGGGAAAGTCGCGGTACAGGCGGAGTTCGTCGAAGCTGCGTATCGGGCCGTGAAGGCGGCGGTGGTCGATGATGGTTTTCGCGCGGTAGAAGCCTATGTAGGGATGGCGGCGCAGCTGGTTTAGCGTGAGTTGGTTGACGTTAAGCTTCTTGCAGGCCGACGGGTCGGCTGTGAAATAAGGCAGGGCGGACCGCGGAAAGTTTGCAATCTCAAGCAGCTGGGCTGTGTCGTAGAAGCCGCCCAGCCGCTCGCGGAGGCGTATTATCGCCCCGGCGAAACCGCTGCCGATGCCCGGCACGCGCTTGAGCAGGGCCGTGTCGGCGGCGTTCAGGCTGACGGTCTGCCCCGGTTTCAGCTTCAACGGATATTTTATTGTGTCGCGCGCGTATGCGTCATGCTTGGGCGCAGGATACACTTCGGCAGCCGGACGGTAGTCGGGCGATATGTTTATGTACGGTTCCAACCGCCGGTATTGTCCCGCCGTAAGACCGTAAAGGCGGGCGAAGTCGGTCTTGTCGCGGTAAATTCCGCCCTTGGCCCTGTACCGGTAAATGTTCCTTCCCTGCCACGGGGCGAGGCCGAGACGCAGCAGCTGGGTGCTGTCTGCAGTGTTCGGGTCGAACGCAAACAGCTCCGCCTTGCGCCCTTCAGCGGCATAGTAGCCGCCGTCTTGCGTTCCGCCGCCCCTCGCATCTCCGCCGGCGGCATCAATGGCGGTAGAGTCAGCCGGGGCATCCGGCGGCAGGCCGCCGCCATCTCCGATGTATATCATTATCCCGGCAACAACAGCAATTACGACCAGCACAGCCATAATGGCGCGCCGGTCGTTGCGTTGCATGTAGAAAAAGGATTTCATGTAAGTGGGCGGTTATACGGTTGTTAGGTTATAAGGTTATGCGGTTATACGGTGCGAGGCGCTTTTCAGATTAGTCCGAACTGGTGGAGGAATATCAGGAGGATGCACACCGGGCACACGAACTTTATGCAGAACAGGTAGGTATGAAACAGTTTGCCGCGCAGAGTGCCCCAGTTGGTGAACTCGTCGCGCACCATCTTGTGCGGCAGATACCAGCCTACGAAGAGGCAAGTGAGGAAACCGCCGAGCGGAAGCATGATTTGTCCCGTGGCGAAATCGAAGAAGTTGAACAGCGAGCGGTCGCCGATTTTCAGGAAGTCCCACTTCCCCAAGGACAGCGAACAAACGGCTCCGATGACCGAGCACGTGGCCGTTACCACCCACGCGGCACGCTTGCGGGTGGTGTGCATCTCCTCATGCACGAAGGCGGTGCTCACCTCGTGGAGCGAGATTAGCGACGTCAGGGCGGCCAAGGCAAGCAGGGCGTAAAACGCGATAGCCACCACATAGCCTACCGCCGGCACGGAGGCGAAGGCCTGCTGGAACACGTTGGGCAGGGTGATGAATACGAGCGACGGTCCCGAATCGGGATTGATGCCTACGGAAAACGCCGCCGGGAATATCATAAGTCCGGCCAGTACAGCCACCGATGTGTCAAGCACGCCGATTTGGACGGCCGACTTCATCAGGTTAGTCTGCCGGCTGAAGTAAGACGCATACGTGCAAAGGCAGCCCATGCCGATGCTCAGCGAATAGAACGACTGCCCCAATGCGCCGAGCAAAACGTCGCCTCCAACCTTGCTGAAATCGGGCTTGAAGAGGAACGTCACTCCCTTCATGGCTCCCGGAAGCATGCAGGCCGACACCACGACGATGAGCAACAGGATGAACAGCGCCGGCATCATTAGCTTTGAAGCCTTCTCTATGCCTCCGCGGACACCGTGAACGATGACGTAATGGGTTATAAGGATGATGGCCACAGTCCACAACACAGGCTTGAACGGGTCTTGCTCGAAGGTGGCGAAATAGTCGGCGAAGAACTCAGGAGACCCCTTCAGATGCCCCAACGCCGAGGCTACTATGTACTGAAGGCACCACCCAGCCACCACGGCATAATAGCTCGTGATGAGCATTCCGGTAAAAACGCCGAAATAGCCGATGGCCGCCCACGGCGTGCCTCCTGACAGGCTGTGGTACGCCCGGGCGGTGTTTGCCGCCGCGTGGCGGCCTATTATGAACTCGCTGACCATGCACGGTATGCCCAAAAGCAGCACGCAGCCTACGTAGATGATGATAAACGCAGCGCCGCCGTACTCGCCAGCCATGTAAGGAAACCGCCACACGTTGCCCAGGCCGACGGCTGAGCCTGCCGTGGCGAGGATTACTCCGAGCTTGCTTCCAAAGCTCGCCCTCTCAAGATTTGCCATGATGATGTCACTGGTTATGCCCCGGCGCCCCCGCACCTGCGGATTTCCGCCATACAGGGGGATTAAAGTGGAAATACCGGGAACTATTATATTTTTACTTACTAATCAGTTGCAAATGTATAAAAATCATCTTAATTTTGCAGCAAAATATAAGTAAAAATGAAAATCGGAAGTCATTTGATAAGGAAATATCCCGTTTCCTGCCTATTTTTAGCTACGATATGGGTGCTGAGTTTCTTTACTCCGCCGCAAACGCCGCTCGACAATGTGGCTTTCATCGACAAGTGGACACATATAATAATGTATGGAGGCACCTGCCTTACGATATGGTTCGAGTATCTAAGGGCGCACAAGACGGCAAACGGCAGGCAGTTGTTCGTATGGGCATGGCTTGCCCCCTTGCTGATGGGAGGCGTGATAGAGCTGCTTCAGGCATATTGCACCGGCGGACGGCGGAGCGGCGACTGGCTCGACTTTGCTGCCAATTCGGCCGGCGTTACGCTTGCCGCCGTCATCGGAATTCTGGCGGCAAGGTATCGCGCCAGGCACTGAACGGCGTCTTCATCAGCTGTGAGTTGTAGAAGCGGCGGTCGCCTGTCACCTCGTCGGCGATGAACTCCGGCTTGTCAAAAGGCTCGTCGGCGCTTTGCAGTTCGACCTCGGCCACGACCAAACCGTCGTTCTCCCCGTAGAACTCATCCACCTCGAAAGTGTGCGTTCCGCACCTGACGAGGTAGCGGGTCTTGTCAATCAGTCCCGGCAGGCACAGTTTCATAAGGTGCTGCGCCTCGTCAAGCGTTATCTCCTTTTCAAACTCGTAGCGCGTCGTTCCCTCCGGGTCAGACTCTCCTTTGATTGTAAGGAAGCCGCGGCCGTCGCGGATGCGCACCCTTACGGTGCGCCCGCGTTCGCCACAGATGTAGCCCTGCGTTATGCGGCTGCTGGCATACGCCTGCCCCTTATACGGCTTTCCGGCCTTGTGTACAAGGAACTTGCGCTCTATCTCAAGACCGCTCATGCCGACTTAGCTCATAGACGCGACTACAAGGAACACCACGGCGAGCACTATCAGCGCCGCGAATATCCATGCAACTACTTTCTTTGCCTGCTTCTCCTGTTGCGCCTCGCGCTGTGCGTGGCGTATTTTGCTTTTTTCACTCATAGTTATTTGATATTTAAGTTAAGGTTATTTCTTTTTCTTTCGGCAGTTAAATGAGTCAAGGAAGTTGAAGAAGTCAAGGACATTTGCTGTGCTGATGGATGTCTGGTTGCACGGAGTTGGCAAGACATACGTCTTCAACTCCTTTAACTTCCTTAGCTTCTTTAACTCCCATACGCTTATTCTTCCTCGTTAACAGGGAACTCCATGAGGTACGCTTTGATGAAACCGTCAATCTTGCCGTCCATCACCCCGTCAACGTCAGTTGTCTGATAGCCGGTGCGGTGGTCCTTTACACGGCGGTCGTCGAACACATAGCTGCGTATCTGGCTGCCCCATTCAATCTTCTTCTTGCCGGCTTCTATCTTGGCCTGGGCCTCCAGGCGCTTCTTCATCGCACGGTCATAAAGCTGCGACTTGAGCAGTCGCATGGCGTTGTTACGGTTCTCCAGCTGCTTGCGGCTTTCCGTATTTTCAATCAATATCTCCTCTTCCTCGCCGGTATCGGGGTCAACATACTGGTATCGCAGGCGCACTCCCGTCTCCACCTTGTTGACGTTCTGTCCGCCGGCTCCGCCCGAACGGAACAAGTCCCAGCTTACTCTGGCTGGGTCGACATACACCTCTATCGTATCGTCAACCAGCGGACTGACGAACACGCTGGCAAAACTCGTCATGCGTTTGCCCTGCGCATTGAACGGCGACACACGCACAAGGCGGTGCACTCCGTTCTCGCTCTTGAGGTAACCGTAGGCATATTCGCCCCCTTCTATTTCCATCGTGACGCTCTTGATGCCGGCCTCGTCGCCGTCCTGAAGGTTGCTTATGGTCACCTTGTGGCCGTGGGCTTCGGCCCAGCGCATGTACATTCGCATGAGCATCTGCGCCCAGTCCTGCGCCTCTGTGCCTCCTGCGCCGCTGTTTATTTTGAGAACCGCATCCATGGGGTCTTCCTTCTGGCGCAGCATGTTCTTGAGTTCAAGGTCTTCTATGGCGTGTACGGCCTTGGCGTAGTCGTCGTCAACCTCCTCTTCCGTCACCATTTCGTCGTGGTAGAAGTCAAAGGCCAGCTGCAGTTCGTCGGCCAGCGTGCGCACCTCTTTGTATCCGTCAACCCACCGGCGGATGTCTTTCACTTTCTTCATCTGCTCCTGCGCGGCCTTCGGGTCGTCCCAGAAGTCGGGCGCCTGGGTGCGCAGTTCCTCTTCTTCAAGCTCTATTTTCTTCTTGTCTATTTCAAGATAGCGGTGCAGCGCGTCAGCGCGCTCCTTCACGTCCTTGAGTTGTTCTGCTGTTATCATTTGTTTTTACGGTTATGCTGTTTGGGGTTATACGGTTTAACGGTTATGGGGTTATACGGCTGTGGAATAGGACTGACGGGGCGGATAGGCCAAATACGCAGCCTCATAGAGGCAGCTTCAAAGCTAATCAAGCTCCCTCCCTTGGGGAGGGTTGGGGTGGGTCTCTTCCTCCTCATACATCTTTTCTATCTCCTTTGCATAGTTCTTGTAGAGCACCTTGCGCCTTATTTTCAGCGTGTTTGTAAGTTCTCCGCGCTCCATTGTGAAGTGCCGGGGCAGCAGTGTGAAGCGTTTTATCTTCTCGTAGCTGGCCAGCTGCTGCTGAAGGGTCTCTATACGCTCGGCCATCATTTCGTGTATTTCGGCGTTGGCGCACAGCTCTTCGCGGCTCTGGTATGCTATGCCGTGCTTTTGGGCGTATTCTTCAAGCAGGGCGTAGTCGGGTATGATGAGCGCAGAGACGAACTTGCGGCGGTCTGCAATGACGGCTATCTGGTCGATGAACTTGTCAACCAGCAGCTTCGACTCTATCATCTGCGGCGCTATGTACTTGCCGTTCGACGTCTTGAACAGGTCTTTAATCCTTTCTTTCAGGAAGAGTTCGCCATTGCGTATATAGCCCGAGTCGCCCGTGCGGAAGTAGCCTTCCTCGTCGAACGCCAGCCTGTTAAGCTCCTCGCGGTGGTAGTAGCCCTTGGTTATTGTAGGCCCTTTGAGCAGTATTTCGTCGTTCTCGCCGAACTTTATGTCAAGTCCGTCGATGGGACGGCCCACCGAACCCACCGTGAACGGCCGCCCCTTGTGGTCTGCCGACACTGTGGCAAGGCTTTCAGTCAGGCCGTAGCCCACTATCATGCAGATGCCGATGGAATGGACGAATTCCTCTATCTCGGGCGACACGGTGGCTCCTGCCGTAGGGAATATGTTGGGACGGTCAAGCCCCAGCTCGTTGCGCACTACCTTGAACAACGTGCGGTGCATCAGCGCATACTTCATCCTGAGCTGCAGCGGCGGCCGCTTTCCGCGGCTCAAGTATTCTATGTTGTGCTTCCGGCCTATCGCCCAGGCCCTTCTCAACAGCTTCTGCTGCGCCGGCGTGGCGCGGTCGATGCGGTCAGTCACCTCGGCGTAGACCTTCTCCCAGAACCTCGGGACGGCGCACATGCACGTAGGATGCGTCTCGCGCATGGCCTGCTGTATTTCCTTCGGGTTGGTGTTGATTACTATCTCGGCTCCCTCGCTTATGCTCAGGAAGAGCCATGCGCGCTCGAAGATGTGCGTCATGGGCAGAAAGTCCATCACCCTGTCGTCCTCCCTTACGGGTATTATCTTGTCGTTTGTCTCCAACGCGGCGCGGTATTGGCCGTAAGTCAGCATCACGCCCTTGCTGTCGCCGGTTGTCCCACTGGTATAGAGGATGTTGCACAGGTCGTCGTCGCAGGCCTCGGCGTGCAGCTTTTCCACCTCCGACTGGCGCGGACTGTTGTCTCCGAGGGCAAGGAAATCGTCGAAGTATATCGACGACTTGTCGGCCGGGTTTATTTCCACCCGCCTGTCGAAAATGACGATGCGCTCCAGCGAATGGCAGTGCGCGAACACCCGCCGCGCCTTGTCGTACTGCTCCTGCTCGCCCACAAAGAGCACACGTATCTGCGCGTCGTCGATTATGAACTGGATTTGCTGCTCGCTGCTCGTCGCGTAGAACGGCACGGTGACGGCCCTGATGCCGAACGCCCCGAAGTCGGTGTAAAGGTATTCAACGCAATTCTGCGAGAACACCCCCACGTTCTCCTGCACCCCGATGCCGAAGTTGAGCATGGCGTTAGACACATGGCGCACCTTGCGCGCGAAGTCAAGCCATGAGGCCGACTTCCACTTGGTGCCGCCGAAACCGCGGTAGATTAGCGCGCGACGCTTCCCGTACTTCTCGGCTTGCTTGCTGACAAGCACTGACAGATGGCATTTTGTCTGCATACGGCGGATGGTTTTTTAGAGTGTTTGTCACTTGCCTTATGCAAAATTACATAAAAAATCCGGTAAGTGTGCCGCCTGCCGCAAGATTTTTGGTTTTTTGTCGGCCGCCGCCACCCGACCGCCTGCTAACGGCCTGATAGCCAGAGGGTTTCCAATATGCCGCCTTTTGCATCGTAAAACATGACCTTTTAGAGGGTAAAAGGCGGCCTTTTGCATTGCAATTTGCCGTCTTTTGAATTGAGAGTTGAGAATGGAGGATGGAGAATTATGATTTGCCTTGTTGGCAGACAGCCTTAAAGGTAATCATAATTCTCCATCCTCCATTCTCAATTCCCAATTCAAACGCCGCCCCGGCGCGGCGTCCAATTCTTACATATTGTCACCGTTCATGGCCTGATTTGCACCTTTCCAATTGGAAACTGTGTTAAAAATACGTGTCAAGGTTTGGACTTTGGGACATTATGTCGTATATTTGCAGACAATTAACGAAAACCTTTTATACTATGGAACTTCCTTTTGCAGAATCTTGGAAAATCAAGATGGTTGAACCCATCCGCAAGAGCACGCGCGCTGAACGCGAACAGTGGATACGCGAGGCTCACTACAACGTATTTCAACTCAAGGCCAACCAGGTGTACATCGACCTGCTGACCGACTCAGGAACAGGCGCCATGAGCGACCGCCAGTGGGCTGGCATCATGACCGGCGACGAAAGCTACGCCGGCGCCGACTCGTTCTTCAAGCTGAAAGAAACGGTCGAGAGGCTCACGGGCTTCAAGTATTTCATCCCCACCCACCAGGGACGCGCCGCCGAGAACGTACTCTTCTCGTACCTTGTACACGCAGGCGACATCGTGCCCGGCAACTCCCACTTCGACACAACGAAAGGACACATCGAGGGAAGGAAAGCCATTGCGCTCGACTGCACCGTTGACGAGGCCAAGGACACACAGCTTGAAGTGCCCTTCAAAGGCAACGTTGACCCCGTAAAGCTTGAGAACGCGCTGAAGGAACACGCTGACCGCATACCCTTCATCATCGTGACCATCACCAACAACACAGCCGGCGGACAGCCCGTTTCAATGGAAAACCTGCGCCAGGTGCGCGCCGTTGCCGACAAGTATGGCAAGCCCGTAATCTTCGACTCTGCCCGCTTCGCCGAAAACGCGTACTTCATCAAGACA
The DNA here is from genome assembly GCA_900554545.1 of uncultured Prevotella sp. Taxonomy (GTDB): domain Bacteria; phylum Bacteroidota; class Bacteroidia; order Bacteroidales; family Bacteroidaceae; genus Prevotella. The sequence goes on along the minus strand of USHW01000001.1, from coordinate 10,957 downwards.
CGCGAGGCAGGCTACGCCGACAAGACAATAAAGGAGATTACACGCGAGATGTTCTCCCTGGCCGACGGAATGACGATGAGCGCCAAGAAGGACGGCATCGTAAACATGGGCGGCTTCATCGCTACGAACAAGGAAGAGTGGTACGAAGGCGCAAAGGGCTTCTGCGTTCAGTTTGAAGGATACCTGACTTACGGCGGCATGAACGGCCGCGACATGAACGCGCTCGCCATCGGACTGGACGAGAATACGGAGTTTGACAACCTCGAAACACGCATCCACCAGGTGCAGTATCTTGCCGACCTGCTCGACAGCTACGGCATTCCTTACCAGCGTCCGGCCGGCGGCCACGCCATATTCGTTGACGCCCCGAAGGTGCTCACACGCGTTCCAAAAGAGGAATTCCCAGCACAGACGCTCACCGTTGAGCTTTACCTCGAGGCCGGAATACGCGGATGCGAGATAGGATACCTGCTGGCCGACCGCGACCCCGTTACACGCGAGAACCGCTTTACCGGGCTTGACCTGCTGCGCCTCGCCATACCGCGCCGCGTATATACCGACAACCACATGGCCGTTATAGCAGCCGCGCTGAAGAATGTGTACGACCGCCGCGAGGAAATAACACGCGGAGTACGCATCACATGGGAAGCTCCGCTCATGCGCCACTTCACCGTACAGCTTGAAAGGCTTGGATAAATCCAGTTTGGATTGTATCTAAGGAGTTGACAGAAGTTAGCCGCTTTGCGGCGGAGTTATCGGAAGTTGACTTTTTGGTTAGGCTTTCTTGATGATAAATATTTGACATCATAACCGATATTTATTGGCCTTCAAGCGAGGCTCTCGGTAATTGTCATTCCGCGCTACGACGCGGAATCCAGTGTATGCAATCAACGTCATTTTTCATGTTGGCATTTTCTGGATTCCGCGTCGTAGCGCGGAATGACGGTTACAGAGTGCCTCACTTGGCAATAATAGTGTGCTATAAATGGAGTTTAAGCCATCATGAGTGATGCCGGATGAACCAAGTTAACGGTAATATCTTTGCAAATAAATAACTGGAGTTAGCTGCAAAAGCGGCTAACTCCAGTTAACTTCTTGATAAATCATTTCTTTTCCGCCCTCTTCTTCCACACCGCAAAGAGCACGGCCGACAGCACAACGACTACTATTGCGGCAACGTTGCCTACGACGACAGGCAGCCCGAAGGCGTTGTCTGACGTCAACAGGAAGGCCGTGCACACGGCAGTCATGAATATGGCCGGCAGCAACGTAATCCAATAGAACTTGCGTTTGCGCACAAGGTACACCGTGACGGCCCACAGGGTGAACACGGCCAGCGTCTGGTTAGCCCATCCAAAGTAGTTCCAGATGATGTTAAAGCCGTTCTCGTCGGCAATGTTGAACCACAGCAGGCCGAGCGTAACGGCGAACACCGGGATGCAGATGTATATGCGGCGGCGTATGGAGTGCTGCTCCAGATGCAGGAACTCGGCGATAATCAGGCGTGCGCTGCGCAGGGCTGTGTCGCCGCTCGTGATGGGCGCGGCCACAACTCCGATGATGGCCAACGCCCCACCGAACACTCCGAGCCATCCGCTCGACACCGTGGTGACCACCTCCGGAGCCTGCAGTGTGGCCGGAACGCCAAGCTCGGCGGCCGCCCCTCCGTAGAAGAAATACGACGACACGGTAGCCCAGATGAGCGCCACAACGCCCTCGGTTATCATCGCCCCGTAGAACAAGGGCCGCCCCTGACGCTCGCTCTTCATGCACCTTGCCATGAGCGGACTTTGCGTAGCGTGGAAGCCGCTGATAGCTCCGCAGGCTATGGTGATGAACAGGCAGGGGAAGATTGTGCCCGACTTCGGACTCATGTTGGCAAGACCGTCGGTCAGTTCAGGCAGCGACGGCCACTTGGCAAACAGCACAACCATCAGCGCGACGGCCATGAACAGCATGGCGATGGCGAAGAACGGGTATATCTTGCCGATGATTTTGTCGATGGGCAGCATCGTTGCGAGGAAGTAATAGATGAAGATTATGATGCACCAGGCATACACCCAGGTGAGCGAATCGCCGCAAAGGTCGCCGAGGATGAGCGCCGGACTGTACACAAACACAGCCCCGACCATGAGAAGGAGGAACACCGAGAATACGAGCATCACCTTCTTTGTGCGCCCTCCAAGGTAAGCGCCTACCAGCTCGGGCAGGCCCGCTCCGCCGTGGCGGACAGACAGCATGCCGCTCAAATAGTCGTGAACGGCACCGGCGAAGATGCACCCCAGGACAATCCACAGGTAGGCCGAAGGGCCGAACTTCGCGCCCATGATGGCGCCGAAGATGGGACCCGTGCCCGCGATGTTGAGGAACTGAATCATAAAAATCTTCCATCCGGGAAGAACGACGTAGTCTACGCCGTCGGCCATACTTACCGCCGGAGTGGGCCGGCCGTCGGGAGCGAAGATGCGCTCAACCACCCGGCCGTAGATGAAATAGCCCGCAACGAGGGCTACCAGACTGATGATGAATGTTATCATTTACAAAGATTTTAGGTCGAACAGTATTATAACAGATGCAAAAGTACACAATTTTATAAACAACGGCAACAGTTTTGCCTATTCTTTCATTTTAAATACTTTAACGGCCTCAAATCACTTTAACCGCGCAAAAGCCTTGTATGTCGGAAAAATGTATTACCTTTGCACACGGTCTGCGGCCTTTCTGCGCCGTGAAACCGCACTTACGGCCCCGTAGCTTAGCTGAATAGAGCGTCAGATTCCGGTTCTGAAGGTCTTGGGTTTGAATCCCAACGGGGTCACTATAAAAAGTGCTAAGTAGCTGAATTTCAATTATTTAGCATTTTTCTTTTGCTAAAATTGGCGTCTTTTTGGCGTCTTTTTTGGGTCAGTTGATTTTTTAATCACATGGGGCTGTAGTTTTTTCCACTTGATAAAACATGGCAAACTCAGGCGTTTGGATGGCGAGTCTGAACATGAACCGTCTTATGTAGTCGATACACTTTAACTGTAAGCAAAAGATTTCGTCTCTTTGCAGCGGAGATTTTCTATGATCTTTTTGCTTCTGCATTGCATAGTCTTATTACGGCTTTCCATGACTTATAATATCTCTCAATACCCTTTAGCTCTTTTTTTATTGAAAGTTTTATCTCTTTACCGTTATAACTATAGCAGTTTTTATGTAATCCTGGGTCAGGAGATAATACCATCTCTTCTGCATAAACTTCATCCTTTGCGCAACAAGCATAAAAGAAAGCCGCCATAGATATTTGTGTGTTTATCCATTCAATTATCGGATTTTTGCTTATAGACCCTTTGTCCTTTTTGCCACATAATATATAGATAAAATCTTCTTCTGAACATTTTTTCGCGTTTATGTATTCAGTTTTATTGCCTAAATCGAGTTTCATATTTTTGGCTTCATCACTAGTTAGTTTTGGATCTTTGAATGCAAACTGCCCTGTTAAAAATGAATATAAATATTTAAGTAAAAGAATATAGGCCTGATCTCCTTGTCCGGGACAAAATATCGTTATTCCACTACATTTACCATCAAATTGTTCTTGCAGGGAATTGTCTATAATATTGGCTTTGCTATTTTGCTTTTTATTTTGTATGATTGCCTTCTCTTTAACCGGGAATAGGCGTGTAAAATAAACATCAAAAAATGAATCAGGGCCAATTATCCATTTTTTTAAATCAGGGAAGCGGTCTATTTGTTTAATCAAAAACTTAATACCGTCATCAGGCAGGGCATTTTTAACCATATTGTAAGAAAACGATATTTTCGCAAGATACAATTCGATGTAATATTTGAACGGTTTATTTGTCACCAAATAATAATTGCTTAATTTTGATTCTAACGTGTCAAAAAAATTCTTGTCAAAATCTTTTTTTAATACATCCTTATGCTCCTTCAAGGAATTTAATATTAAATAATTGCCATCATTTTTACAATCATGCTCAAATGATTCATCAGAAGAAGTTCTTATATTTTTTATGTAACGTTCTAAATAGCTGTTGAGAATCAAGCTTGTATTATCAAGTGATAGTGAATTTAATTTATATTGTTTTTCGTTATATATCGCTGGTATTGGTTTATAATGAGAGATTTCTGCAGAATAATTTGTGGATACAAACATTTTCATCATGTTTATTATTGTATCCTTATCTTTTGTATTACCAACTACATCATAGTCCGATAAGAAAAAAATGTCATAAGTTTGGTTATTGAACCATACGGAATTATAAAGTTTCTCATCTTCTTCCAATGAAGCCGTACCATATAGCATAAATTTAAGAATCCATAATGATTTCATCATTTCAGTGCAATCTTCATTGCCAAAAGCCTCTATAAATGAGTCTATATTTTTATTGCTTAATGCGACCGTTGCAGGAGAATAAACTTTATCAGGCAAATTAAATGCATCCAATATGCTTCTTGCCAAATCATTGTCTTCACTACCATAAAAATCATTGTTTATGTGTAGTAATAATTGATATGCTTCTTTTGCATTCAAACGCTTGTCATACTTGCATTGCAAGTTTATAATGTAGGTACACAGTTTGCCAATGGTCTCCGAGTTAGATAAGACACGATTAAGGCAGTAAAAGAAAGGATATTGCAGTCCTTCAACAAACAGGACATAATCCAAAAAGTGCTTATATGTTTCATCCAAATTTTTCGACAACTCTGAATTTTGGTATTTGACAAAAGCGTTTAACAACAGGAAACCTTTGTCCAAGTTTGAAGAATCTTCGACAAGGCCTCTGGATATTATATCTAATGCACTTTCGATTTTCATGGATAGTTAATTTAATTTTATAAACAAAATTAGAAATATAATGAACGGATTTATTCATCCGCTTATTCTGGTAACTTATATGCAAATATAATTATTTGTTTTTAATCATACAAAAATCTTTCCAGATTAACACTCCTATTGAATGTAAAGAATATAGATTGTTTTCTGTGATTGTTGAATATTGCCTCTGGGTAAAAATGTTTTCTCTTCTAATTAACAAAAAACTTGGAAAGACGAAGATAAGAACTATCTCAGAGTAAAAGCCAACTCCATCACCTATAACGCAAAACCACGATGGAAAACACCGTGACAACATTCCAATAGTACAAGATCATTGATATAGCAAATGTTAGGTAAAGTTTTATTTATTTGTGGTATCCACACCTCTCAGTTACATGCCAGCTACATGACTTTGCAAAATTTACGCACTGATTATCAAAAACTTATAATGCACGCATGCTTTCCCAGTTACATATCAGTTACATGCCAGTTACACTGTTTCTTTATGCCAAATTAAGGAATATAGTTATACCGCTATGCTCCATTTAGGCTTTCCTCTTTTATTAATTTTGCCTCCAATGTATCTTTTATAATTCGTGAAGCCATTGGATAATTCCTATCCTCAATACCGAGTATAGTTCTCAATGATTGATTGTTCATTTTCTCATTTGAAGCATATCTCAGGCACGCATGTTGGTAACAAGCCCTGATACGCTCTCCCTTATCTATCTCAGCGAACTTCCTGTATGAAAAGATGGTAACTGTTGTCCTGTTTTCTTGGACTTGAAAGCGCAATGGGGGCAATTGGTAAAGTTCGATACTAAAGATAGTCGTGTCCATACCGCTGCCTATCTCCTCGCATATTCCCATTCTTCTCATAATATCAGCCAAAGAATCGTTCCTTGATTGATATTCGTCAATAAAGTGTTCTACACTTATAAGGGGCAGCCCAAGATTGGAGATTTCAATCCTATCCGAATATATTTCTACCATCGGGAATCCTTGTTCTGCAAAACCCTGATGAATGAGCATATTAACAGTCAACTCCCTAATTGCCTTTTCAGGATACATACGTACCTCCGTTCTTAATGTTTGCCTAATCTCTTCGTCGATGGGAAGCAGACTGTTAATCCACACTACCATATCTTCAAAAATAATAGCATAACCTCTGTCAAAAATCCGTTACGTAGTTGTTCCTATTTTTCTTTTCCCTGCATAAACAAAGACCATAACTGGCCATTTTTTTGTTGCAACCCATCAAAAATCATTTTGATATTAAACAGATTATTGATTTTCTAATCTCATCATGAACAATATAAGAAGGACAGCCGTTTAGAGCCATCCTTCCTTATGATATTAAGCAAGATTGACTGACATTTCTTCATCCGTCGCTTTTTTGTAGTCAACGATGATTTTTGCCATGTTTTTAACACAACTTATTTTGTAAATATGGACAAGATGCCACAAATATGAAATAGACGTTTGACTCTTTGGAAAAATTGGAGTATCTTTGTACTGAAAATATCTGGCAATATAGTCACAAATCTGAAATAGCATGGAAATAAAACGCGATAGATACCTCTCAGAATTGGAGGCAATGAGGCATACCGGCTTCGTTAAGATAATCACTGGTATAAGAAGGTGCGGCAAGTCTTACCTGTTGTTTAACCTATTTTATAATAACCTGCTCAATAGCGGTGTTGACGTGTCTCATATCATAAAGGTGGATCTTGATAGCTTCCAAAACAGGAAACTCCGTAATCCGGATGAACTTTATCAATACCTTGACAAAAGCATAAGGGATAATGGTATGCACTATTTCCTTCTTGACGAAATCCAGTTGGTCGATGATTTTGCCGACGTATTGAACAGCTTTTTGCGGAGGAGCAATGTTGACATCTATGTGACCGGGAGCAATGCCAGACTTCTTTCAAAGGACGTTATAACCGAGTTCAGGGGAAGAGGCCATGAAATAAGGATGTATCCGCTGTCGTTCAAGGAGTATATGTCCGTTTATGAAGGGACGAAACAGAAAGGGCTTGATGAATATATGACATTCGGCGGCCTGCCACAGATATTCGACTATACCACGGAAGCGCAAAAATCACAATTCCTTAAGTCGCTGTTTACCGAAACCTACCTTCGTGACATTAAAGACAGATATAACATACGGAAGGATGATGACCTTGAAGAGCTGCTTGACATCATTTCGTCGAACGTCAGTTGTCTCACCAATCCGAACAAACTTGCAGACACGTTTAAAAGTGTGAAGAAAGCGGAAATCAGCAGTGCGACGATAAAGAAATACCTTGATTATCTCCAGGATGCCTTCCTGATAGAGAAAGCCACACGGTATGACATAAAAGGCAAACGTTATATTGACACGCCGTTCAAGTATTATTTCTGCGACTTGGGGCTTAGGAACGCAAGGTTGAACTTCCGCCAGACTGAGAAAACGCACTTGATGGAGAACGCCATATACAACGAACTGCTGATGCGTGGCTTTAACGTTGACGTAGGCGTTGTTCCCACAAGGACGATAAACCCTGAAGGCAAACAGCAACGTGTGCAATTGGAAATAGACTTTGTATGCAACCTCGGCAGCAAACGTTATTATGTGCAGTCGGCGTATTCTTTGCCGACAAGGGAGAAAGTCGAACAGGAAGAGGCTTCGTTAATGAAAGTGGACGATTTCTTCAAACGAATCATAGTTACCGGTGACGATATAATGGTCCACCGCAATGAAGCTGGTATAACTACAATGAGCGTTTACGACTTCCTGTTGAACGAGAACTCGCTTGACATATAATGCCTGCCATGAAGTAAGCAATTCATCTAAATTAATATACGTTTAATATTTGCCATTTCTTTAGTATTTACTGCTTTACATAAGGTGGTAATATACTACATTTGTGGTTATTGCAATAAGTAAACAATATATTTTAGAAGGGGACATTCGTATCCAATTATTTTTTCATCTTAATTTAAATTATTTAGGACAAAAAATAAAAGAAAGACAGCCGTTTAGAGCCATCCTTCCCATTCAGTGTTAACACTTTATGGCAGCTTTTCATATCATTGGATTACCTCCTTTACAATATCCTCCAATAAGAATGGTATTACGCCAATATACGTTACTCCATCTTCATCGGTCCATAGTTTGCTGTTACCGTCCAACACTACAATTTTCCTGAAGAAGTCGCCGGTGTTCCTTAGCGAGAATGTTTCCTGTGCTTTTTTCTCGGGGGTGTCAACATTCAATGCAGACTGGATATAAACCTTATTGCTTCCCAAGTTGACAACAAAATCTATTTCATATTGTGACATCCTGCGCTTGCCTTCTACTGTCTGCGTAAGCTCTACAATTCCTACATCAACGGAATATCCTCTACGGATTAAGTCGTTATAAATCATATTCTCCATCAAGTGTGAACGTTCCTGCTGTCTGAAATTCAACCTTGCATTCCTCAATCCCAAGTCCATTGCGTAATACTTCTGGATGTTGTCGAAATATTTACGCCCTTTCACGTTCCATCGTTTGGCGCTTTGGAAAAGGTAGGCGTCCTCCAGGTAGTCAAGATAATTCTTAACGGTGTTGTATGAAATTGATTTTCCCATAAGTGAACCGGCAGTATTTGCCAGCTTATTCGGATTTGTCAACGAACCGACGGATGATGAGAGAACATCCACCAATACACCCAATATGCTGTCGTCCTTAAGTTTGTAACGCTCTACAATATCCTTAATATATACATTCGAAAAAAGTCCCTGAAGATATTTACGTTTCTCGCTTCCGTCATGTTCAAGCACGGTCAAAGGCATTCCTCCATAAGTCAAGTATTCCTCAAACGCATCCGCCTTTTCCAACCCCGACACTGATAAATACTCGGCAAATGACAATGGATAAACTTTTATTTCAGACCCCCTGTCACGAAAGTTCGTAACAATATCTTTCGACAGCATTTTAGAGTTTGACCCAGTAACATACACGTCGAGATTTAGACGTGCCATTAAGTCGTTCAATATGTCGTAAAAAGTGGTATAAAGCATCTCTCTGTCCTCTTCCGGCACCAAAGATTCTTCTACATCACCGTTTTTCACTTTATACGACAGTTGTATTTCATCGATGAAGACATAGAATTTTCTTCCCGTATCACTTGTACGTCCAACAATATAGTCGTACAAAACATTAGGGTTGCGGTATTTCATGTCAGACTTTCTGTCAAGGGCGACTTCGATAAAATCATTTTCATCAACGCCTTCCCCAATTAACCGGTTCTTGTAAAGGGTTGAAAGCAGGAACGACTTACCACAACGTCTTATCCCCGTAATGATTTTTACCTTGCCATTCCAACGTTTAGCAAGCAACTTCTCTATGTAATCGTTTCTATTTATTATCATGATAAAAATGTTTTATCCGTCAATCACTGAAACTTTGGTCGTAAGTGTCGACCGTTTTTTCAGTACAAAGATACTTTTTTTTCCAAAAATGACAAAAATATCATGAAAAAATAAAAGAAGGACAGCCGTTTAGAGCCATCCTTCCTTGTATAGAGTTAAAATTGTTCCATGCTTACTTCCTGTCCGTTATCATACCAGTAAACGTTCAAGTTCTCCGTAGTCATCCACTGGCAATTATTCAACCTGAAGCCGTATTTGTCCTCCAACGTTGACAGGTATTCCTCGAAGTCGTCGTATCGTTCTGATTCTTTTACTTCCTCGTCTGTCAGCCTGATAATGTTCAAGACTCCGATGCAGAAGTCGAGGATTATAACATACCTTGGTTCCATAGCCTTTCAGTTCTTGTCAAGTGGATGTTAGTCGCCATCGGATAGAGCCGTTTTACCTTTCCGTAAGCTGTCTGTTGGTTATTGGCGTTTACGTTGACATTTAGTTTTATTCCGCCAATCGTGATGTTGAAGTGATACCTAATCATGCTGTTTGCTTTTCATTGTCCATAAACCTTTTCTTTATTCTCTGAACCGTGCTTATACCGACTTTCTCGCTCTTGGCAATCATCCTTATCGGGTAGCCCTTGTGGAGAAGTCTTATCACCCCGGCATATTCTTCCTTCATCTTGTCATCAGGTTTCCTGTAGCCAGCCTTTCTTCCGACTTTCCCTCCGTTAGCTACAAACTGTTCCTTTCCCGAATTGAGCCTGAACCTGATGTTTTCCCTCTCCATTTCCGCGCATGTCCCAAGTACGGCTATGAATATCGTAAGGAACGGATGCTCTTTCCCGTCGGCGTTGAATATCGAGAGCCGCTCTTTCTGGAAATATACGTTCAAGTGCTTCTCCTTGCAAAGCCTGACATTATAGAGTACGTCGTCAACATTCCTTCCGAGGCGTGACAGTTCCGATATGAGAAGGATTCCGATTTTATTCTTGAAGCAATACGACAGGCACTCTTTCAGGATTGGCCTTTCCTGTGTTTTCCTTGCGCCTGATATATGTTCCTCGTATGTTTTCACGATTTTCAGGGATTTCGTTTTCGCCAATATTTCCAAGTCCCTGATTTGCCTTGAAGTATCCTGCCTGTCATTGGTAGACGATACCCTTGCATAAACCACTGCTGTTGTTTCCATATAATTCTTTGAGTTAAGTGAATACAAAATAATGTGCCCAATCCAACATTATGCCTATTATTTGAACACAAAACGGATTGAACACATTTTCGGTTGTCGTAAATAACAAAAATAAAGATACGTGATTTTCGGTCTTTTGTCACATTTACCGTTTTCACATATCCCTGCATTTAAGAGAGTTCAGTCTTTCAAATATTTAAGTGTTTACTGAAAATCGAAGTTTTACAGAAGGTGATTTTTCATTTAATTGTTTTTCTCCTGTAATTGTAATTTTTGTAAAGACTCAAATATCCCATAATCAGACCGCTTGTTTCCTTAGCCATTGCCTTATCTTGGTTTCATAGTCCTCGCAATATTCCACGTTTTCGTCTATCACTGAAATGAGGTTGTCAAGATAAACGTTTTCTATGATTTTTTTGTTTCCTTGGTTTTCATCAGGAGTAAGGGTAATTGTAAATGTATCCGAGCCTTCATCATATTCTATTTTTACATATCCCGTCATCTTGAAGCCCTGTACATGAAACTCCGTGCCATTACTTAAAGTCCTTA